>NZ_JAKUDY010000001.1:0-521320 GCF_022662635.1 Bacillus cereus group sp. BfR-BA-01522 | reverse complement strand
GTTTTTTCGTCATTTTGAAATGTCTCCGATTCTCATTTTTCTCTCATTATACAAGAAATACCCTATAGAATAGACCTTTTTTTAAGTGTCTATCCTATAGGGTACATTTTAAAGATGCCCCTTCTTTATTTTAATTCCTTCCAGAACGAATAACTCACTTTTTTATATTTTGCTCTTTCATAAAAACGATGTGCATCTACACGCTGCATAGATGATGTCAGAGCAATGCACTTACAGCCTTGTTCTTTTCCCCATCGCTCTATATATGAGAGTAATGTTTCACCATATCCTTTTGATCGGTACGTTTCCGCTGTTACAAGGTCATATACAAAAACATGCTTGTTATTATAAAAGTTCGTACCCACAGCTACACCAGCAAGACTAACCGCTTCACCATTTTCGTTCATTAAAGAAAATAGCTGATAATGTTCTTCTTTCATCCGGCGAAATAAAACCCGTGCTTCCTCTTTTGTAAGAGTCGTTCGTAATTGTTGTAAAACGGGTAATACCTCCTCTAATTGTTCTTCTGTTTTTATTTCGATAATATTCATCCGATCTCCCCTAACTATTTATAAAACTTTCTGAATGTTATATCATTACTTTAAATCGAAACTGGCCTTCATTTAAGTGACAGTTCATTTCTTTTTTACAAGGCCAGTTATTGAAGGAGAGCAAATACTATGGATTTAATCATTCCTCTACAAGTAGAAAGTCGAACACCTATTTATATACAAATTTACGAATTTATAAAACAAGAAATTTGTAAAGGCACTCTTCCTGCTGGGACACGTCTTCCTTCTCATCGAAACTTAGCATTACAGCTTGGAGTTAGCCGCATTACAATTGAGTCAGCGTATCAGCAATTGTCTGCAGAAGGATATGTGGACAGTAAGCCAAAGCGTGGTATATTTGTCGCTGAAATAGATGCAAATGTGATTTCATATAAACAACAAATTCCCCCTTATCCATTTGAAAAAGTCTCAAACAAACAAATCTATTTTGATTGTAGTCAAGGAAATATTGATCAAACAGCCTTTCCTCTCTCAAATTGGAAAAAGGCACTTCAAGAATGCTTACTACAATATGAAAACGACTTATTTACAAAAGAAGACCCGCAAGGAGAGCTTATACTTCGTACTCATATTTCAAAATATTTATATCACGCTCGCGGAGTTCACTCTTCGCCCAATCAAATCATTGTTGGCGCTGGTATACAGCCACTTCTTTGGTTGCTTATTCAACTGCTTGGACGACAAAAAGTATATGCAATAGAAAACCCTGGATTTCATCGTGTAAAAGCTATTATTCAAAGCTGTGGTCTTCCTATTCACCCTACTCCGTTAGATGAAAAAGGAATAGACATTTCATTTCTCAGCAATTGTGATGCAAATGTTGCTTATGTTACACCTTCTCATCAATTTCCATATGGGATGATTATGCCACTATCAAGGAGACTAGAGTTATTAAAATGGGCAAACGATCAGGATGGCTATATTATTGAAGATGATTACGATGGAGAATTTCGCTATATTGGCAAACCCATTCCCTCACTGCAAGGACTTGATACAAATGAACGCGTCATTTACATGGGTACTTTTTCAAAATCATTTTTACCATCTTTAAGAATGGGGTATATCGTTCTTCCGAATCATCTTTTAGAAACTTACAACAAGCTTGGTGGCATTTTTAAACAAACCGTTTCCAAATTACAACAACTTGCTCTTGCTCACTTCATGCAAAAAGGAGACTGGGATCGACATTTAAACCGTGTTCGTACACTATATAAGAAAAAACATCATACATTAGTGAAATCCATTAGAAATCAAATGGGTGCAGATGTTAATATACTTGGAGAGCAATCTGGGCTTCATATTGTGCTCCATGTTCATAATGGCATGAATGAGCACGAACTCATTCAATCAGCTGCTGAAAAATGTGTAAAAGTTTATCCTTTATCCATATACGATTCAATCTATGATTTACAAAGAGAACCTTACGTTCTACTAGGATTCGGAGGGATACCAGTCAATGCAATTGAAACTGTTGTAACATTATTAAAAGAAGCTTGGTTTACTAAAAAAAGCTGTTTTTTGCAACAATAATTGCAAAAGCAGCTTTTCATACTTGATTATGTTAGTTTTTTGAACGTGATGATATTTCTAAACTTTTTACTTCATTTGTTTCCGTTGAATAAGAATCTTCATTTATTTCAAAAAGAACGAGATAGCATCTCTTTTTTAAATTTCATTATTTCATCTACTGCTTTTTGATATCCTCCTGCTTTCCGTAAACTTAACCCTACTGTTCTACTTCCCTCTTTATAAATTTTATTATTAAGGAGATGACTTACCGCCTTTTGCAATGCAGCTGGTGTGATATTCTGATAATCTAAAACAATACCAGCATTTAATTCTTCAACCCGTTTTGCTACAAGAGGTTGATCATTTGTAATTGGTAACACAAGAAGTGGTGTATCATAATAAAGCCCTTCATTCACGCTGTTCATACCACCATGTGTAATAAATACATTCGTATATTTTAAGACTTCTAGTTGTGGAACGTAAGGACGCACAATAAAATGAGATGGAATATTTGTAAGTTTCGTCATATCCGTGTCCTTACCAACAGAAATTACAACTACTCCATCAAATTCTTCTAAAGCACGGAAACATGTGTTATATAGTTCGATCTGTTGATTCAGCTCCGTTCCCATTGACAAGTAAATTACTTCTTTTCCTATTAGCTTATCAAATGGAAATTCCACTCTCTCCTCACGTGCAATGATAGAAGGACCTATAAACTTCACATTACTATGAAATTGCTCTGCGTGTGGCTGGAAATATTCAGAAGTAAAAACGAATGTCATAGCACTCTCATAATAAAAAAGTTGTTTCATAGAAGTAATTTGCAGTCTATAGCGATTTCGGATTCTATCTAAAATCTTTTGACATTCCTTATATAAAGCTGAATCTACTTTACTTTTTGGGGCAGATAATTCCGCAACCATCTCTTTGCTGATTGCAAATGTTGTACAAGAAGCTATCGTTGGTAATTGTAGGATTTCAGCTAAAATTCTCCCTAACAAAAAATGTTGGTCGTAAATGATATAATCAAACTTTTCACAGCTCATCTCTTCCAAAAGAAAAGGAAGCGCCTTTTCAGTTGCATTTAAGAATCTATATATCATTTGCACTGGATTAAACATATCCTTCATTCTGTTTTGCAAACGAATTTCCTTCAAATAATCCTTATAATTTCGAAATTCAACACCAGTATTTTGTAATTTAGAACGATATTCTTCCTCACAATAGTAAATAACCTCTTCCCCTCTATCCACAAGCTCTTTGACAAGAGCTATTGTCGGGTTAATATGACCTTCTGCTGGAAAATTTATTACAAGTACTTTTGACATCAAAATCACTCCGTTTTCTATACATTTTCATTAGAGTAGATTTCTAGTTGTCACTTACTATTTTTTAATTGAAAGCATGATTTATGCATAGCACCTGAGGTGAATGTTACAATTTCATCGACAGCTCGTCTATATCCACCTGCCGCGTGTAAAGATTCCCCTATTTTACGACTTTTTTCTCTAAAACTTTTATTATCTAGTATCATTTCTACCGCTTCACGTAATATTTCAGGGGTTATATTTGTACGATCCAACTGAATTCCTGCTCCTAATTCTTCGACTCGTTTTGCTACAAAAGGTTGATCCCCCATAACGGGAATGACAACAAGTGGAACGCCATAATATAACGCTTCACTAGAACTATTCATTCCTCCATGTGTAATAAATACATCTGTATGTTGTAATATTTCTAATTGTGGTACATAGTTATACACATTAAAATTCGCTGGAATTTCTTCAAATTGACTGATATTTATTTTCCTCCCCACTACTAACACCACAGTTACATTTAAATCTCGAAATGCTTTGAAACATGTTTCATATAGTTCTGGTTGTTGGTTAAAAATCGTTCCCATCGAAATAAAAAGGACTGGCTTCTTTTTTGAAAATTTGAGTGGAAAGCTTTCCACATCTTTACGCGGTGCGATTGAAGGTCCAACAAATTTATATGATTCATCAAATGTATGAGCGTAAGGTTGATATTGTTTTGACGTATAGACAATCGTAATATCTCCTGGATGATTCATAATATCCAATAAGTCATTGCATTTGACTCCATATTTTTCTTCCCATTTTTTCATACCTAATACACAAGACTGATAAAGCGGAGAACTTTCATCTATTTGTCTACGTTCATTTTTATCATGAAGAGAGGTTTCTTTATTAAAAGCAAAAGTTGTACAAGAAGAAATTTTTGGTACCTGCAAGGTTTTCGCCAAAATGTATCCGACTGCAAAATGATTATCATAAATTAAATAATCATATTGTTCTTCTTTTATTTCCTCTAGAATATTCTCTACAATACGATCAGTAGCTTCAACCATCTTTGCCAACATCTCTAGAGGGCTATTCCCTTGTTTTATTCGCTCCATAATATTGATTTCAGGAAGAAAATTTTCATATATTCGAAATTCAACACCTGTCGTTTCAATTTTATTTCGATACTCTTCAATACAATACGAAACAACTTTTTCGCCTCTTTTTATTAATTCACTTAGCACTGCCAATGTCGGATTGATATGCCCTTCTCCCGGAAAATGAATTACAAGAACTTTCGCCATCATATTCTCCTTTCTTAATTATTAACAGAGTTAACTTAATAATTAATATTATTAATGATTTGTCATTTATTATATATGATAATCTATTAACTTTTTATATATTCAAACCACTTTTATTATTGAGAAATATTTGTATAATCATACTCTTTTCCACTTTACACATCTATTTTTCAACATTATATTCTTTATATATATCTAATTTCCCATTCAACACAATTTATGAATTCCTTATTATGCCCCTACTAATCATACAAAAAAATTGAAAAATATGATTTAGATAATTCCTATAGAAATAGAGAAAATTGAGGCTCGTGCTTTCCAAAAAGGTTACGAAACAATCATGCCCATTCCTGATGTAACACAATGCAGAGCACCATATCGATACTTATATCGATTACTATCCGTTCAAGGGAATATTGATTTAGATGAATGGTTACAACATCCTTCTTAATTTTTAATTATTGTAGATTACAACAGCTTTCTAATATACATATTGAGTTTTAAAAATGAAAAAGGACTAAATTACATTGCTGCAACTCAGTCCTTTTTCTTAGTTATTTTTTCTTAATATATTCACAACCGCAGTTGTTTCACCATTTTCTTTATAAGCGCGTGGAATTCTTCGATCTAACATACAAGTCACTTCATAGTTAATTGTATCTAATAAATCTGCAACTTCCTCAACCGAAATTTCTTCATCACCTTGTTTCCCGTAGAAAACTACTTCATCACCTACACGTACAGGCATCGCCTTTGTAACATCAAGCATTAATTGGTCCATACATACACGTCCAAGAACAGGTACACGAATACCATTGATTAATGCATGACCTTTATTTGATAACTGGCGATTGTAACCATCCGCATAACCAATCGGAACGGTTGCAATCCATTCTTCACCTGTTGTCATATACGTATTCCCATAACTCACACCACGATTTTTTTTCGCACGTTTAATATGAGCTACTTTCGATTTTAACGATAATGCTGGCTGCAAAGATACAACTGTATGATCTACTTCTCTTGAAGGGTACATACCGTAAATCCCAATCCCAACGCGAACCATATTTTGAAACGTATTGCTAAGTTCCATTGATCCTGCACTATTAGAACTGTGAATATAAGGGATTGGCATTCCTAGTTCTTTCGCCGTATTCACCGCTTTCTCAAACAACTTTGTCTGCATATTCGTATATGTTTTATCCAATTCATCAGCTGTAGAGTAATGCGTAAACATTCCTTCTACTTCTATATGATTCATCTTTTGTAATTCTTTTAAAAAAGGAGCAACTTCCTCTTCTTGTAAACCGATACGACTCATACCGGTATCAATCTTCACATGAACACGTGCTTTCGTTTGAAGCTGTTTCGCAATTTCATTTATACTTGATAATTCTTCTATTCTATATACCGTCATCATAATATCATATTCGATTGCATCTTGAGCAGCTTCTACAGGTGTATATCCTAAAACTAAAATTGGAACTGTCACACCTGCTTCACGTAGCTCAATTCCTTCATCTACAAATGCAACAGCAAGTTGCTGAACACCTGCTTCAGTCGCTGCTTTTGCGACTTCCACTGCTCCATGTCCATATGCATTTGCTTTTACAGCTGCCATCATCGTGATATTTTCATTATGAATTCTCTTTTTAAATTCTTTCACATTATGTTTAATAGCATCTAAATTCACTTCAACAATTGTATTTCTTCCATATCTCGAACTCATTGGTCTAAACTCCTAACTCAATAATTGCTTTCGATTCTATTTCTCGTTTCATACGACCTTTTACAATATAATACTTTTCATTTTTCTAGTCAAACTACTAGAATCTTCTGAATTTTAAGTATGATATAATACTCTCAGAAAACTATTATATACGGAGATGAGGAGAATTACAATGTTTGTTCAAGCTGCCTTACATCAACTAAAAATTGCGATTCATACATCTATCAAAATGCTGAATCAACTCACTGAATCAGATTTAAACATAAAACCAATTCAACATAAGCGATCGTTATTTGAAATGTATGCTCACCTTGCTCTTATTTGTCATGCAGATTTACTCATTTTAAATGAGACTCCACAAGAGGAATTACATACTTTTTATCGTAAACATACACCAAAAACCATTCATGAAATACAGCAAACCATGCTTCAGGGATATGATCTTCTTTCTGAAACGTTTCTATCTTATTCACACGAAGAGTTAGCACATATCACAACTGCATATTGGGGTGTTTCTTATTCCCGATTCGAATGGTTACTTGAAATCATTGCACACGTTTATCATCATCGGGCTCAAATTCACATGTTAGTAACCGAGCATATTCAAGACCCTTCAGTTGCTTTGTTCGAGTAAATTTCCTACTCGGATAAAGCAACTATAGAATCTTTTTCCTATTCTTATCAAGCTCTTATTTCTAGATGACTTGCATCATTCATAAAGTGAACCATTCTTTACTTTCCTGTCAATTCAAGCAAACTGATTCCCGTATCCCCCATTTTAAAGTAATAATCTTTATTTATTGGCATTTGAAAAAAAGCACTCAATATACAAGTAATTACTCCACCATGGGCTACAATCGCAATTCTTTCATGGGTATTTTCCGTTACAATCTTTGAAAATATCGTCTCAATTCTCATGCGAAACTCTATAAAAGATTCCCCATTTTCAAAGAGATCATAAAGATATTTTGACTCTGGGTATTTTTTTGCTTCTTCAAAAGACAGCCCAGCCTGTACACCGTTATTAAACTCCATTAATTCTTCTTCAAATTTCACCGGACATCCAACTGCTTCTGCCAAAGTTTCCGCAGTTTCCTTAGCTCTTTTCAATATACTAGCTCATATGTAATCTGGAGGAAATTCACTTTTTACTTTTTGGACTAACTTTGCAACTTGCTCTCTTCCTTTCTCCGTTAGTTCAAAGTCTGCTCGTCCCTCATGTACATGTCAAATATCTGCTTCTGATTCCCCGTGCCGATTAATAGTATTTGCATCATGATCTCATCCCTTTTTTTCAATATTGCCAAAATAAAATCCTATCATGTTTTCTCTTTCACTTCAAACTACAGAAAGAGAAATGGAAACCCATTTCTCTTTCTTCTTATTATTGCTCTTTTGGCGCGTCAGAAGAAGGCGATGTCTTCGCTTGTTTTTCTTTAAAGATTTCTCCAATTGCACCAAGAGTTCCAAGTGTTTCAATTGCATTTGAAGGGATAAATACTTTATTAGCTGGTCCTTTTGCTACTTCAGCTAATGATTCGAACGATTTATACGCAAGAATACGTTCATCTAAATTAGCTTCTCGTATGAATTGAATGCGATTTTGTTCCGCTTTTGCGATGATTTCAATCGCTTTCGCTTCCCCTTGTGCCTCTAGCTCTTTCGCTTCTCTTACACCTTCCGCTTCTCGAATCCGCGCTTCCTTATCTCCTTCAGCCATTAATATTTTACTTTGTTTTTCCCCTTCTGCTCGAAGTACTTTATCTTGTCTCGCAGCTTCTGCTTCTAAAATAATAGCACGCTTATTACGCTCTGCTTTCATTTGTTTTTCCATTGCTGCTTGCACATCTTTTGGAGGATTAATATCAACTACCTCTACACGTTCGATACGGACGCCCCATTTTTCTGTTGCTTCATCAAGAGCTAGACGAATTTCTGTTGAAATTTTCTCACGTCCTGATAAAGTTTCATCCAATTCCATTTTCCCAATGATTTGACGCATTGTTGCAGATGTAATATTACGAACACCGTATTCATAATTTGAAATACCATATGTTGCAAGTTCTGGTTCAACAATTTGATAAAAGATAATTGTATCGATTTCTACTTGTACGTTATCACGTGTAATTACTTTTTGCGGTGGCACATTCGTTTGTTGAATACGTAAATCATGATAAACACGAACACGATCAACAATTGGAACGATAAGGTTTAATCCCGGATTCAGAACACATCGAAATTTACCAAATCTTTCAACGACTCCCACCTTTTGCTGTGGAATAATTTTAATCGTTAACGCGATAAATATAATAACAATCAATGCAAAAATAATCGTTAATGTTAATGCTACCACTCTTATTCACTCTCCTTTTTCACATATAAAACTGTACTATTCCTCTTTATAACAATGACTTTCTCCCCAATTGAAATAGGCACATCAGAAATAGCAGTCCAAGTGTCCCCATCTACTTTCACAATTCCATTCTCTTCATTTGTAATCGCCTTTGTAATAATCCCCTTTCTCCCCTCAAGTTTATCAACAGTATCAGTAAATCCTTTTGCTTCTCGAAAATTTTTAGAAATTCTCTTTGTAAAGAAAGTCAATGTCAAACTTACAACTGCCCCTGCAACAACTTGTAGAAATAATGCTTCTGGAGCAAACAGTGCAATAAGACCTCCGACAACCGCTCCTATCCCAAGCCAAAGCATATAAAAAGTAATGGATAACATCTCAGCGATAAATAAAATTCCAGCTATAATAAACCAAACAACCCATGCGGCCATATACAACCCTCGCTTTCTATTTTCTATATGTATATGAAAAAAAGAATGGTTTATCCCGCTATTCACGGGCAGTAATTTCCTTACAAATAAATCAGTTCTTTCGTTCATTATGCTCTATACGGGATATGGTTGACTATTGACTGAAAGCTACTATAGATATTCACTGTTACAATAATTATCAATAAAGTCATATATTAATATATTTCTTATTATACATTAAAAACCCTTGTGTAAAAGTTACGAAAAATAAAATTCTTTCAAAATTTTCGTTTACAAATGAACATGAATATAAAGATAATTATTTATTACCAAAACATATAAAAAACCGCTTCTCTAATTTGTTAGTTCTACCTTTAACAAATTGAGCGCGGTTTACTTCATCAGATTGTCTTTATTTTACATACATCCCTTCAAGCAAACGATAAATAAATTCACCTTGCTTTCCTGTTAATGCAGGACCTCTCTCTATATCAACCCATTCATAGCAAAATGTTGCGCTTTGGTTTTCTTTAGTTACTATATGTTCCCATGTATCCCTCACCTTTGTTAACAATGACATATGAAAAAAGTGATGTTTTTCGTACTCCTGTCTTTCCTTCACATAGATTATATAGTCATCGATAAAACGCTCAATATACAAATGACGTAGTCCCGTTTCTTCCATTACTTTACGTAATATAGCAGCTTCCAAACTTTCTTCCGGCCTTACTATACCACCAGGAATTTGTATCCTCTCTTTTGGCACATCACGATGTGTAAAAACAAGCAACTGCATAACTCCTTCTTTTTCCCTTGTAATATATGCATATACTTTCTTCTTATATAACATGGCCATTTCATCTTCTCCCCTCACTATATTACTTCATCGCTTCTTCTAAGGTGAGGTTATTTTCATATAAATATGTAGCTTGCGGGTTTCCTACATACCGTACATGCCAAGGTTCATAACGATATCCTGTAATTCCTTCTTTTTCTTTTGTATATCTAATAACAAACCCAAATTTATGGGCATTTTTAGCCAGCCATTTCCCCTCTTTTGTTTCTCCGAAGACAGATTCTAACTGAAATTTTGCAGATTGCGATGTAATATCCATTGCGAGACCTGTTTGGTGTTCACTCGTTCCTGGAACTGCACTAGACATCGCCGTTTTCGCTTCTCCATCTTGTATTTTATACATGGTATTTAGCGCCTTTTGCCGATCAAACGATCTAAATCCAGAAGCTGCAAATAGAAATATCCGCTCCTTGTCTCCTTGTTGAAACATTTTCTCCAGCGCTGCAGCCGCTTCTTTCCGCATCTTTTTTTTCTCTTGATTTCCTTCACTTAAAAAACGTACATTTGGAATAACTAGATCTTGCGGCTTATAGTGATCTGGTAACCGTCTACTCTTATTTACAAGTACAAGGATAGAATTCGCATTATTGACAACTGCGATATTTCCTTCCATCTTTGAAATTGTTTCTTCAGATTTTGGAAACATTACAGTTGCATTAACTTCTTGCGCTTGCTTTTCCTTATATATTTTGTAATTGATACCCGATACTCCAACGATAATTACAACTACTATAATACCTAGTAGGGTCCACCTTTTTTTCATAAAACGACCTCTTATTTTAATAATTTAGCCATGCAATACTCATTGACGCACTTTCCATTAATAATAAGAGAAGCTTTTTTTAACCCTTCCTGTTCAAATCCTACTTTCTTATAAAGTGCCTTTGCTCTTGTATTGTGGGCTATTACTGTTAGCTCTAAACGCCATACATCATGTAATCTTGCCCATTTTTCTATCTCTTTAAACAAAGCTGTTCCTATTCCACGTCCACTATACTGTTGTAAAATCCCAATGACAATTGTTACGACGTGCTTTTTTCGTTGGACATCCATACCATTCGCTATAATAAATCCTATTATTTGTTCTTCATGCGTCGCTACAAGTATTGTAGAATTGTTATTGTTTATAAATCGTTCAATCATTTTTTGCTGCTGCTCTACTGTCATCTTCCGTTCTCCTGGTTCAAATAACATAAAAGCAGTTTCTTCATCTAACTTCTTCCCCAACTGTAAAAACGATTCTGCATCTTCTACTCGGATTTCTCGAATCATCTCTATCATCCCGTTCCTTTTATCCTGCGAAAAGATTGTTTATAAAGAAAATTTCGATCTTTTATAAAGGAATTCCTGTCTGTTTCTTTTTGAAGAAAGAGACAAATTTCGATGAACTTCTTAATTTATTTCTAAAAGAAAAAAAGACGCAAGACTATATGCTTCCGTCTACCCATTTACCTTCTCTGCTTGCCAAAAATATTCGCTAAATGCCTTCGCAAGCGCATCAATAGAACGATTTAATTCGTCAGCTGTATTATCTACACCACCTACTTCAATTAAAAGCGCCTGTCCTGATAAATCTTGATTGTAGACACCATTCCCTGTTTGAAATCCTTTTTGAATAACGCCTCGACTTACTCCTGGATACTTTTGATTAATAGCCTCATGCAGTGCAGTCGCCAATTGTAAATTTTTTGCATAATTTTTATTTCCTTTCCCGATAACAAATGCAAGCTTTGCATACGATTTATCTCCAATCACCTTTGTCGTTACGTTTTTCCGAGCACTGTCTCGGTGCAAATCAAAAAAGTATTGCAATTCTTTATTACGTGCCATCGCTTCCTGTACAATTTCACGTGATTCTTTATATGAACTATTGCTATTTAGACCTTTACTAATTAGTCTTTTCCCGACATCTGTTTTATCCTCAATTGCTCCTATTCCCTCGTTTTCTAATTGTTCTCGAAGCCGTTCACCTAGTATTGAAATATTTGTAACCGAGCTTGTCGCTTTATTTGGATTTGGATCATTTGTTAAATTTAGTAACGGTAAAAATGATTCCCAACTATGCGTATGATAAATAAAAGCAACCTTTCGTTCTCCCGTTGTTTGATCCGGTTGTTTCTTTTCTACATTTGAATCTTTCTTCTGAACTTGTCCTGCTTCCCCAGTCCGTTCTTTCACAACTTCTTCAAGCGGAACACTCGACTCGATTGGAAGATTAGAATAGTTTGTTCCTTCTCCTGCAATAACAATTTCTGTATCATACTTTCCAAAACCAGGAAGTTCTCTCCCAACAAAGCTTCGGACATCGTCGAATCGAATATTGGTGGCTACAGAAAACAAAAAGGATGAAATAGAAAAATCCGGATTTAAATTACGATACTCCTGTGTAAAGTAATGATTTTCCTTTCCAATCACATACATATATCCGTTCATTGACAGCTCATTTAACCAATTATATAAATAGGTTGACTTTGTTTCTTTCAATAAAGTAACTACCACTCCGATTAGAAAAAAAGTCGCTAACAGTGTACTAACAGTAAATAAAATTAACTTTCGAACACTTGTGAAATTCACATAAAAAAAGCCTCGATTCATAATATCACCCTCTCTATTTCAACTTATGTACAAGCTTTATAGAATAGACCGCCTAAATTTGGGCAATATTGTATGAGAGGTGAAATGAATTGAAGCTAATTATCGGTATCGTTCCTATTGTTTTGTCAAGTGTGTTTTTATTATTTGCAGCACACCCTAAAGTCCGTGTTTTCTTAGATATTTGCGCATACCTTTCATTATATATACTCGGTATACTAACCGCTTTTAACATTTATGATGTTGTACTGCATGACTTAGTATTTATGACAACCATTCACGGTATCTTGTTGAATCCACTCTTTCTCATCACCGGAGCTTATATTGGAGTGTATTCCTTATATCTCCTTATTTACAAACTAATAACCCATTTAAGAAGGACATAATACTTATTTTTAATGGAGTGTAAAAAAATGCAACCAACTTTCATATGTCATAAATGCCAGAAAAAAATCGTCAGAAAGCAAGATCTTCTTACCACAATGCTCTACGTACGCATCTACTTATTTCACAATACTTGTTTTAGCCAACAATTTTTCTTTTCTCGTTTTATCCCCATAAATACAGTATTAGGATTATATTTCACTTGGTATACCTTTGCTGTAGGGATTATTTTAACCATAACTGAGCCATCAATTATTTGGATCTTCTTTTTAATACCTACTCTATACCGTTTCATGTCTTACTATTATATTGAACGTCACTTTTAGAGATAGCGATTAGGCTGTTTCTTTGGAATACTTAAACACTCCCACTCTTTTTCTTTTAACAATTTTCCAACATAAATCATTTGTCCGATATGTGATGAATAATGAACGATTTGTCTCTCAATCGCTTGCATAACACTATGCGCTTCTCCCCGAATATGCACAACCTTTAAAAGGTCTTGCGGCGTTAATAATTGCAGCGCTTGAAAAACATACTCCCATCCTACTTTCCACGCTATTAGTGCTTCTGCTTTTGAAGCATACCCCCCTTCAAATTCACCATCACGATTTCGCTCTAACTTTTCACCATCTGTCGTTAAAAAATCTGTCCATCTTGAGCGCATATTTCCATGTAAATGTTTGATTATAATCGCAATACTATTTGCCTCTTCATGAGGTTTCCAACTTATTTGTTCATATGATAATTGTGAGAGCGTCTGGTCTCCTTGCTTTTGCATTGCCTTAAAGTTTTGAATTGCACATTCTAAATAGCCTTTTCCAATATCCATTCTTAATCTTCTCCCCTATTAACGAATTGGTATTCCATTAGGGATGTCTATATCTGGATGCAGCAAGATTCCGTCTCTTTGCTCTAGTACTCCACCTAACACAAACACTTCTGCTTTTTTATCGTTCCTACACATACATTTCATTGTAACAGATCCAAAACCAACTGTTTTTTCACTCCTTCCAGCCTAATATTTAGACAAAATATATGAATTTCCTCTAAAAAAAGAAAGATGCCTAGGCACCTTTCTTTTGTAACGTATTTGATTCGTTTGGTCTATATAAAAAGTAACCAATCATCCCACCAATACATGATGGCAGTAACCAACCAATTCCTTCCTTATATAAAGGAAGCATTTCTAGCACATTTGTTACGGTATCAAACTTAATATTTGCACTTTCTAAACCGTTAAATAGACTAATAACGAGTGCCCCTAAAATTGCACCGATATATATTGTATTTCGCTGTCCAATCCATTTATGAAAATACGACAGTACAATTAGTACAATTGCAACAGGATAAATAATCATCAATACTGGTAATGTTACAGCAATAAGTTGTGTTAACCCTAAATTTGATACAACTAAACTAAACACACATACCATTGTTACAATCATTCTATGTGATAATTTTGGGAATAATTTTGTAAAAAATCCCGCACACGCTGATGTAAGTCCAACTGAAGTTGTTAAACAAGCCAGTGTAATAACAAGACCTAATAGTATTTTGCCACTCGTTCCATATAACTCATTTACAACTTTCGTTAAAATAAGACCTCCATTATCAGAAACACCAAGTGATGTACTTGTCGAACCAAGATAAGCAAGAGATAAATAAATTAACGTTAAACCAAATACAGCTATAATTCCAGAAGTAATCGTTGTTTTTGCAATTTGATTACTTTCTGTTATCCCTTTTGAACGTATAACTTGCACCACAACAATTCCAAATACAAGTGCACTAATAGCATCCATCGTTAAATAGCCTTGAATAAATCCACCAAAAAATGCATTATCTTTATATACATCTAATGGTGCAGCTGGTTCCCCAATCGGATCAATAATCGCCTTACTAACAATAACAGCAACGATAAGTACCAATAGTGGCGTAAGAAACCTTCCAAACCAATCAATCAATTTCGATGGATTCAAAGATAAATACCAAGTTGCCCCAAAGAAAACAGCTGTATAAAGAAATAAAATATACCACTCCGATACAAGTCCCTCTGCTAGAAAGGGCTTCATTCCCATTTCAAAGGAAACGGCCCCTGTACGAGGAATTGCAAAAAATGGTCCAATTGCCAAATAGCTAACTAGCGGGAAAATAAAAGCAAATATAGGGTGCACTCTAGAGGATAACGCTTTCAAGTCCCCCCCTACAAAAGCTACAGCAGTTACTGCTAATAGAGGAAGGCCGACTCCTGTCACTAGGAATCCAATTGTAGCAATCCAAACATTTTCTCCAGCTTGTTGACCTAACACGGGTGGAAAAATTAAATTTCCTGCTCCTAAAAATAATGCGAATAGCATTAAACCAATCGCTACTGTATCTCCTGACCTTAATGTTCCCTTCATCTCTTTCATTTGCATAGCATCTGTTATTGTTTTTCTCCCTTTCACAAATATGCTACGCATCCTCCTCCCTGCTCGTGATGATAATAAACTTTACCTCTTTATAGAACAATGTCTTTCTGTAATTTCTCCACTTTACCTTTTTATTACTCCGATTAATATTTTTTGATTTTTTAGAATTTTCAGACCGTTACAACGCTGCATAAAAAGTAATAAGTCAGACCTCTTTATCTTTATCACACATATAGTAACATATTTAGTTGAAAAATAGAAATATATTTTATAAAGAATTTTTTAAAAAACAAAATAATATCTACAACTTTTTTCATTCATTCTTTCACAAAAGAATTTAGCTCCTTTTCCATTTTGTTTCATAAGACAATTATGTAAAAATAAAGTAAAACTTGAATCAGTGGGAGTCTGCATCCTCGCTGATTATGCCTCTCGGGCTGTTATCGCCCTAAAATAGCGGGATAAATATATATTCTTCCAAAAAATATTTTTCAATCAAAAAGAAAAGTCGAGGAGACTTCACCTTCACTTCGTTTAGAGGAGGAGGTCTTCTCGATTAAGACGATAAAACAACGGTCTGTCGTACTATTCAATCATCTCGATTTCATGTGGATTATTCATTTCCTCTACATATACAACACGAAATCCGTAATTTTCCAAATCCTTCAATAAAGAATCTAATTCTTCTCCTTGAAATTCTTCACCTAGTGTAAACATAATTCTACGAACTAATAACGCATTATTATCAAATGTCATTAAACTTTGAATACCACTATATTTTTTCAAAACGGTAGATAGTTTCTGAATTGCACCATTGTAATCTTGTGTTCCGACCATGACAGAATATTTGCTAGAATGAATCCCCCAAGCATCTTCTAACAATTCAAACACTTTTTTATGCGTTAAAATTCCCAGGAATATTCCTTTTTCATCAATAACTGATAAGAATGGCAGTTTTTTAATTGAAAAAAACACTTTAAAGAAAGAAGAATCTTCTTTCACATATCCATCTTTATCGTTCAATAATTCTGATAAATCATCTTCTAATGATCCTTTGTATTCTAAAATATCGACTTTATATATATTTCCTAAAAATTTTTCCTTCTTTTCATCTAAAACTGGGACACAACGATAACCCGTTTTATTTAAATGCTCTAGCGCTTCACCTATTGTAAATGAAATCGTACAGTATAAAACCTCTTTTTTAGGTACATAATTCCCTCTTATTCTCATAAAAATCCTCCTTATGCTAAAATATTTTCTGTGTCATAACTATATTATATTTTTAGAAAAAAAGGAATGATTTATTTCATTTTTCTGAAAACTATTCACATTTCTGTCATAAGTTATTCATAAAATCGATTATCGATCTTTTTCAAGTAACTCCTATCTTCTTTATTTCTTTCTGAATCTTGCTGCCTAAAAATAGCAAGATTCAATTATAGATTATACCAATATGTAAAGAAAAAGATATTGTAACTTCTTCAAAAAAGCGCTAAAATAAAAATAAGAATTTTCTGAATACTCAAAGAGTAGGTGAGTTTTATGACTTCTTTAGTTCGATCTTACATATTTCGCTTTTTGATTGGGTTTCTCATTCTCCTTATGTTCAGCCCACTACCCTCGTTATTATTAACGCAGGAAGGCTCTTATTTTAAAAGCTTATTTAATATTTTTTATCATTTTATTCATTTCTCTTCAATTTCCATCCCTATGATTGACTGGATGCATGAATCCATTCTTTTTTCACCTCAGCTCATTATAAATTCAGGAGCTCCCTTGCATGCTTCAGAGCATTCTACACCTTTGTTCCCTTACGTATGGAAGATGTATTTTTTCTCACTGACACGTTTTATATTTACTTTAGTAATCGGTTTTTCGATTAGTTTCGCAATGGGACATATTTTTTTAAGAATTCCAAAATCGATGAAAAAATATGCCTCACTATTATACTGGATTCCTTATTCATTCAGCGCTGTTATATTGCAATGCACAGTGATTTTATTTTCACTCTATATCGCAAAACATATCATCATTCCATCTTTCTCTTCCATAGTAATAATCCTGAGTGCAGCGATGATTATTGTTATGCAAGCAATAAAAAAATGGATTCCTTTTTTAAGTCATGCCGAAACACATGAAATTCATACCCATTCCTTTCTTATAAATACATTATTTACCACTCTTATTTCTAATCATAAATCTCTTTTCAGTTCTATTATTGTTTCATTTTGTTTCATGGAGTGTATTTTTCATACGAATGGTTTATTACAATTTATGATTCAATTTGGAGGAGCTTCACCAACTATAGTCGCAATTTGTCTGCTCCTTCTTTATATTCCGTATATTATTCTTTCTTTTCTCCAATCGGTTTGGAGAACAAAAGATTCAAAACATGCAACATCGCCTGTAACTAGAACAATGTTAAAATGAGGTAAAACTTGAATCTGCGAGGGTTTCTTCACCATATCCTAATTATGAACCCTCACCAATCGAGCTGTTACTCCCCTAAAATAGCAGTAAATAATGAAGCAATCTAGTTTCGTCCACAACCAATTCCTTTCTCCTTCCATTTTCAAACATGTAAATGGAAGGTTATTCTTTATCAAGAAGGATAAAATAACAAAAAACGATTACCAATTAGCAAAACATGTCAATTTCTGCGTGTTTTCTTTGACTATTATTTTCGTTTCGATTTATTATAAAAGTATAACATACTTGCAGGAGGTGACATCTTTATTCCACTTTGGAGTAAGGAACACACTTGGACATATTAAATATTTTTCTTGTTATTTTACTTATTCTCATCTCAGGCTTCTTCGTTGCCTCTGAATTCGCAGTTGTAAAAGTACGAAAAAGCCGAATTAATCAACTCGCAAACGAAGGAAATAAACAAGCCTTAGCTGCTAGAAGCGTTGTCTCAAATTTAGATGTATATTTATCAGCTTGTCAACTCGGCATCACAATCACTTCTTTGGGACTCGGTTGGCTTGGTGAACCAACAGTAGAGCATTTACTGCATCCTGTATTTGAAAAAATAAATATTACTGGTCCAATGGCTAATACACTATCTTTTATTATGGCCTTTAGTATTATCACCTTTTTTCATGTTGTATTGGGTGAACTTGTACCAAAATCTTTCGCTATTCAAAAAGCCGAAACAATTACTTTAATGTTCGCTAAACCACTTATTTGGTTTGACAAAATTATGTACCCTTTCATTTGGCTATTAAATCATACAGCCTTATTTTTCACAAAACTATTTGGCTTACAACCGGCAAAAGAAAATGAACTTGCTCATTCTGAAGAAGAATTACGACTTATTTTAGGCGAAAGCTTTAAAAGTGGAGAAATTAATCAAGCGGAATATAAATATGTTAATAATATTTTTGAATTTGATGATCGTGTTGCAAAAGAAATCATGGTTCCACGAACAGAAATGGTTTGTCTCTCTACTGAAAATACATTGGAAGAAAATATGGAGACTGTTGCCTCCGAGAAGTATACACGCTATCCAATTATTAAAAAAGATAAAGATGATATCATCGGCATGATTAATACAAAAGAAATTTTCCATGATCAAACAAAAGGGATTCATAAGCCTTTAGAATCCTATATCCATCCTGTGTTAACCGTCTTTGAGACGGTTCCAATCCGTAAAACATTAATTCATCTTCAAAAAAATCGCGTGCAAATGGCCATTGTAATGGATGAATATGGCGGAACAGCTGGATTGTTAACGATGGAAGATATTATTGAAGAGATTATTGGAGAAATACAAGATGAATTTGATGATGATGAATCACCGATGATTGAGAAAAGAACCCCTAAGCTCACTGTTTTAGATGGGAAAGTTCTTATTTCTGAAGTGAATGACATGTTTGGCTTACATATTGATGATAGTGATTTAGATACAATCGGTGGTTGGTTGCTTTCTCAAGCAGTTGATTTAAATATTGAACCTGGATATTCAGTTGAATATGATGGATTTCAATTTAAAGCTTTAGACCTTGACGGCCATCAGATTAAAAAGATCGCTGTACATAAATTAGATACTATAAAGGAGTAGTAAAGTGACTGTTATATTAACTCTTTGTATCATTGCATGTTTTATCGTTTCATTTATTGCGTTTATCTATCCGATTATCCCTGGCATACTTGCTTTGTGGGCTGGATATTTTATTTATTATTTTGGGATAAATGGTGGTGAGTTAACCACTTCTTTTTGGGCCATTCAAATTGTATTTACGATTATTATTTTCATTGCTGACTTTATTGCCAATGGATATTTCTTAAAAAAATACGGAAGCACGAAGTGGGGCGAACGTGTTGGCATAGTATCTATCATCGTAGGTTCTTTTTTCTTCCCGCCCTTTGGTCTTATTATCATCCCATTTCTATCTGTATTTATAACGGAACTGATCCACAAAAAGACGCCAAAGGATGCTTTCATGGTTGGGATTGCAACCGTTATTGGTTTTTTAAGTAGCACAGTAGCAAAAGCTATTTTACAAATCATTATGATTACCCTATTCATTTGTTATATCCTTTTCTAACCATCTCTTTTTAGGGATGGTTTTTTATATGCAGCACCAACGCGGCTATTTTCATATCTTTTCTACTATTTTTTGATTAAAAAGCTTCCCCCATAAATAGAGGAAGCTCTGCTATATAGATCATACAAACTTATTTCTTTTCTTTTGAATCTGAAGATTGTGTATCTCCACTCGTTTCCTTATCTTTCTTTTCATCTTGTTGTGTTGTTGTTTCCTCATCTTTCTTTTTTTCTTCTCCATTATTACAACCTACCATAAATAAAGAGCTCGCAAGTGCCATAGCAGTTAAAGATTTAACCCATTTATTCATTTGCTTATCCTCCCTTTGATAGAATATGTACACTCTCATATTACTTTCTATTTTTAAAGCTAATATTAGAAAACAGTAAATATATAGTAAATGTTTGTAAATTTCAAAATAAAAAAGCGAATATTTTTTATTTTGAAGCACTTTCTTCTATAATGAAAGTACTATAGCAAAGAAAGGTGGATACAGATGGAACTTGGATTATCTGGTAAAACAGCATTGGTTGTAGCTTCTAGTCAAGGCTTAGGAAGAGCAATTAGTACAGCACTTGTAAAAGAAGGAACAAATGTTATGTTACTCAGCCGCAATAAAGAAAGTTTAATCTCATTGCAAAAAGAATTAACCGCTCTTAATATGGGAAAAGTTATGTATACAGTTTGTGATATTACAAACAAAGAAAATATTAAAGAAGCGGTAAAGTATACAGGAGACACTTTTGGCACAATTGACATTTTAGTCAACAATGCTGGTGGTCCTAAACCTGGTACATTTGAGCAACTAGCCGATGAGGACTGGTACCATTCATTTGAGCTAAACTTATTAAGCTATGTACGTATGATTCGTGAAGTTCTTCCATATATGAAAGAACGTGGCGGAAAAATTCTTAATATCGCATCTTCTTCTATAAAAGAACCGATTCCTGGATTATTGCTATCAAATACGTTCCGTACTGGCATTACAGGGCTGTCAAAAACTTTAGCCGCAGAACTTGCTCCCTATCATATTTTAATTAATACAATTGCCCCAGGTCGTATTGCTACCGATCGCGTTGCTTCTTTAGATGAAATGGCTGCTGAAAAGCGCGGTATAACAGTGGAAGAAGTTCAAAAACAATATGAATCTATGATTCCTCTCGGAAGATATGGTCAACCTGTAGAATTTGCTACGTTTGCTACATTCCTTGTCTCTGAGGCAAATTCATATATGACAGGACAATCTTTTCTCGTTGATGGTGGCATGGTGAAAAGTCTATAAGGTGGAAGGGGGATTATTGCAAAAAAGACGGTGTGAGCCGTCTTTTTATGCAAACTTCTCATTCATAAATACCTGTCCAATACTATACTCTTGCTTCACTACATATTGCCAAACACAATATGCATAACGATTCATTTTCACAAAGCATTTTTCTAAAAAAGCACGAAACTCAGGATTAGCAACCTCTACAGCTACTTGCGCAAAATATAATGCTAATTTTTTCAAATGCAAAATATATGAAATCGCAATTCCTATATCTCCTGTACTAATCCTTTCTATCTCTATATGATTTTGAATACGCGGAGAGATTAATTGCTCACAAATCATCTGCTGTACATTTTCTCCTTCTTGAAAATTCACCTGTTCATTATATGCTTGTAACATATATGGTAACTGTTGCTGAAGTATACCTTTTAATTCTTCATCTTGGATTTCATTCATGTACTCTCCCATATTATATATAAGAGAATAGCTATGCCTCATTAGCTCCTCTATACAATTCATTGAATCGCTCCCTTCACTTTCTTTATACACTTATAAATATGGGGCAAAAACATTCGCTATTCTTGCTATCAACCAATCCCAACTACTAATTTTCTCGAAATCCTTCTCATGGAGACGTTTTGAGCTATGAAAGTCTTCATCAAGTTTCCTCTTTACTTGATCAACAACAGCTTTATCATATATAAAACATTCCGACTCCGTATTCAGATAAAAACTTCGATTATCAAAGTTAGCTGTCCCGACATCAACACTCATTTCATCAACAATTGTCACTTTCCCATGAAAAAAGCCATTTTGATACTGATAAATTTCTGCCCCATCATCAAATATCTTCTTTAAATATGGATAGGCAGCTTGTTTAAGAAAAAGAGCATCACTTTTTAAAGGAACGAGAATCTTCACTCTTACTCCTCGATTTAATGCTTCTTGTAATCCTTTCATCATTTCCTTACTCGGAATAAAATACGGGGTTGCAATTACTAATGATTTCTTAGCCCGTCCAATAAATGTACCATATTCATTCCACAACCCTTTTCCATCTGAAAATACATATTGATATGGTACGTTATTTTCTATTTTCGGTCCTTTATATAAAGAAAGCCCTTCCCCAGTATCAGCTTGCCAGTCTTTTGCAAACTGTTTCTCCATATCAACTGCCCCATCTCCTTCAATACGCATCTGATAATCACGCCATTTTCCAAACTTAGGATTTTGACCGAGATATTCCTTTCCTATATTAAATCCTCCAATATAGGCTACCTTTCCATCAATCGCAACAATACGTCGATGATTTCGTTGATGGAGGGTGAAAAAGAAATGTTTAAATGTAGGCCTTTTACTAAAAGTAAATTTGACCCCTTTTTTTCGTAAAAGTTCGATTGTTTTTTTCTTCATTTTATAGCCACCAATACGATCTACTGATAGCTTCACATCTACACCGCTTTCGGCTTTTCTCTCTAACAGATGTAAAAATTTTTGACTTATTTTATCTTTGCCCACAATATAAAAATGAATATATACATACTTTTCCGCATGCTCTATATCATCAAATAATTTGTCATATAAATCATTTCCATCTGTATACACTTGGAAATTACCGTAACGTATGTTTGATATTTTATGTTCAGTAATCATTTTTTTCCCCATTTCTACATCGATATTCATCCATGCACCTATGAGACATAATATAAAAAATATAAAGTGCTTCACGGATAAAGTCCTTTCTTCATAAAGTGAAACTTTGATCATGGGTGATTATGAGCTCTCACCAATCGGGCTGTTACAGGCAGGCGAGCTCCCACCTATCTTCCTTGCTTCTTTCTGAATATTGAGGCGGGAGTCTCACTTACCTAAAAGAGCGGAATACACTTTCCTGCTTATATCTTTCCTTTTTCCACTCATTAACATACAACAAAAAAATCTTTTCCTATATGATATATGTCCCTGTCAAATAACCAAAAAATGACATATTGTATGTTGTACCTTAAAATAAAGGAGGAAGTAACAATGGGTTTTGCATGTGGTAATGGCTTTGCGTTACTAGTCGTATTATTTATCCTCTTAATTATCGTCGGCGCTGCTTGTTTCTGCTAATGAGCACCTCACGATACGCAGATGAAAAAACTATAAAAGCGGACCCCTAAAATAGGTGTCCGCTTTTCATTTTGCACATATATGTATTACAAATTTAACAATGTCGCAATTTTTTTACTCTCAGCTTTGTGAATATAGCGCTGATTTGCACGTAAAACAGCAATTTCATACAGTTTTTTCTCCGCCTCTGTTTCTGGAATCACGCGAGGGACAGGAACCGGCTTATTCTCTTTTCCAAGTGCAACAAATGTAACAAATGATGTTGCCGCGATACGCTGATTACCTGAAATTAAATCTTCCGCTACGACTTTCACAAACACTTCCATCGAGGTGCGCCCTGTCCAAATAACGAATGATTCATAACTTACACAATCTGTAGAACGGACTGGATGTAAAAAATCTACCCAATCCATTGATGCTGTTACACATTCCTTCCTTGAATGCCTTGTTGCCGAAATGGATGCAATCATATCCATTTCAGCTAATATTTTACCTCCGAACAACGTATTATGGTCATTTAAATCCGTTGGAAATACCCGACTCGTTTTAAAAACTCTTGATTCATTCACTGTTTTTCCCTTAACTTCTCCCATTTCCTTCACCTCTTTAATCATTGTTTTACATAAAAATAGTAATCTTTCTATTTTCTCTAATATGACAGATATTAAACTAGGTGAATTACATATTATATATTAACAATTTTTAGAACTTTATGTCTATTAAAAAGAACCGATTGTTATCAATCGGCTCCTCTAAATACATATTGCTCCTTGGGCTGTTCCACTTTATTCCACTTCGTTACTTCTAATACTGGAATATTCGCACGGAATGGTTGATAAAATTCAGTTGAAATGGTTCCCTCAACTTGAATCCAGTCATCATTTTTCCATTCTACTCCTTCTGGCTTTTTAACCAACATACCATATACACCGGAATCAGCAACACAATGAATAATCCCAAATCGGAATAAGAAATATTGTTCTTTCGTTGAAGAATCATCACGGAACACAAATCCTTTAAATGAAAGGGTCTTATCTGTAAATTCACCCGGATAATTATAAATTGTCTCCATTCCTTTTAAGAAATCCTCATCCTTTAAAGTAATATGTTTTTTTGTAACATATTCTTTTTTCCCTTTCTCCATTACACCACGATATCCTTCTTTTCCATAGTAAATGCTCGTATCAGGTCTTAAAAATTGCCTTCTCATAAATGGATCTGTACTATCAGCTTGTACAACAGGAAAATGAAATCCTTTCGTTTTCACAATATCTGAATCTAATGTTGCAATCGGAAAAAAGAGGCCTGAAATAATAGGAAAACAAAATAATGTATATGAAAATATTCGTTTCCACCATGTATTTTCATCTTTCGAATGATCATGTCCGCAGTGACTATGATTACAACTACAATCATGCTGTTGTTTTTCTTTCTGATGTTCTTTTTGAAACGTAACCACAATTTGCACAAATGTTAAAAAACCAAAAATAATAGCTGCTGTTGTAGATAAATACGCGTACTTCATATTAATATACTTTGTTATATTCCCTGAAATATGAAGCTGCGCAATTAAAATTGTAAATCCAAGCAAAATATACGCTCGAAACATAAACTACCACCCCATCGCATAAATGAGTAGTGAGCTTGCATAAACGACAAATGTAACTGTAGCTATCACAACAATTACAAATTTTGTTTTAAATGTCGCAAGCATCATAAACATATTTTTAATATCTACCATCGGTCCATAAACGAGGAACGCGACAAGTGATGCTGTTGAAAATGTACTTTGGAACGAAGATGCAATAAAAGCATCAGCTTCTGAACAAAGCGACAAAATATACGCTAACCCCATCATAACAGCTGATGAAGAAAATGGCCCTTGTCCAATCGCTAGTAACGTTGATGTTTGTACAAACGTTTGAACTGCAGCAGCAATGAGCGCCCCAATGACTAAATATTTTCCCATTGAGAAAAATTCTTCAACAGCATGTGTACATACATCCCACATTTTCTTACGTAAAGGGCGCTTATGATTGATTTCCGGAAAATGATTATCACGTAGCTGATGGTTTTTAAACATAAATGACAGTATAAGCCCAACAATAATTGCTACTACAATTGCTACAATGGAACGATACCATACCATTTTCATATTACTTCCAAATGCAACGTATGTTGCAAATAATACGACTGGGTTAATAATCGGTCCTGTTAACATAAATGCAATTCCAGCATATGGGGGAACACCTTTTCCAATTAAACGTCTTACAATGGGAACAATTCCGCATTCACACCCTGGAAACATCATGCCAAGAAAAGTCGCTAAAAGGACTGATAAAAATCGGTTTTTCGGCATCCATTTTGCTACCATGTCCTCTGTCACAAACATTTGAATAAGTCCTGAAATAAATACACCAATTAGCACAAATGGTAGTGCTTCAATTAAGATTGAGATAAAAATCGTATTCATTTGCAGGAATGCTTTTGGTAATTGAAACAATTCCATGATGTATTTCCTCCACTTTTTCATTAACAATATGTAATTTTAAACCTTATTCATAAATCGAGCAACCCTTATGAAATTTCGAATTTTATAAAATTATATATTTTTACATAGACAGCTAAGACACGATAATAGCGAAAAAAGCTGTTCTAGCTTCATTTTCATACTAAGCTAGAACAGCTTTCTTGATTATTAAAAATAACGTTTCTTCCAAAAAATAAAGGCTAAACTGCAAGATAGTACCGCACAAATAATCATAACAACTAGAAAACCATGCGGATTATTTTCAAGCGGAATTGCTACATTCATTCCAAAAAAACTTGAAACCATGGTTGGCAAAGATAAAATAATTGTAATAGAAGTTAATAATTTCATCACACTGTTCAAGTTATTTGAAATAACGGAACTAAACGTATTCATCATTCCGCTCAAAATATTGCTATATATTTCAGCCATTTCAATAGCCTGTTTATTCTCAATTAATACATCTTCTAACAAATCTTGATCATCTTCATACATCTTAATAAACGTATTATTGCGCATTAATTTTTGAATTACAATTTTATTTGCTTTTAAAGATGTTGTGAAATATACTAAACTTTTCTCAAGGCCTAATAAGGTGAAAATTTCTTTATTTTTCATCGACTTATTTAATTGATGTTCTAAGTCGACTGTTTTCCGATTAATTTGCTTTAAGTATCTTAAATAATACGTTGAAATCGTATATAAAAGTTGCAGTGCAAACCGCGTCTTTTTAAACGTATAAAATTCTTTAATACGCTGATTAATAAAACGCTCAAAAATCGGATTTTCTTCTAAACAAATGGTAACAAAACATTCTGGCATAACAATCATACCAATTGGGATTGTATCATATATTGAATTCCCTTCTTCATCATGCCTTACGGTAGGGATATCGACAATAATCAGTGCATTGTCATCTTCTTTTTCAATACGCGAACGTTCTTCGTCATCCAAAGGGTCTTTAATAAAGTCTAATTCTACATTCAATGTTTGTACGAGAAATTGAATTTCCTCTTCTGTTGGATGAAGTACATTAATCCAACAACCTTTTTGAATTTCGTCAATTTCTTGTAATTTTCCGTTTCGGTCTGTTAAATAAATATTTAACATACTATCACCCCGATTCTTTTTACATGTACATGTGGGAATCTACCTCACTTAAATAACAGTTTTTAAACCACCATGTTCAGCATATGAAACAAATGTTGAAATTTCAATAGAAAAATTATTTCGAAACGCTTTCCCACAAATCTTTTCAAATAGAAAAAGACAGAGTTGACCCTGCCCCTCAGAAAGCTTATGTTGCCTTTATAACATATTTAGAAAGCATCCACAAGTTAAATAAAACTGAAATCGTGTATCCAGCATATGTTGCAATAATAAAGCTGACATAATCTAAGTATGGCAACAACATAATGTTTAGACTAACTTTCACAGCAACTCCAATCAACAAACCTAGCACTGTTTTTTGCTGTTGATTGATTCCTTGAAGCATTGCGGCAGTCACTGTAAATAATGAAAATAAAATACATGCGGGTGCATAGTACTGTAAAATACTACTTCCCATATAAGGATCATTCCCCACTCCAAATAAAAACGTGTACACTGGTTTTGCTAACACCATCATTCCAATTGCTGCTGGAAAGGTTATGCCAACTACTAATACATTTGTTTTTGTAAAATGTTTATACAATCGTTGTGTATTACCTGCTGTATAAGCTTTTGTCATTTCCGGAACAAGAGACATGCTAAAGGCTGTCGCAACAGAAACTGGAATTAGTACAACCATTTGCACGAGACCGATGATTGCATTAATCTTCTCAGCCTCTCCCTGTCCATATCCAACTTGTATTAATAGCTTATTAATCGTAAATGTATCAATCGTCTGGTAGAGCGGAATTGCTAAACTGACTACAACAAATGGAATCGAATAAGTAAAAAGTTCTTTATATAATGAGAAAAAAGATTTTGTTGTTTTTGGAACACTGGTTACTTCTTTTTTCTTCAAATACTTTCGCCTTCTCATATAATAAGCACTTAAAACACTTAATCCAGCTACCGCTCCCATAAACGCTCCAAAAGTTGAAACACCAACCGCTAACGAAATAGATGCTTTACATATATGCAAAACAACAAAACTTCCTATTAAAATTGTTAAAACGCGAAATATTTGCTCAATCACAACACTTGCCGCTGAAGGGCCCATAGATTGAAACCCTTGAAAAAAACCGCGTAGCAAACTCATCACAGGTACAATGAATAAAGCAAAACTTACGATTTGAATGTTATACGTAACAGCACTTATGCTATTTCCAGTTTGATCATTTCCATCAATTACAATTTCGGCAAGGTGTGGCGCTAACATAAATAATAATAGAAACGAAATCATTCCCATAAGTATCATAAAGATGACTCCACTTTTCAGAACTCTTTTAACCGTATGGTAATCATTTAACTGATCATATTTTGAAACCATTTTTGAAACAGCAAGAGGCAACCCCATTGTTGCGATACTTAACATAATCGTATACGGTCGATATGCATAGGTGTAAAGTACATATCCACTCGTTCCTACCATAGCTGTAAACGGAATTACATATATGAAACCTAGCATTTTTGATATCATTGTTGCCGACGTTAAAAATACTGTTCCACGTACAAACGGTGATCCTTTCATTTCATTCCCCCGCTACGCTTTATTATTACACATTATGGACAACTTCTTCCCTTTAGAACAACAATATAAAAAAGCCAATGAAACCACTGGCTTTAACGAACTGTTTTTCTCTTTTTTAAAACTTTCAATCCAAAATATATAGCAATAAACAATACTGCTCCAATAATGATATAATGCGTATAATCAGCGGCGTATTCTTTTATATGACGCCAATTTCCTCCGAGCTTTTCCCCTAAATAAATAAAGAAAATAGACCAAGGTATAATCGCTACAACTGTATAAAGAGTAAAAAGTTTTAACGGCATTTTAGCTAACCCTGCCGGAATAGAAATCGCATGGCGTACTACTGGTATAAATCTAGCAGAGAAAATGACACCAGCGCCGTAGCGCTTAAACCAATTTTCAGCTATATCTAAATGATGCTTATTAATCAGCAAATATTTTCCATACTTTTCAACTACTGGACGACCTCCGTAATACCCTAACCAATATAAAAAGATTTGTGCTAATGTCCCACCAATTGTACCTGCAATTACCGCACCTACAAAACTAATCTTCTCCTGCGCAACTAAAAAACCAGCATACGAAAGAACAATCTCACTTGGGATAATCTCAATCATCAATCCTAGGGCAACACCAAAATATCCTAGACTTGCGAAAAATTGCAATAATTGCTCTATTAAATTCGCTAACATGTCCTTACCTATCTCCTTTTCTGTTCACATACCTTCCTATTATCCCACAAAGATTTGTTCATGCCAATATATTCATGATTCTCTTTTGAATGTATGCATCATAATGCAGCAATAGACCACATCAAACCATTCTTTCTCATCTCTTTATTCAATCTAGCATTGGTTCTTTATGCTTATCTTTCATAAATGTAAACATTTCTTTAATTTGCCATTCTGTATTTCTAGCAACAGATAATTCCGGCATTTCATTCTCTCCAAAAAACTGCACATCTTCTGTTTCTATGCTCGTTTGCTTTTTGCCTCCAACAATTTCACAGCCAATAAATATCTTATATATGTGTGTTGCCGATGGCGATGAATGATGTTTCTCCTTATCTAATATTGCTAATAACCTAAAATGATCCA
Source organism: Bacillus cereus group sp. BfR-BA-01522 (assembly GCF_022662635.1). Lineage (NCBI taxonomy): Bacteria > Bacillati > Bacillota > Bacilli > Caryophanales > Bacillaceae > Bacillus > Bacillus cereus group sp. BfR-BA-01522. The sequence continues at coordinate 491,648 of NZ_JAKUDY010000001.1, read as the reverse complement.
CTTCATATCCAGTTTCTTCATAAACTTCCTTTGCAGCGACTTCTGTTGGTGTGTAGCCAATATCTGCCCAACCGCCTGGTAACGCCCATTTCCCATCACTTTTTTCCTTTACAAATAATAACTTCTCATCTTGAAATACGACAGCTCGAATATCTACTTTTGGCGTTTGATATCCCGTCTCACTTGCAAATAACGTTTTGACCACTTCCCAATCTGTCTCTGTATAATGGGACATGATTGAGATGGATAAATCACGCAATTGTTGAAATCGTTCAATATCATATACATCTTTTGAATACGTTAATCCAGCTTGGGCAATAGCCTGTATTTGTTTGACCCATTCCACCCATTTCCCTTCCATTTTCATATCACCTGCTTCTTATTTCATCTTTGATCATTTCAACACTTTTCTTATGCTATATTTCACGAAGCCCTATTTCCATTATAGAACAAAAAGGAGATTGATAGTGAGCTCAATCTCTTTTTTTATCATCCCAATTCATGAAGATGCTCATATATATATTGCCTTCGATTTATGATATACTGAAAAATCATCTCAGCTTCTTGATCAAATGTTTCTATCTTTTCTTTCATATACGGATCTTGCATCATAAAGGGACGAATCGATTTACACAATTCTTCTACTTTTGGTCTCATAAAAGAAACTGTAAATTTTTCTTCTAAAATCTCTTCTAAAATACTTCGATATTGTTTACGAAAAGCTGGTATATCCAAAAGTCTTGCACTTAATGTATTATATCCTTGAATGCGAATATACTCGTGATTAAGGGGTCTTCCTTCTACATCTCGCCCCCAAGTTGCATCATAATCCCACGGTATGACTTCAAATAAGTTTGTTTCATCATTATGATACAATGCGTAGTTATGCACAAATCCATCAAAATTTTGAGTGAAAATTACACCTGCCAGCCACCGCAAATACTTTTCAACATGAAGATATTTTACAATTTCCTTTTCATATTTTTCACGAGGAATCACATTTGCTTGATAAACAAATTCGCTAAGTTGCTCTTCACTATTTTCATTCGCACACTTAAATTCGTATCCTGAAAAAAGTTCTGTTTTCACATCCTGATTTCGTTCACTTATTAAAGAAAAATTCGCATCATCATCAACCGCATAAAAAATAGATCCACTTGGTAATCCTCTGCTCTTCAAAAAGTTTTCATCAACTGATTCTAATTGTAAATATACTCCTTGCACTTGACCGTTTATTTTCACAAACACATGTTGTGATTTTGGGGAAAGTACTCCTATCTCATCAAAAAAATCCAGTGACAACTTGTTTCGAATAAGAGATGGATCTTTGAACTCAGAATTCAAATGAAATTCTTTTACCCCATGAAAGTGCTTTGGCTTATAAAACATCACATGATACGATTTCTTCTCAAATTCACGAATATGTGCCCCACGGTAAACAATATCAATATCATATTTTCTCTTACCATACGTTAATTTTGCCGGGACAGGACTATCTGACCAAATATCCTTCTTTAGCTCTACCAAATACATTGGATGAATAAAAAAATCGTAAGAAGGCAACATTCTTTTTCCCCCTCTTCTCATTTCTCTTCATTCAATGTATGCTAATTGTTTTGTCCCTACATCCGCTATCTATCTATTTTTCTAAAATTTACACTCTTGTCTCATTCACGAAATATCTCCCTCTCATATTATGATTACTGGTAAGAAAATACAAATATATTTACACTATACTAAGGAGGGCTTTCTATGAAAAGGGATATAAGAAAAGCTGTCGAAGAAATCAAAAGTGCGGGTATGGAGGACTTTTTACACCAAGATCCGTCTACTTTTGAATATGATGACCATTCGAGCCAAAAGTGTGACAAGCATTCTCGTGGTCATCAATGCCGTAAAAAATGTCGTTGTCCTCGTACAAAATGTACGCACGTTAAACATTGTACATTTGTCTCGAAATGCACACGCGTCAAACACTGTACATTTGTTACAAAACGCACTCGTGTCCGCGTACAAAAATGGACATTTGTTACAAAATGTACACGCGTTAAAGATTGCAAATTCGTTACAAAGCGTACACGCGTAAAGAAATGCACGTTTGTTACAAAATGCGTTCGTTATGAGAAAAAACATTATTGGACAAAACGATGCTACTGTAAAAAATGTGTGTTCTATCCAAACAATCACGGCCATCATCAGGATGACTATCACGACAAAAACTCGAATCAAAAAAAGAAAAAATATGATTATTGGTGGTATCGAAAACGTCATCAAGATCATTGTGATGAGCACGAAAAATAAGAAAAGGCCGCGGATAGCGGCCCTTTTTCCTTCTAATAAAATGTCATATGTGGTTTCGCTTCCTTATAGTATTGTAACCGCTCTTCTAATGTACCTGTATGACATTCAAACTTATGTCCATCTGGATCAGTAAAATAAATAGATTTACAATCTCTTACATCTCGTTTTCTTCCTTGTAAAATATGAACATCATTTTCTTTTAATCGCTGTAATAATCGCTCAAAATCTTCTTTCTCGATAGAAAAAGCAATATGTGTATAAGATTGATGGATTTCCTTTCTAGGAATATCAGTCTCTTCATTCAGTGCTACCCAAGTTCCACATATACGAAAATAGGCAAGCTTTCTTCCCTTAACTAATAATTCTCCTTCTAATACTTTTTCATAAAATGCAATGGATGTCTCCAAATTCGAAACAGAAAAACAAATATGATTGATTCCTTTGATCAACATGATTCCTCCTAGTGCAAAAAGATGAGTGAAAATTCACCCATCTTTCATTTTACTACTTTTTCGTTATATATGCCCATTTATAACTAAAATCACCACCAAAAGTATGATTAGCAATCCCTTTTACATATGGCTTTTCTAAATATGCTGTACTTTGTTGATACGATGGTGAAATGGCAGCATCTTTACCAATTAATATTTCCTCAGCCTCAGCAAGCGCCTTCCAGCGGGCAGCATCATCTTTCAAAAGTTCACCTTTTGATTTCGCTATAAGCTCATCATATTCCGGATTCGAATAAGCCATTTCGTTAAATGAACTTCCTGTTATAAACATATCTAAATATGTCATTGGATCTGGATAATCTGGGCTCCAAGCTGAAAGTGAAAATTCATATTGTAATTTCTTCTCTAAATCTAACTTTTGCTTATATGGCTGTTGTTTTAAATTTACTTTTAACCCTGGTAAATTTTTCTCTAGTTCCTCTTTAATAAAGTCCCCAACTTTCTTACGGCTACCGTTATCATCATTTAACAGTTCTACAGTTATTGTCTCTTGACCGAGTTCTTTCTTCGCTTCCGCCCATAATTTTTTTGCTTTTTCTACGTTATCTTTTTTATCGCGGAAATTTTTATTCACAGTACGGAAATCCTTTCCATCAGGTCCTGTTGTGAACTTTTCTGGTACTAAGAAATACGCGGGTAAAGAACCATCATTTAAAATAACATTTGCAATTCCTTTTTTATCATATGCTAAGTCAATCGCTTCTCGAACCTTTTGATTTTTAAACGTGGGATTTTGTTGGTTAAATCGTAAGAAATACATACGTGGGTCTAATTTCGTCTTAAACTCATCTGGTTTATTTTTTTTATATTTATCCACAAATTCAGAGCTTAAAATAACGCGATCTGCTTGATCACTGTCATATAGGTTTACACTCGTGCTCGTTTCTTTTACAACACTTACGTTAATTTCCTCTAACTTCACGGTATCTTTATCCCAATAATTCGGGTTTTTCTTTAATTGATAACTTTGTTCATGTTTCCATTGTGACAATGTAAATGGTCCATTATACAAAATGTTATTCGCTTCTAATGCGTACTTATCGCCTTGTTCCTTTACAAACTTCTCATTTAAAGGGAAAAAGGTTGGGAACGAAGTCAGTTCAAGAAAATATGGTGCGGGTTGCTCTAATTCAACTACTAATGTTTTATCATCTTTTGCTTTGACCCCAAGTTGATCAAGCGGGAGTTCCCCTTGATTTACTTTTTGTGCATTTTTCACATCAAATAAAATAAAAGCATATTCAGCAGCCGTTGCTTTATCAAGCGCACGCTGCCAAGCATATACAAAATCTTGAGCACGAACTGGTTCTCCATTAGACCATTTTGCATCGCGTAGTTCAAATGTATATGTCTTCTTATCTTCACTAATCTTTACATCTTTAGCCATACCTGGAGTCGGTTTATTATCTTTATCTAATCGATATAAGCCTTCCATTGCATTTACAAATACCCGAAACGACACAGAATCTGTTGATTTCGATGTATCCATCGAAGGAATTTCTGCCGTTTCTAATAAGTTGAGCACTTGTTTATCAGCTATTCCTTTACTTGATTCCTTCTTTGTTGTTGATACCTTCTCCCCATTTCCACATCCTCCAACAAACATACTAGTTGATAACATAAATACAGCAAGTGTTGAAACTTTTTTCTTCATCGATCCTTCCCCCCACTCTGTATGTATACAATAAAGCATGTATGATTGTATTATACAAAAGATTCTGATTTTTTAAAATAATTTGTTTGAATAATCAAAAAAAAAAAAAAAAAACGCACGGAAAACAATATTCCCATACGCTTTTTACAGTATCTTTTTCGAATCATCCCATTGCAATTCATCATCTAACTCAAATGAATTTTGAATTTGAAATACATCTTCCATCATTTTTAAAAATTCTTTTTCTCCTTGCGGCTGTCCATTTATCGAAAGAGAATACGGTTCAATCTCATGCAATTGATAATCAACAACGAACTGAATCATAACTTTTCTTCTTGGCATATCTCGGGTATATCCATGAAATTCAACCAACTCTAAACCATCAGTTCCCCGATAATAATCCCATTGTGATTGTTGAAAATACAAGTCAAACGATTCACCAATCGTAAAGAATGGGTACTCATAAAGCGAACTTGTTCGCACCTTTCGGATCACATCTTGATCAGTCGGAAAGAAAAAATGACTTAAAAGTATACTAGTAGCCGTTAAAACAGTAACAATTGCTGCTCCTATTTTGCTTGTTCCGCCACTATCACGAATCAAATAACTTTCGATTGCTTTATCTTTAATTTCTTTCGCCCTTATTCGATATATTTTTCTCTCAGCAAATCGATAATATAGTCCATTTGCAAAGAGCCCCACTCCTATCATCATTAAAATGAGGAGTAAAAATGTAAGCGGAGCTATATTAATAATAGGAAGTGCTACATTAAAACCCATATAGTAAGAAAACGCATCGCATGCTACTAACGAAATTACAAATAAAAAGGCTGGCAAATAATACTTACGATACCCAAACCATCCAACATTAAAAATAGCTGCCCAGCCGTTCCAACTCCATCTTGCAATTCTTTTATCCTCTTTATCCCATTTCTTTCTATAATATGGATAATGCACTCCAACAAATTGTTCGATAGCTGTTTCAAGTGGAGAAATTCCCCCGTTTGATTCATTATGCAATATTCGCTGACAATCATTACAATTCCACCGATTATCAGCACAAGGATTTCCACAATTTATACACTGCAAAACGATCCCTCTTTCCATGACTTTACCCTATTCATTAACTTACAGATATAGTAAATAGAAGATTTCTCCTCCGTTCACTCCACGACTTTTTTTCATAGAGGGTCTATTTTTATTTCAAAATCCCCTCATGCTTTAATAACCATTCTTTCCTCCATAATCCGCCTGTATAACCAACAAGCTTTCCACTTTTTCCAATTATACGATGACAAGGAACAATGATTGAAATTGGATTTCGACTATTCGCTCCACCTATTGCTCGCACAGCTTTTTGGTTCCCAATTTTTTTTGCAATATCTAAATATGAAGCGCTCGTTCCGTATGGAATGGTATAAAGAGCTTCCCAAACCTTTTTTTGAAATGCTGTTCCCTCTGCTGATAGTGGAACAGAAAACACTGTTCTCTTCTGATTAAAATATTCATCTAATTCTGCAATACACTGCTCAACAACAACATTTGGGTTCTCTTCCCCTTGTTCTTCAACAAATAGAATAGATGTAATCCCTTTTTCATTTGCTGTAACTTCAAGTAATCCTACTTCACTTTTATAATAAGCTCGATACATATTCTATCCCCCAGTATATTTCATATTTGTAATTGTAACACAAACTACAACTTTAAGCAGTGAAGAACCCCTTTCCGTTCTTTTTCAATAAGCGTTTTATTATGGAAATCAAGATGATAATGATACAATGATGAAAACGACTGCAAGGAGGAATAAATGTGAATACGCAACTTTTCTCACCATTTACGATTCAAAATGTTACATTAAAAAATCGTATTGTCATGTCACCAATGTGTATGTACTCATCTGAAAATGAAGATGGCAAGGTAACGAATTTTCACCTCATCCATTACGGAACAAGAGCGATGGGCCAAGTCGGACTTGTCATGCTTGAAGCAACAGCTGTTGCCGCCGAAGGACGCATTTCAAATAAAGATTTAGGCATTTGGAATGATGAACATATTGAAGGATTACAGAAAACCGTATCATTTATCAAAGAACATGATTCAAAAGCTGCTATTCAATTAGCTCACGCTGGACGAAAAGCCGAACTACATACAGATCCAGTTGCTCCTTCAGCTATCCCTTTTAACGATAAAATGAAAGTTCCAGTCGCAATGAGTAAGGAGCAAATTCAAGATACAATCACAGCCTTTCAGAAGGCAGCAATCCGCTCAAAACAAGCTGGGTTTGATGTAATTGAATTACATGGTGCACATGGTTATCTCATTAACGAATTTCTTTCTCCACTATCCAATAAACGAACAGATGAATATGGAGGAACGGCAGAAAATCGCTATCGTTTTTTACGCGAAATCATTCATGCTGTAAAAGAAGTTTGGGAAGGGCCTTTATTCGTTCGTATTTCCGCGGATGATTATCATCCTGAAGGACTGACAGTAAATGACTATGTTCAATTTGCAAAATGGATGAAAGAGCAAGGCGTAGACCTGATTGATTGCAGTTCTGGTGCAGTCGTTCCTGCTCATATCGATGTTTATCCTGGCTACCAAGTCAAATATGCGAAACATTTAAAAGAACATGCTCAAATCGCAACCGGAGCAGTTGGTCTTATTACAAGCGGTGTACAAGCGGAACAAATTTTAGTAAATAGCGAAGCCGATTTAATTTTTGTTGGTCGTGAATTACTGCGCAATCCCTATTTTCCGAGAACAGCTGCGAATGAACTTGGCTTTGAACTAAAAGATCCTCACCAATACAGCCGTGCTCCTGGTAAAATTGCAAATACATCCAAATAAAAAACGAGAAGACTCTGTTCTTCTCGTTTTTTATCCTCTCTTTATGGACAATACGCTCCCACTAATAGAAAGTTTCATTTATTTCATTACGGTAATTTCTGTTGAATTATAAATATGAATAACTGCCTCTTCATGAAGCGCTGCAAGATACATGCCTCTAGCAACTTGTTCGGCAGAAATGGGTTTATACTTTTTTAACGTACCTTTAAATATGAATGGTAACAGGCCAAAGATTTTCCCTGCCATTCTTTCACCAAAACGAAATTCTTTTCGCTCTCCTAATAATAACGATGGCCTAAAAATATGAATACCTTCGATTCCTAATTTTTGCAATTCTTCTTCCATTTTCCCTTTTACTTGTAAATAGAAAAAAACGGACTTTGAGTTTGCACTCATAGAAGAAATAACAAGAAAATTTTGTACGCCTTGTTTTTCAGACAAACAAGCTGCACGCAATGTATACTCATAGTCTACCTTTTTAAAATTAGCTTTCGTTCTTGCTTTCTTAATCGTTGTTCCTAAGCAGCAAAATACATCATCAACAGCAAAAAACTCTTTATACTCTTCCAAGATCGAAAAATCCACTTGTTTTTGTTGTAATTTTTCATGCTTTAGTTGCAGCGGTTTTCTCACAAAAATAGTAACCGAATCATAGTAATCAGAATCAAGCAATAGCTGTGTTACTTCTTGTCCAACTAAACCGCTTGCGCCGAGTACCAATGCTGTTCGTTTATTCATTTACATTTATACCTCTTTATCTACTTTTATTCCGCTTAAGCGGAAAGCATATCTCCTAGTTTATCCAGCTATTTGTAAGCAGTAAGACTCCCGCCTCACAATTTTAACAAAAGCTTTGGAGAGAGTCTGCTACCCATAAAAAACTTCGCTATATAGGAGTTTCCTCTTTAATATTTTATCATAAGTACGAAACAATGAGTTATTTAAACGTCCTGCTCTTTTTCTTTTTCTACTTCCGCTGGCAACTTTGTTACCAATGTAGAATCACCTAAATTATGAATAACTGCCTTTAAAAAAATTAACACCCAAACTAACGGTACTACGACTGCCAATATAAATAAAATTGCCAATGCCGTGTAACTCAATCGCTCATCCCCTTTTTCTTTCTCTCCCTCAATATATGAAAACAATGTTGTCACATATGCACGTTCCCTAAAATTTAATACTGTTCTTTTTTACAAATTTATAACAAAAAACAAATCGTAATCATTATTATTTATTGCAACTTTTCTAAGAATGTATTATACTAAGTTCGCAACTTAAAACGTAATTATTCCGTTTTACAACAATAAATGATTTTCTTCATTTATTGGGAAAGAATAATCTTGTAAAAAAAAACGAAAAGAGGAGAATTACATGAATAAAAGATTAACCTTATTTTCATTTCTACTAGTTTTCGCATTAATCTTTGCTGGCTGTTCCACTAAAAATAATAGTGTTGCAAAAAAAGGTGATAAACTTTCTGTGTATACAACTATTTTTCCACTTGCCGATTTTACTAAAAAAATTGGTGGTGATTATGTAAATGTCGAAACCATTTATCCACCAGGTGCTGATTCTCATACATATGAGCCTAGCCAAAAGCAAACTGTTCAAATTGCAAAAGCAGACTTATTTGTATATAACGGTGCTGGTTTAGAACCATTTGCGGAAAAGATGGAAAAAACATTGAAGCAGGAAAACGTACAAACTGTAAATGCATCCCAAGGTATTGATTTGCACGCTTCATCTGAAGATGAGCATCATGAACAAGAAAGCGACCATAAAGAACATGGTCATCATCATGATCAAGATCCACACGTTTGGTTAGACCCGATTCTTGCGATGAAACAGGCAGAAAAAATTAAAGATGCACTTGTAAAACTACAACCTGAACATAAAAAAGAATTTGAAAAGAACTTTGCAGCCCTACAAACAAAATTTACTGATTTAGACGATCATTTTAAATCTGTAGTTACCAATGCAAAAACAAAAGAAATTTTAGTTTCTCATGCAGCATATGGATACTGGGAACATCGTTACGGCTTAAAACAAATTCCAATCGCTGGCATCTCATCTTCGGAGGAACCATCGCAAAAAGAATTAGCTGCGATTACAAAAACAGCAAAAGAGCATGGTTTAAAATATATTTTATTTGAAACATTTTCTACTCCAAAAGTTGCTGAAGTAATTCAAAAAGAGACTGGTACAAAAATTTTGCGTTTAAATCATCTTGCTACAATATCTGAAGATGACGTAAAGAAAAATAAAGACTACTTTACGTTAATGGAAGAGAACGTGAATGTTTTAAAAGAAGCTACAAATTAATTTTTTCAAAGGCAGCTGATAATTCAGCTGCCTTTTCATGGGCGATACAGCTTGACTTACATAAAATAACAAGTACAATTATCCATACTATAAAAGATATCATTCAGAAAGTGAGTTGGAACTATGAATCTTCACATTTGTGAAGTAACAGCAAGTAATTGGCGTTCCGTCGCTGCTTTACATGTAGCAAGTGAGCAACAACAATTTATTGAAAGCAATGCGTTTTCTTTAGCAGAATCATTATATGAAGGAAACGGAACGTCAATAGGCTTATATGATGGAGAAACGCTTGTCGGGTACGCCATGTATGGCTGGTATTCTAAAGAAAATAATAGCGTATGGCTAGATCGCTTCATGATTGATTACCATTTCCAAGGACAGGGATATGCCAAACGTTTTCTTCACTTACTCATTCCTTATTTGCAAGAAAAATTTCAATGTGAAAAAGTGTATTTAAGTCTTCATCCAGACAATAAAGTAGCAATGAAACTATATGAATCATTCGGCTTTCGATTAACTGGTGATATCGATGACAGCGGACCTGTTGTAGGTGTTGTGATGGAATTACTGTTACATAAGAGATTCAGCCTATGAAAATAGGCTGTTTTTTATTGATTTCTACTTTCTTCCCCCTATATTTCTCGTTCTTACAACCGAGTATAATTTCCATAAAAAAATAAACCTGCAAAAAATCTGCAGGCTTATTTGATACATTCTTTAAAATGTTCCTGAAACCACTCTTTATTAATGTCTTTTCCGATGAAAACAACTTCGCTTATTCGTTTTTCTCCTTCTTGCCATTCTCGATCATAGGACGCAGCAAATAGAGTATGTACACCTTGGAATACAATTCGTCGATCTACCCCATCAATAGACAAAATTCCTTTATAACGATATAAATACTCCCCGAGTTCCTGAACAACAGCTGACATCCATTCGTTTAACTTTTGTAAATCAAGGGGCTGTTTTTCACGTAATACAAATGATTTTACCCCTTCTAAATGATGGTGCTCTGTATGAGGATAAATTTCTAATGTATCACGCGTTTTAAACGTTTGAATTTCGAGTAAAGCTGAAATATCCACTTCACAATTTGTCGTTGGGATTAATTTTGCTGTTGGATTCATCCCTTGTAATTCAATAAGAAGCGCTTCTTTTTCTACTTCTCCAATTAAATCTAATTTATTCACTAATACAACATCTGCAAAGGCAATTTGTTCTTTTGCTTCCAGTCCTTTTTCAAAATGTTTATGAATATGATAACTATCGATCACTGTCACAACACCATCAACTTTATACGATGATTGAATGACTGGGTCTAAAAAGAACGTTTGAATAATAGGACCTGGATTTGCAAGCCCCGTTGTTTCAATCACTAAACCATCAAAATCCATTTTCCCTTCTGCTTTTACATCTAATAGTTGTTTTAATGCGACAAGCAAATCTTCACGAACTGTGCAACATAAACAACCATTTGTCATTTCCATAATTTCTTCTTCAACATTCATAACCAATTGATTATCAATGCCAATTTGTCCTATTTCATTTACAATAACCGCTAATTTTTTTCCGTGGTCTTCTGACAGGATTCTATTTAGCAATGTCGTTTTCCCGGAACCAAGAAAACCAGTTAAAATTGTTACTGGAATTATTTCGTACATCTGTTGGCATCTCCTTATAACTATCTCTCTATACATTATACTATACAGAAAAAATATATATTGTATATAAAATCCTTATATACAGAGTAGCATACTATATCCCGCTTTTATGCTACAATCTATATCATAAGGCGATAAGATTTTGAACAAACAAAAGAATGATTACTCATGGAAATGATTCGAAATTTGGTTGTCCAATGCTCGTCTTGCATTTTTATGGGCAATTATTTTCGGTTTTTCCTATTTAGGATAGATGAAAATCATTAGACCAATTTTTCAACACGATGTTCAGCAGATTTCATTTTCCTATAAATAAAAGAAGCTCTGTGACTCTATCACTTTTCTTTTTCATATCTATTTTTTATCATCGCAAACACACATGTATCCCTTAATCCATTTCCATCTACTGCTACACTACTATTTTCTAAAATTCCTTCTAATTTAAAGCCTAGCTTTTCAGGTATCGCTCTACTTTTCCGGTTTGTGGGGTCACAACGAATTTCTAACCTGTTTGCTTTCAGTTCAGAAAAAGCATAATCGATAATTCCTTTTACTGCCTCGGTCATATAGCCTTTCCCACTAAAGCGTGTATCAATCCAATATCCAATTTCAAACTGTGGTATTTCCCACTTAATCCGGTGCAATCCAGTAGAAGCAACAAATTCACCAGTCTCCCTTAAAAAGGCTAACAATCTTAAATCTTCTCTCTGTAAAAATTGAATATGTGCCCTTCTTATACTAGCTTCTACTTCCTCTCTCGTTTGTTCTTTTTGCACAAAAGCCATCCAAGATTTTAACTCTTGTATTGATGCTTGAATTGCTTCATAGACCGCTGCCCCGTCTCCAGGTTTAGGCATTCGAATAAATAATCTATCTGTATAAAATTCCGAGGGAAAATCAAGTAACAATGGATTCATTTTCACTACTCCTTAGTATTTTTTTATATATAATAATATTTATTCTAAATGTAAGCAACGACTTTTCTGATTTTAAATACAATTACAATTCTTTAAATTATTCCTATGTAATGTAGATACACATCAGAAGATTCACAAAAAATACAAACCGTATTGCTCTCAATCCTTTTATTTCTACATATAATAAAGGTGTAGGATAGGAATGTAAGGAAAGGATTGATAAACATGAAACGTACTTACGACTATCATGCAACGAAAAAACAATTAGAACTAAAGAAACAGCAATTATGTAGACAGCTTACGAGTGTAAGACTAACAGAAGAAGAACGAAATCAAATAAAAATGGAAATCGATAACTACGATTACATTTTAAACTTAGTAGAAATGAATCATTATGAACGTGGAATTTCTCATTAAAAGCAGAGAACATCATTTCAAGTGATGTTCTTTTCCCTTTTTTATCATAAAAAAGCTTACAATGGGCAAAAAAACGTTCTAAAACAAAAAAAGACAACAATGTATATATTGTTGTTTTCAACTTACACAATCTTCTTTTTATCCGGTTTACTAGAAACTAAATAATGTTTCTCTGATATATATAAATCCCTTTTTAATATACGATTTAAATATGGTGCTAATTTTATGCCACATATAAGACGATCTTCATTGTCTTCTACAATAGGGAATGTTTCTTTCTCTGTTACATATTGATCTACTGCTTTTTGTACAAGATCAATCTCTTTTACAAGTTCTAAATTTTCATCTGTATGTTCAAACACCTCTAGCGTTTCCTTTGTAATAAGAAACTTATTTGTTGGAAAAGCTTGTAAATAAGGCTTTAATAAGTCATAATTCACTGTATAGTCATCATTAACTAATACTGTGTACACAATATTTGTATTAGTCTCTAAAAACTTTGCCATCGCTTGTTCTAGCTCGTCTTTTGTAATTGGCCTCTCCTCTTTTCCACTTTTGAAAAAGCGAAACATTGCATCGCCTCCTTTTTACTATATTATACCATAAAGAGAAAACTGAAAAATAAAAAAAACCTATTGAACGATTTTTTCAATAGGTTTTTTTGTGAGGGTAAATCATAATTTAATTACTATATCTTATTTTAAGAACGCACTCAACATCCAAACATGCTGTTCTAATGTTGTATGAATTGCTAATAACATGTCAGCAGATGTTTCATCTCCAGCTTGTTCTGCCACTTCCATACCTTCTTTTAACTCTTGAATAATAGCAGAAAAATCATTTACTAATACTTGTACCATTTCTTCCGCCGCTTCTTTACTTGTTCCTTCATGAACTGTTGATGTTTCTAAATATTCTTTCATTGTTGCTAACGGTTTTCCGCCTAATGCTAAAATACGTTCTGCCAATTCATCAATATATGTAGCAGCTTCTGTATAAAACTCTTCAAATTTCTCATGTAATGTAAAGAAGTGTGGTCCTGTCACATACCAGTGATAATTATGAAGTTTCACATATAATACATTCCAGTTTGCTACTTGTTTGTTCAATACTTCAACAACATTTGTTTTCGTACTCATCCAATCCACTCCTCTTACAATTTTAGAATTATTCTCTTTTAATAATCCTATTTTATTGTACCATACTTTTCCTTTCCTTCCAAATCATAAGCTTATATGTACTAAATTTTTAATAATTTTCATCAACCGGGTTCTCTTCACCCACTGATTATGAGCCCTCACCAATCAAGTTGTTACAGGCAACAAGGTTCCCCTCTCTGAATTTTGAGGCAGGAGTCTTATTGCCTAAAATTTATGTACTCTTTCTATCACTTCGCATGTCTAATTGTCCGAGCACTTACATATGCATAGTAATAAGATACGTTCATCATAGTAGAAAGAGGGATGACATGAATAATCAACAATGGCAAGTAGCAAAAAAGGTTGCTGCTACTTATATTGGAACTGTCGTCGGAGCCGGTTTTGCAACTGGAAGGGAGATTGTCGAGTTTTTTACCATCAATGGAATATATGGAACAATTGGAATATGCATAAGCGGATTTTTCTTTATTTGGCTAGGGACAAAAATGATGTTACTTTCTTCTCAAATTGGTGCATTTTCTGCACAAGAATTTAATAAATACTTATTTGGGGATGTATTTGGGAATGTTGTGAATACATTATTGCTACTTGTACTATTTGGAGTTACAAGTGTTATGCTATCAGGTGCAGGTGCCGTATTTGAAGAACAACTTCTTCTCCCAAGACAACTTGGTATTTTTATTACAGTAATCGCTTGCCTCATTATCGGCAGCCGCGGGCTACAAGGTGTTTTTGAGGTAAATACTCTAGTCGTACCAATTATGATGATTTTTATTATTGGACTTGCTATCACTACTTTGCTCCATGGTGCAACACCTATCTATAACGCGGTTCCTGCGGAAAATTGGAATATAAAATGGATTACAAGCCCTATTACATATGTTGCTCTCAACCTTTCACTCGCCCAAAGTGTTCTCGTACCATTAGCAAGTGAAGTAAAAGAGCGCAAAGCAATTATATGGGGGGGAATTCTAGGTGGAGCAGGACTTTGCTTTATCCTATTATGTAGTCATTTAGCCATTTTATCTGTTGAACAGTTTTATCAATACAATATTCCAATGGCAGAAGTTGTCCGACGCTTTAATGCAACTTTCCACTTTTTCTTCGTTCTCATTATTTTTGGTGAAGTATTTACGACTTTAGTCGGTAATATCTTTGGAATGACAAAACAAATGCAATCGATCACAGGATGGAAAAGCAATTATATTGTCTACTTTATTTTACTAATTAGCTACTCTTTCAGCTACATTGGGTACAGTGAACTTCTACACATTTTGTATCCCATTATCGGGTGGGTTAGCATCATAATACTTCCAATTATTGCATGTAAACAACTTCAAAAAACATAGAAAGAAGTATCCTCAGGCGGATACTTCTTTTCATTCACAATCTTCACACACTTCCCAATACGGCCCCATCTCTATCGCTAAATATGGGTACAACTGCAGACGAATCATACGGCTTGGCATACGCTCTAATACAAATTGAATCGCATCTTTATCTTCTTCTATTTCTATTTTTACGATTGCTATTCGTTGCATTGTCGCTATAGAATTTCCATCTTTATATAAAGTCAGTCTTATTTCATTATGTTCATTAAAATATAATTCCACACTCATATGTGCTACTGCGATATCATTACCAATTAAATATTTTCCATTTTGTTCTTGAATTATATATTTCCAGCCACCTTTTTTCTCTTCTATTGGAGCAACTTGAAATAATCCAACTAAATCCTCGTATAGCATAAGATAACCCCTCTCTTACTAAACAACATGAGTATTATATTATACCCTTTCTATCTACTATATTCATTGTATCATATATCGACTCTATTCCTGCATTCATTTGCTTTGTGCAACGTTGTTCTCATGTGCAATAATATCCTCTTCCTCTACATTCACTCAGCCTGGAAGTAAGAGATCTGACTAAAATAAAACAGCAATATAAAAAGCAGGAATGTTCACATTCCTGCTTTTTGCTAAAATACTTTTCCTGTCGCCGCTAAAGCTAATACTGCAATCAAACTTGCAAACAATAAAGAAACAATAAAACTAATAATCGGTAACGTTTTCTTTTCATTTTTCTTAAATAACAATCTTATACTAAGAATAATATTTAGTGGTACGCCAATAAAATAAAAATACTTCATAATTCTCGCTATACTATTCGAACTATTAAAAAGTGTTCGAAATATAAACACTTCAACTAAAAAAATAAGAAAAAATGAAATACTAAACCAAAATGAAACATAGCTAAGCCAAGAATGTCTTTTCGTTCCCCAATACATTCCCATAATGTTCTCCTTTATATGTAGTCTACTTTATAATATTTATACAAGCATACAACAAATCCCTTTATCTTTCGACAAATAAAACAAAACTTTCATAGATATTTTTCTGATTTCACTGTCAGCCTTAACATGGAGAGTTCGATAAAGCGAAATTTTAATCCGTAAGGCTTTTCTTATTATGAGCCCTCACCAATCGGGCTATTGCTGCCTAAAATAGCGGATAAATAAAAAGGAGCTGTCTTTGTAACGGTTCAGTTACCTTAAGACAGTCTCCTTGCGATTTATATCTTAAATTTTTCAATTAAGACTTGTAATTCTTCAGCCATTTGTGATAATGTTCCAGCAGCCGATCCGATTTCTTCCATAGAAGCTAATTGTTCTTCAGTGGATGCAGCAATATTTTGTGTACTTGTTGCATTATTTTGTGCTGTCCTTGCAATTTCACCAACCGAAATCGAAACTTCATTTGCGCCTTTTGACATTTCATTTGCCGTTTCTACCATACTTTCAATTTGCTTAGCAATTTCATTTGTAGAATGCAATATTTCTGCAAAGTTTTGTTTTGTCTCATTCGCAATTACAAGACCTAACTGAACTTCTTCATTGACATGATTCATTGATTTGACTGTCTTGCTCATATCTTCTTGTATTTCACTTACTAGCTTTCCAATTTCGTTTGATGACATGCTAGATTGCTCTGCAAGTTTCCTTACTTCATCTGCAACAATGGCAAATCCCTTGCCATGCTCCCCAGCTCGCGCAGCTTCAATAGCCGCATTTAACGCTAATAAATTTGTTTGATCAGCAATATTTTGTATCACTTCTAATATTTCACCAATTTGTTTTGATTTATCATTTAATAATTGAATCACAGCATCTGATTGAGAGACAGATTTTACTATCGAATTCATTTGATTTACTGTTTTTCCAACTAACTCCCCGCCATTCTCTGCTTTTTCACGAGTATACGAAGAAGAGTTGGCGATTGCCGATGAGCTATTTGCTACATGCTGAATCCCTTCTGTTACATTATGTAATAATACCGCACCGTTTTCAACGCTAGACGTTTGCTCTCTTGCCCCAGTCGAAACTTGCTCCATTGCCGTCGTAATCTGTTCTGTTGCCTCACTAGCCTGTCTGACACTTGCAGTCAATTCTTCAGATGCTGCGGCAACGTGTCCTGCTGAAGTATTAATTCGACTAATTAGTGTACGCAATGATTGTGTCATGTTATTAAAAGCTTTTGCCAGTTGACCAATTTCATCTTGCGAATACATTTCAATCGTTTGTGTTAAGTCTCCCTCACTAATTTCATGTGCAGTAGTTACTAACCTTTTTAAAGGTTTTGTGATAGAAAGGGTTACAAAATAAATGATTGTACCTCCTAAAAGTAAGGAAATTACCATAATAAGTAACGCATTATAAAATACAGGTTGAGCCGCTTCAATGATTTCACTGCTATACATTATTCCACCAATTTTCCAACCCGTTTTTAAATTTGTAGCAAATACCATTTTCTTGTCACTATTTCCATAAGAGTAAGTAAACATACCATGGTTTTCTTGATACAGTCGTTTTGCCCAAGAGTCCGCAGCTTTTTCACCTGATTTCTCCTCTGGATGAGCGATGATTTTTTGATTGCGATCTAAAATAAAAGCATATCCTTTTTTTCCGATATTAATTAATTTTGATGTTTTCAATAAATTGTCAAGACTTAAATCTAAAGCAACAACGCCATTTTTATCATCCGTTTGTTTTGCGATTGTTACTACAATATGACCATTTCCCTTTGCTTTATATGGCTCGGTTATAATTATGCCACCATTTTTACTGATTGCATCCTTATACCAAGGCCGCGTTGTCGGATCATAGTCTGCCGGCATTTGTACATCCGGTTCCTGTACAAACGTCTTGTCGTTTCCTGCAATATATATCTCTTCAACCTCCGGATTTAGCAATATATATTGAGATAACATTTTCTTTAATTCATCATGATTTTCTCCTGCATACAAGTCACTTTTCATGATTCTTGCAAAATTATTTACATCATTAAATTTTTCTTCGATTACTTGATTAATAAGATTGTCTAATATTTGAATATTTTCATTTGCGCTATTCATAATTTGCGATTCAAAGTTTTTCTTCGCAGTTTGATATGATATCCCACCAATAATTGAAATAGCAACAATTAATATAATAAAAAATGAAATCATTATTTTTTTTGCTACTTTCATATTTTGAAACCATCTTATAAACTGATTCATAATATCCTCCTTTATTATGTGAATATTTAAACTTTAAGATTAAAAACAAAAAAACAAATCATCTGATCACTATCCTTATGACACATGCAAACACTTTGTAAAGTTTAAACAAATAATTTCTTTTTGTCCATATATAAGGATAATTATTATTATAAATTTTACAATCAAAAAAACCAAAAGGATTTCCTTTGTTTTTTATGTAGCTTTCATTATCTTTATTATATGTATGTCTTTTTAAAAAGCCGCTTCAATTCACGTCATTTTCTGATACAAATTAAAAATAGTTGTAATGAAAAATGAATTCGTATAATAAATTGTTCATTACAACTAAACAAATGTATAATCAAAACAAATTTTCTCAATATACTTATATAAAATTGAAAAAGGTATCCGCATATAAAAAACGAATCTTATTCACTAAAAGGAGTGGATTTGATGGAAATGTATCAATGGCTAATTGCTGTTCTCATTGGTGGCATAACTGGCTTCGTTTCCCATCTAATCAATAACCAAGGTAAGTTATTGCTTCCACGCCGTTTAAAAACCTTTTTTCATCTTGGATTTTTCACTGATATATTAGCCGGCAGTCTTGCTGCGCTTCTTGGACTTGTATTATTTGATGCAACTACAATAAAAGAAATTATTAAAGTAGCCATTGTCACTGCTATTTCAGGACAAACCTTTTTGCTTCATCAAGCACTAGGTGGGGAACAGGCAAAGAATATGCAAATTAGTAAAGCTGACGAGAAAATTCAAGAAATTGACAAATTATTACGACGATAATCTATACTTCCGCTAAAAATTACTGTTATAATATTTATAAACTGAACTGTCTGTCAGAAGAAAGGGTGTTTCTTATGCCAAAAAAGAAAATAGAGGATTTCTTAACAGACTCCGAAAAAGAGGAACTAATAGAAAACTATAAATGTTTACGAGAAGCTCGTACAAAACGCGAAGCTAATCATTTTGGCGAAGTAGTAAATCACCTATTAAATAAAGCAAAAAAACGAATTATTGAAGACGCAGGAATTCCTGATGAAAATGCTGCAACTATTCAAACAAAGCGAAAAGCGCTGTTTTAACATTTTGTTAAAACAGCGCTTTTTATTTTGTTTACATAATATAATTATTGTTTGTTATAATGTAACTTTTTGTTTTTCATTCTCTTCTTTTACTAAATCTATCAATCCATTCCCTTCGGATGTTCGCTCATATCCCAATGGAACTGTGCGTTTAATAAGCTGTGCATAAATTTCCGGTTCTGACAGCCTTCTTCCATATTCTCTTTCACATTGCTTAATTAGAAGTGCTAATGCTCCGGAAATATGTGGGGTCGCCATAGATGTCCCGCTCAATACAGCATACTTTCCTCCTGGATACGTAGAAAGAATGTCTTCACCTGGTGCTACTAAGTCAATTTCTTGATTCGAATTACTGAAGCAAGCTAACTTTCTTTCTAAATTCACTGCTCCTACTTCAATTACTTCTGAATAAGCACCTGGAAAATCCAATTCTTCTGTTCTGTCATTGCAATCACCACTATTTCCAGCGGCACATACAACTAGCACGTCTTGCTTGACAGCCTTTTGAATCACTTCATGTAATTCTGGTACATCTTCTGGTCCACCAAGTGACATGGAAATAATTCTTACTCGTTCTTGATTTGGTCCTCTCCAGCTTATAGCATAGTCAATCGCATCGATAATATGTTGATAGTTTCCTGATCCGTCCCCTGCCAATACTTTTAATACTAATAATTTAGCCAGTGGTGCAACGCCTAAAACTCCAATATCATTTTCTGTTGCTGCGATTGTTCCAGCAACATGCGTACCATGCCCATTATTATCAAGATAATTATTTGGATCATTTCCATAATCCTCTGTAAAGTTTCTTCCGCCAATAATTCTATCCTTTAAGTCTACATGGTTGACATCACAGCCTGTATCTAATACTGCTACAACAATATCGTTTCCCTTTTCACTCTTTTCCCAAATCTCAGGAGCGTGAATCAGTTGTACACCTGGTGGAATTTCGTTTGCTTGTTCCACCACCCTGTTTACTGTAAACGGAATTAATCGAATTCCTTTTTGCTTATTCGCTGTACTACTGCTCATCTGAATCCCTCCTAAAAGAGTATGATGTCCCTAGCAAATATGCGTACACTTATAGATGAAAATTCTTGTTTCTATTTCAAAATTCCTGCTTCAAAATATTTCTCAATTACAAAATAACTACTACTTTATCTTTTGCGGCCATAAGCTCCATTTCTTTAAGATAAGCATAATTGCCGGAACAAGTAGTGTCCGCACAAGAAATGTATCAACAATAACTCCAAGTGCCACAACAAATCCAAACATAAATAGTTCTAATAATGGCTGGGTCGTTAATACCGCAAACGTTGCTGCTAATATGATACCAGCAGAAGAAATAACACCGCCTGTTGCAGTTAATCCATTCTCAATTGCAACCTGCAGAGGATGTTTCGCAGTTTCTTCTTTAATACGAGAAACGAGCATAATATTATAATCCACTCCAAGTGCCACAAGGAATACAAACGTATATAGTGGAATGCGATAACTCATGTCCTTGTATCCAAATATATGTTCAAACAGAAACATACTAAGGCCTAATGCCGCACAATATGAGAGTAGAATCGTTCCAATCATATAGATTGGCGCAATCCATGATTTTGTTTGTATACCTAACAAAATCAATATCAATATAGATATGAGTACAACAATGCATGTTGTATCGTGATTATTAATCTGGTACAAATCAGCTTGCTTCGCCGTTTCACCAGAAAAGTAAACATGCCCATTCTTCACAAATTCATTTTCCTTCTGTTGCAGAAATTGAATGGTATCCATAGCCTGTAGTGAATACGGTTGATCTTTTAAAATCAGTTGCACTTTCGCTGCTTTTCCATCTTTAGACCGCAATTGATTGGTATTCTTTTGAATCGCCTCAAGAGAAGGATTCACCCTTTCTATCCCTTTTTGTACCGCTAATTTTCCTACAAACTGTACAATTTCCTCATCGGTTACCTTTTCTTCCTTCGCCATTACAACCGTAATAGGAGCTAACTGACCAGGAGAATATTTCTGTTCAATTAACTCATATCCTTGTCTTGATTGTAAATTTTCCGGAAAAGACTTTAATAAGTTAAAAGAGTACTGAATTTGAAATAGATTCAGTGAACATATGACTAGAAAAATAGCAACTGCTCCTCCAACTATATACGGCTTTCTTACTACAATATGGCTCACTTTTCTCCAAATGACATGTTTTTCTTGCCGCTGTCCAACCTTTGGTATAAAAGGCCAAAACGCTTTTCTACCAAATAGTGCAAATAAGGCAGGAAGCAATGTAATTCCCCCTAAAATAATGACAACAAGCGCAACAGAAAATAGTGGTGCAAAGTTACGGTAACCGTTATATACTGCAAAAAAGAGCATGAACATGGAAGCAAGCACGGTACTTCCACTAAAGAAGATTGGTTCCCCTACTTTTCGCATCGCCTGTTTCATACTTTCATATTTATCTTCTCGTTTTTGCAATTCTTCCTTATAACGTGCAAAAATAAATAGAGCATAATCTGTTAATGCTGCAAATAATAAGATTGACATAATAGACAATGATTGCGATTTAATTTCAAGTCCCCATTTACCAAATAAACCGAGACTTCGGTCAATCATTTGGTATACAATAATTGCTGCAATCAGCGGAATAATCGCTAAAAGAGGAGAACGGTAAATTACAATTAATAAGATAAAAATTAATCCAATTGTTGAGAACAGCAGGACAAGATCAGCATTTTTAAAAATTTCTAATGTATCCGCAGCAATCCCCGCAGGTCCTGTTATTTTAGCTTCCATATTAGTAGGAAGTTCCTGCTTTAATACATTTTTCATTTCTTTTACTGTATTATGAATCTCTTCTACTTCTAAATTACTTGTCATCGTTACCGGAAGAATAAAACTTGTTTTATCCTCAGATACAAAGCCGTTCAACATTTGAACTGGCATTTCACTAACCGGAATTATTTTTTCAACATGTTCGATTTTTTTAGCCTGTAATTGCTTTGTCACCTCTTGAATACTATGTAACTGTTCTTCTTTCATTTCTTCTTTTTGATGAAAAATAATAATAGCTGGTAATCCTTTATCATTTGGAAAATATTTTTCTACTTGTTTTTCAGCTTGTATAGATGCTGCACTTTCAGGAATCCCATCACCACTCACATTGTTTGCATATTTCTTTGCTGGTTTTGAAATTCCTGTTAAGACAAGCATAGCTACAATCCACGATATAACAATTACTTTGGCACCTTTTTTACTACTTGCAAAGTCTGTTATACGCTGTAACCATTTCCACATACAACCCCTCCTTACCCTATATTTAATAAAGTAAATTAACAACTTTATTAAATATACATATTACTTTCTTACAAACAAATAAAGTGTAAGACAAATATATATATAAAACAAGATTGTTCACAAATATGACAAATACTATTTGTATATAAAGATAAATGATTTTTAAAACAAAAAAAGTATCCAGTCATACTTTGAAGCATCCTGGATCTTTCACCAAAATAATGAAATTGGTATCAATCCTTACATAAAAAACTCCTAACATCATCTGTTAAGAGTTTTTACTGAGCAAATTTTGAACAGTGAAGTTTTCATCGCTTCCTTATCGAACTTCTAGATTGAATATTCAATAAAAACGAAAGCTATTACCTCATTCTTAATCTTTCTTTCAATTGCTTTATATAACGAAAGCGTATCATCACAAAATATATCATTTGAATTCCTACAAATATACTTAAGACGATCGCATTTTCTTTTAGCAAAGAATAGTCAAACATTTGCCCTAAAGCCGTTAATGCAACACCGCCATGTAACGCTGCTACACCAATTGGAACAAAGAATAATAAAGCCAATCGAATTGTGACGACTTGAGATAACTCTCTACTCGTTAACCCTATTTTCCGAATGGATTCAAATAAACGATAATCATCATCTAGGTCAGAGAATAGTCGAAAATATAGAAAACTACCTGCACAAACAAAGAATACAATTCCAATAAAAAATCCGACAAACAAAATTGGACCTGCAAATTGTAATGCTTGCTTGCTCTGATACGCTGCGGCATAAAACTGTGAATGCTCTTGGTACTGCTTTATATGCTCCATTATTTCTTTGCCCGCTTCAAATTCATTTTTCGTTTCTTTTGTTTCATACATATAATCTTTCATTTCTTTAAATCCACTTTGTAATGCATTATATTGCGCATCTGAAATGACATAGACATCACGAAGAAGTACTTTACTAAGAGTAGATGTCTTCACTTTTTTTACTGTCAATACTTGTTCTTCATTCGATAATTGTATCGTTTTTCTTTCTTTTTTTGGTGGTCCTGGCATTTCATTTGATAAGAAAAGTGCTGTATTTTGCTTGAAAGCAACTTCCTGTTCACCTGTCAGTTTCGCATACACCTTATAATCAGATTTTTTTATAAAGGACGCTCTGCGCATCGATTGATCTTCACTTCGTTTCGATGCTATCATGATTTTGCTAGTAGGTATATTATATTTTTTTAATGTTTTCTCAATCAATTGTATATGCTCTGTTTCATTTTCGTTTCCTGTTCCAGAATGATATTGAAAGGCAATTGGTTTCTCCATCATTTCTCTAGTCATAGAAGTAAAACCAACTAAAGTACCAATCGCTGAGAAAGCTACAGTTGAAATAATTGTAACAATAAAAAACATGCGGGCATTATCTCTCATCCGATATGCTAAATCTGAAAGCGTTATGATGTTTGTTCGCCTCCAGTATAAACGTTTGTTCTTCTTACATCTTCGGATCATGAATACGCTCAACTGCTTATACATGAAATAAGTACCAATTGTAACAACCGTCGTAACAGGAACTAACATAATAAAAACCATAGCTCCATGTGAAGATAACGCCCCTATATATCCTACACTAAGTAACAATACGGCTAAAAATGAAGCAATTATAGATACTTTCGGTTCGGGTTTCGCTTTTACCGAACCTCTAAATAACTTCATAATTTGATTTTTACGAATCAACCCAGCACTAAAAAATGAAATAATAATAAATAAAATGAAAAACATCAAACTTGTTACACCAATAGCCTTTATTGGTACATAATATGACAAGGACAAGTCTAACTGAAGTAATAGCGGTGCTACGAAAATAAGCAAACCTGAAAATAACATTCCGCAAAGAATACCGGTAATAATCGCTGCAATCCCAAGCATAACATTTTCAAAAAAGATAAGTCGTCTTAATTCAAACTTCGTCATGCCGAGCATCATCAATATTCCTAATTCCCGTTTTCTCGTTTTCAAAAACATGCCCATAGAATACAAGATAAAGAAAAATGTAAAAACATAAATAATAAATTGTGCAAATGACATACTGAAAAATACATATTGTCCTAATTGGCTAGCGCTTAGTACAGGATGAAATGCAAAAAATGAATAAACAAAAAAAGCCATAATAGCAAATGCACTACTTAAAAAATAAGCCGAGTAGATCCTTCTATTACGCGTTACATTTCGAAATGCTAATTCCCTAATGCTCATCTTATTTCTCCGCCCTTTCGATTACTATACTGCTATCATACATAAAGCAAAGAATTGGATTCCATCGATTCAAATGACAAAAACATTACATTCTTGAAAGGTTACAGAAAAATTGATTAAATCAAAGAGTTTATTTATAATAGCTACATTCCTATTCATACATTGTCCTATTGTATATTCGACCGTTTTACGAAATAATAAGAGTGGAGACATATGAATTGAATGTATACATAACAATTTATCGCTCATAGGAGGATATATCATGACTTTACAAGAGCAAATTATGAAAACATTACATGTTCAATCTGTAATTGATCCAAAAACAGAAATTCGAAAACGAATTGATTTCTTAAAAGATTATTTGAGAAAAACAGGTGCAAAAGGGTTCGTACTTGGTATTAGTGGTGGTCAAGATTCAACATTAGCAGGTCGCTTAGCACAGCTTGCAGTAGAAGAAATTCGTAACGAAGGAGGCAGTGCAAAGTTTATCGCTGTACGCCTTCCGTATAAAGTCCAAAAAGATGAAGATGATGCACAACTTGCTCTTCAATTTATTAAACCAGATCACTCTGTTTCTTTTGATATCGCTCCAGCTGTTGATGCATTTTCAAATCAATATAAAGACTTATTAGGCGAATCACTAACAGACTTTAATAAAGGCAATGTAAAAGCTCGCGTCCGTATGGTGACACAATATGCAATTGGTGGTCAACAAGGTTTACTTGTCATTGGAACAGATCATGCAGCCGAGGCTGTTACCGGCTTCTTTACAAAATATGGTGACGGAGGAGCGGATCTTTTACCACTAACAGGCTTAACAAAACGTCAAGGTCGTGCTTTATTACAAGAATTAGGTTCTGACAAACGACTTTACTTAAAAATGCCAACAGCAGACTTATTAGATGAAAAACCAGGTCAAGCTGATGAAACAGAATTAGGAATTACGTATGATCAACTGGATGATTACTTAGAGGGAAAAGCAGTTCCTCAAGATGTAGCAAAAAAAATTGAAAAGCGTTATCTTGCAAGCGAACATAAAAGACAAGTACCTGCATCTATGTTTGATGATTGGTGGAAATAAGTATCCTAAAAAACGAAGCTACTATGATGTAGCTTCGTTTTTTATCGAAATGCTCCTATTTTCTTTTCTAAAAGATTATGTTGTTGATGCAATAATAGAAAGAACTGTAAATGTATTGATCATACGTTCTTCTTCACTCACTTTTCGAATCATTTTACAACACACATAAGTGAAACTTTAATCAGTGGCGCTGTTACGGGCTGTGAGGTTCCCGCCTATCTCCCTTACTTTTCTCCGAATCTTGAGATGGTAGACTTACTCCCCCTTAATAACGGAATAAAAAGAACACCTTTTTAGGTGCTCTTCTTTCATTAATATGTAAATGTAATGGTCGCTAATGAATATCCTGCCATCGCACTATATGGCGCAACTTGATAAGAAACGTGCTTTGCACCTTTCGGCCAGGAAATTTCATTTAATGCTCGGTTAATATCTTGCATTGTTCCATCCATTGATTGTTTATAACGTAGTTCTACTTTTTGTGGCTTCGCTGCAAATTCTTTCTGTAATTTTTGCTTTAATTCATTATAATTATTAGCGCCGTATTGTGTAGATAAATACACTAAATTCGTATCTTTTAGCATTTGGTTATATACAGCCGTTTTTGCACTACCTGCTTTTATTTTATTTATTAATTCATCATAGTAATTTGTAGTTGCTGCTGGATACTTGCTACGGTCCCATTCATGATCTTTGCTCATTTGCTCATCTGTCATATTGTAATATGAGTATGTTACACGCCCTGCTTTATCAGGAACTGGATCATCAAACGTAGTATCTAAATGATACCATTTTCCCTCAATCTTTACTAAATTCCAGGCATGAGCTTGTCCGTTTCCTTTACCAGTGACAAAACGTGTTTGAATCCCTGCTTGCTGCATCAATTGATATGTTAATAGTGTGTATCCTTGGCAAACAGCAGAACGATTTGCTAAAGCTTCATATGCTGTATATGCTTGATAAGAAGTATCATAAGAAACATGTTTCACCACATAATCATGAATCGCTTTCACCTTTTCATGTTCATCCATGCCAGCCTTAATAATTGTGTTAACAATTGCTTTTGCTTGCGCCTTTACATATTGTGTTTGTTCCTTTGACTCACGATAAGAGATATGTAATGTAAACGTATAATTTCCTGGTAATCCACGTATAGAATATCTTGTACTTGCAATATTGTATTTTATATACTCATCTGCATCTACTATTTTATTATATTCTTGATAAAGCATATTCATTACAGATCGAGCATCGCTTTCTTTCGTATTATATTTTAATGTAATATTTTCTTCTTGATTATTAATCTTCTGTTTTAACTCTCGTTTAAAATCTTCCAACAACTTGGCCTCTGTTGATGGAGCTACAATTGATTGATTTGATGCTGCATAAGATATCGAAGGGACTTGTAAACCACCAATCATAATTGTTGAGCAAAGTGCAGCAGCTGTTATATATTTGTTTGTCTTTTTCATTCTTGTTAATCCTCCTTATGTAAAAATATACAACAAAGCTTTCATATATTTATAGAGTATACAATAGTTTGTGAAAAATAAAATATGAGATTATGCATATTTATTAATTGCCATTTTAATATTATTAAAGGGAGTTTCCTCAATATTTCATGAAAATAAAAAAAACAATAGCATAACAAAGTAAACTACTGCTTCTTTTAACTAACATGTTTGTAATATGCAACACGCATTTTCAAAACGACGATGTTTTAAGTCTTCATTTCCAATCAGAAATAAAGCATTCTTAAATCTCCCCACATCATATTACAATTGTTATAATCTGAATCTACTTGGAATAAAAGGACCATATCATGCCGGTTTATCCCAATATACTCTCCAGCTTCTTGAAAGACATCATTTTGTACAGAAAAAGGTTCCCCAAACACTTGATGATTATCATCATGATCTGGAATTAATTCTTCAAATAGCTGTAAAAATCGATCGGAATCCTCTTCATCTTCAGTAAATAACTCAGGTAGCTTATAGGTCGATTCAAATGATATTTCACATTGTGTAAATCCCTCTTCTATATGCTCCGTTCTTTTCAGTTGATCAACTGAAACATCATAATAAAGGACACGTCCAGCTCCTTGGAAATCTCCCTCTTCCTTAAAATGACTTTCATAACAAAAGAAATAGAGCATTCCTGTTCGAGGTAAATTATGCTTGAAATCTATATTTTTTAAATCTGCTACGTCAACTAACTCACCACTTATCGTTGGGCTATGCCCTTCACACGATTGAAGTAGGAGATATCCTTGCCGAATACAAATGAAACTGCGCAATAAATTGCAACAGCTCTCCTTTATAAATTGGATATTCGAATGATACAGGCCCATCTGGAACTTCTCCCATTTTAGACTGTTCAATTTCCAACTTATCTTTTTATCTCAGTACTACTTTTATACAAGGAAATATCGTATCCATTAATTCCTGTTTTAAATGTGTTAAATCATACTTTTCCATTAATGATTCAATTTGGGGCTTCATAAATTCTCCCTCAGTCATGTACTTATCCGTATCATAGCATATATATCGTAGTAAATTCATCTTCAAAAATAATATGTCATAAAAAACGGGCTTGCCTCCTATACGCGAACAAGTTTTACAAAGCATAGTATACAGTGTTCCTACAAACACGATACCTCATCATTTCTCTAAGAAACGTTCTATTTATTTTGATTTTTAAAAGGAGGCTTTCCACATGGGTTACGGATATGGCGGTGGCTATGGTTGCGGATATGGCGGCTTCGCTTTATTAATCGTTTTATTTATCCTTCTAATCATTATTGGAGCTAGCTGTTGGGGCGGCTTCGTTGGTTGCTAAGTAATTTGCAAAAACTATTGTAAAAAAGCACGTGATCTACGTGCTTTTTTGCTACCCCAAATCTTTACATGGAAAGGAATTATTTTTTCATGAAAATTGATGGTGTGTTTGAAGGTGGAGGAGTTCGTGGAATCGCACATGTAGGTGCCATTTGCGCATTGAATGAGCGCGGCTACTCTTTCGAACGTGTTGCTGGTACATCAGCAGGTGCCATTATCGCCGCTCTACTAGCAGCTGGTTACTCCTGTACAGAATTAAAAGATATAATAAGTACTTTAGATTATTATCAATTTACAAAAAAAACGTTACTTGATAAAATCCCAGTAATCGGAAAAGGATTAAGTGCATGGACTCGATTAGGAGTTTACTCCAATATTTTTTTAGAAGAATGGTTAGACGATTTATTACGTAAAAAAGGGATTTATTTTTTTAGTGATTTACCTAATCTGAAAAACTTAAAGATTATCGCTTCAGATATAAGCAACGGGAAAATGGTTATCTTTCCTGACGATCTACCAAACTATGGTTTTCCAAATTATCGTTTTTCGATTGCGAAAGCGGTTAGAATGAGCGGAACCATTCCCTTCTTTTTCGAGCCCATAAAGTGGAAAACACCAAAGTGGAAACAACCTTGTTACATGGTGGATGGCGGAATCTTAAGCAATTATCCGATTTGGATTTTCGATTCGCCAACGCTGCCTCGCTGGCCTACCTTTGGATTTCACTTTGTAAAAGATGAAATTCAAGCAGAACCCGTTCTTTACAAAGAACCCCTTTCAATGTTTAAAGGATTATTTAAAACAATGATGCAGGCGCATGATTTACGCCATTTAGATAAAGAAGCAAAGGCAAGAACAATTAAAATTCCAACCGGTACGATTACAAGTACCAACTTTCAATTAACTACCGCTGAAAAAGGTTGGCTGTATCAATCTGGATTCGATGCTGCTACTACGTTTTTACAAACTTGGAACTTTAAAAGATATATTAACCAATATCGAAGTGGAAATCAAAAAAGAAAAACATATCATTCACAAAACAAATTAGATTTATAATCTTTGTTCATTTCAATAAGCCTAATACATACTCATTATATTAGGCTTATTTACAATTAAATATTTTTTCAATGAAGCACCCTGTTATCACTTCTGAATTAAGGATATTCCAATCCTTCTGCCTCTTTAGCTGAAATTACTACATACCGCTCTCCTGTTCTCAATCCTAATAGCTCTGCCTTTTCAATTGCTTCTTGCTTTGTCTCTGCATAAGCTGCTAAATATTTCGTCCCGGCAATTACTTGACAAATAACAAATTGTTTCATACTTTCCTCCTTTTTTCATTTTACTTCTTGTTGCTGTACAAGAAGGATCTACTCTATACTGCCGCCCTTCTCTTGGCTAACAACATCCCTTTATATCTTTTATTGTATATGGGATAGATTATCTAGAAAAGTAGAAACCTAAAAGAGTTACATAACAAATAAGCAATTTCCTAAAAAAATAAATATTTTTCGCTATGTAATCTACATACCATTTTGCCTACAATCGGTATGATAGGAGCAAACTCCATTCAATATGAAGGGACATAAATGTAGATTTTCCATTTTTATTTATTGGGTTTGGTTTATCGGGCTCGCTCTTGCGGGGAGACCATTGAAACGAATGGATTCATTAGGAAAAATAAAGTTTCGAGAATTATTATATGGGGCATTTCTCTTTATATGGTAAAACAACTCATCTTTTCGCTACTTCTAAACAGACAGCGAGAATGATTATCATCCCTATTTAGAAGCCCTGATAAAAATTTTCATTCTATCAGGGCTTCTATACCTTTATTTACTTTTAACATACATAACAAAAGAAATTGGATAACCATTTAGCATTACTCCTATTCTGCCAATTCTTATACGAAGATATCCGTACTATTTAATGGAATTTGTATGTCTTACATCAAAAAAGAAAGGAAGATTTCTTCCTTTCTCCTTTTACGCTCCACTTTTAGCGATTGTATCCTCCACCAAGTTGCTGTTCTGCCATCGCTACAAGACGTTTTGTAATTTCACCACCTACAGAACCATTTGCACGTGAAGACGCATCAGCTCCAAGTTGTACACCAAATTCTTGTGCAATTTCATATTTCATTTGATCAAGAGCTGCTTGAGCTCCATTTGAAGCGAATTGATTAGAATTACGATTTCTAGCCATTGTCGTCACCTCCTTTATATATTAAAATGCAAAGAATCATGTTTTTTTATTCACCTTATTTTCAACATTTTTTACCATTGAGAATCAATTCATGTACAAACATAAAAATTTGAACTACATACAATTAAAATGTTAAAAATAGATTTTCTTACAACAGAGTTAAATTTTCATACAGATCTCTAATATCCCTCCAACAATATGCCGTCTCTTCTACACCCCATTTCTCTATCATTTTTGTATCTACTCGCTCTGGCTCGAATTTTTCATAAAAAAGTTTTGAAGGATTATTTGACACAACCCACACCAGTACGGAATGGATATCATATTTAATGAATTCGGAAATCATCATTTGAAATAATCGTTGTCCAATTTTATATCCTTGATATTCTTTTATTAAATAAACCGCATATAATTCACCATCACAACTATAATTTCCAGTTCTTTCCCCACCCCCATCAATGAATCCTACAATTTCCCCGTCTGTTGTTTCTGCAACATATCGATATTGTTTAGAAATATTTTGTTTAAAAATATTTTCCCACTGTTTTTCTCGACGCCTATATGTCATATTCTCTAAAATCTCCTTAGGTAACAATCCACTATATGTTGTTCTCCAACTATCAACGTGTACTTTTGCGATACTAGGAATATCTTCTTTTCGTGCTATTCTAATCTTTATTTGCATTTCTTTCCCACCTTTTGTACTTATAACGATTTAGTCTATAAAAAATAAATGATTGTAAGCTCCATCCATTTTTCTATATCATTTATTTTCGACAATGACTCTTAACAATCCTATGTATACAACTTCTTTCGTTTTCTCTGAACATTAAATGAAGATCTTATCAACCGGTAACGAGGTACAAAAATTGTCCCAAATAAAAAAAGGATGATATTCGTCACCCTTCTTTGCTCTTCTTATCTACTTTCCACTTCAACTGAAACGATATGATCAATTTCTTTTAAAGTACCATATAACTCTGTTGTATATAAATCCTCCGGTACCAATATCACCATCTCTAATTTTTGTGATGTACCATTCTCAATGTCTTTTATTTTAACTCGTTTCACTTGCATATTTAAATTTTTTATTTGCTTAAAAATTCCATCTAACTCTCTGTGCTCATTTACAATAATTCTTATAGATAAATCTTTTTGTCTTAACGAATAAGGACCAGCAATTTTAATAAGTTGAGGCATTACATTAATTGCTAATATAATTAAAACCATAGCTACTGTCGCTTGTATATAAAAACCAGCCCCAATTGCGATCCCTAAAGCTGACGCTGCCCATACCATAGAGGCTGTAGTTAATCCAGAGATTACATCATTATTTCTGCGTAAAATGACCCCTGCCCCTAAAAAACCAACACCACTTACAATTTGAGCTGCTAAGCGCATTGGATCCATATTAGTATGCCCTGGCGAAGAATATACATTTACTGATTCAATCGAAACCATTGTAATTAAACAACTTGCTACCGAAATAACCATACTTGTTTTTACACCAAGCGGCTTATTCTTAAGCTGCCTATCAACTCCAATAAATAAACCTAAAAAAAGCGCTAAGCCTAATTTCAGTAAAAATTCATATGACATATTTCATTCTCCTTACTTATATGATGCTCATCATTTTATATGTTAAACATCATCTTTCTCTAAAGAATAAACTATAACTCTTTTATAGTATGGATTCCAGTCTTTTCTATAAAGAAAACGAAAAAAGTCGAAAAAATATGTATATATTTTTTCGACTTTTTTCATTATTTATCTTTCTTTCCTTCTTTTATCTTAATATTGGCATTTTTATAAAAGGCTACTTTTCCTTCATTATATTCTTTTGTATATTGGTTAAATTTCTCTCTCTCTTTTTGAATTTCTTCGCTCAATGTATTAAAAGCCTTTACTTTTTCGCCAATTTCTTTTAATTTTGTTTCTTTTACTTTCAATTTCTCATATAATTCTTTTTCAATTGTCAATGCCTGCTTATAACTTTCATTCATCTTTTTGAAAGATTCATAACGATTTTTATAAGCTTCATTTACTTTCTTTGCCTGTTTTTGAATTTTTTTATCTTCAATTTTATCTGCATAATCTGGAACAGATTTTATCTCTTTTTGCGCTTTTTCAAGCAAATCTTTTTCATTTGTAATTATTTTCTCTCGTTCATCTACATTTGCAACCGCTTGGTCAATTTTTTGAATAACCGCTTCATTATGCTCTTTTCCTTCTTTCATAATTTGAGCATATAATTCTTGGTCTTGCTTCTCTAACTTTTCTAATTTTTTCACATCATCAGAAAGCATCTTTTCTTGCTTTGCTGCGTTTTCAAAGGCAACAAAAATGTTTTCTTCTGGCTTCTCACCAAAACAACCAGATAATAATCCTACTGATAATGCTCCAACAAGTGCTACTTTTCTATAAATCACTTTCCATTCCTCCATCAAATACGGTTATCATGCCAAAAATTCACCGGGAAGTGATTTTCTTCATGATACGCTTCAAATTCATACCCTTTTTCTTTTAGTCCTTTTATAATTGCTGGAACAGCTGCAACAGATTGCGGATGAATATCGTGCATTAAAATCACTTCTTGATCATTTGTTGCACCAGCAAGTACATTTTGCGCAATTTTAGCTGCTGCTGCATCGACTGGCATCTTGTTGTATTTCCAGTCTAAAGAATCAATTGTCCAATCCCATACTTTTAAGTCAGCTTCAACCACTTTGTTACGAAGCGCTTCATTTAGCCCTGGCATTGATCCATACGGTGGACGTGTTAATTTAGGATATTGTCCAATAATATCTGCTATTAATCTTTGATTCTCTTTCATTTCCTTTACGTATTCACCATTTGTATATAACTTTTTAAAGTTATGTGTCATGCTATGCATACCTACATAATGACCTTCTTCCTTTTCACGCTTTACTAAATCAGGATATTGTTTTACATTTGCACCAATTAAGAAAAATGTAGCTTTCGCATCATTTTGTTTCAAAATCTTTAACAACTCTGCTGTATATTTTCCTGGTCCATCATCGAAAGTAAGATATGCAACCTTTCTCACTTGACCATTAAATTTACTTGGCGCTGTTTTTTTTAGTTCAACTTTTCCTTGTTCGCTTGCTAGCTGCACCGGGTTCTCTTGCTTAGCTACAGTTGTCGCTGGCGAAGTAATCGATTGAAACATAAAATAGCCGACCGCAATTGCAATAATCGCTACCATTACTACGACAATACGTTTTACTTTTAAAGCATTATCCATTCTATCATTCCTTCTCTCTATTAATTTTATATATAAATTACCAAATGTAATTATACACGTATTCATTTGATTGTAACGATAAAAAGACAAATATAGAATAAATTTTAACGAAATTGTTATACCGATTTCTTTTTACTCTCAACATATTATACCTATAAATCTACAATTCTTCATAATCACTCATTAGACTTTCACGTAAAACACAACTCGCATCTACCTTTCTTGTTTCTCTCTGAATCCTAAGGAAGAGTGTAAACTGTTATTAATCTGATACAAAAAAGGATGGCAAATACCACCCTTTTCATCTAATTTTGAGTTAATTTGATGCAATGCCTAGGTGTTCATTTAATGTTTTCGAAATCTCTTTTACATTTTTCTCATTTGGCATATAATAATAAATTCCACGAATACGTTTATCTGTCCCTTCTACTTGTATTTTGTCCATTTGCCAATCGGATTCAGCCATATTTTTTGCAATCGAAAGCATATCATCAAATGTTAAATTCGTTTTCATACCATTATCAATTGCAGTTAATAATGAACTCATTTTACTAATAGATTGAGCTGAAAACGCTTTTTTCGCAATAGCTTCAATGACAAGTTGTTGTCTTTGCCCACGCATTGCATCACTATCAATTTTACGTGTTCTCGCTAATGCGAGAGCTTGTTCTCCATTTAAATGTTGATACCCTTTTTCTAAATGAATCATACCTGCTTGGTCTTTACTGTCTTGTTCTGTAAACGTTACAGGCACATCCACATCAATGCCTCCAAGTGAATCAACAATTCTCATAAACGAATCAAAATTAAATTTCACATAATAATCTACTGGAACATCTAAAAATCGTTCAACAGTATCTCTTGTACTTTCAACACCACCAAATACATGAGCATGTGCAATTTTATCTAATTTCTTTCTTGATGGAATATATACACGTGAATCACGTGGAATACTTACTAATTTCACAGTTTTATTATCTTTATTAATAGTAGCCAATAAAAGCGCATCGGTACGAACTGCTTCTCCATACTGACTTTCTCTTACATCACTACCATCTACACCCATAATTAAAATTGAAACGTTATCCTTTAGTGGTTCAACTTCCTTATCACGTTTCGTTGATTTATCAATTTGTTCATATGCTTTATTTGCAACTGCTTTCGCTTTATTATATATAACAGAACCATATCCAATGCCTCCCAAAAGAAGCAAAAACAATGAAATGAAAATGATCCATTTAAATGATTTTCTTTTAAAGCGTCTCTGTTTACTTCTTGTATTATGATGTTCTAATTCAGAGCTCATGTTCACTCTCCTCTCTTTCTTTTTTTAGTATACTTCATGTATAGTAAACTTCCTATTGAAATTCATTTCATTCACCTTACATTTTTGTAAGGTTTCACTTCAAAAAATGCAAAATGAATATATTTCACTTCACATTATACTCTCGTATTTTCTTTTGACAAGGTAAAAAACTCCTTTTAACAAAGTAAGAAATACTACTTTAAAAAAATTTACAATCATAAAAGTTAAAAACTTTTTATCATACTTTATAATATGTAATGGAATATCTTTATTTTCCACACTTCCTGTTTCTATATCTCCCCCATACACATACAAAACGTTTATTACAAAAATGTAATAATAAAAAAAGAAAGCTAGTACACGGCCAGCTTTCTCTCCTCACGATTTTCCTTTTTCTGTTTTCACATATTTAATGCTAATTATCTGTTCACTGATATGTCCATATTTACGACTACTCCCT
This sequence comes from Bacillus cereus group sp. BfR-BA-01522, assembly GCF_022662635.1. Taxonomy (NCBI): domain Bacteria; kingdom Bacillati; phylum Bacillota; class Bacilli; order Caryophanales; family Bacillaceae; genus Bacillus; species Bacillus cereus group sp. BfR-BA-01522. Next base: position 455,521 of record NZ_JAKUDY010000001.1, on the reverse strand, counting down.
CGTAATCAATCTCCAGTTCACACACCTCTATCTTTGGAAAGACTTTCATTAACTGTTCAGCAATCTCCTGACGATTTTCATATGGGGTTAAAATGAAGAGAGATGGCCCTGCCCCACTTAGTGCTGTTCCATATGCTCCAAATCGCTTCGCATATTCACGAACAGAAGGTAGAAGAGGAACCAATTGCGAACGATACGGCTCATGAAATAAATCTCGTTCCATCATTTCACCAACTATTTCCCATTTCTTTTCACATAGTGCTGCCACTAATACGTTACTAATCGAGCTTGCACGAACAGCATGATGAAATGAAAATGTTTCAGGTAGCACGAAACGACTTTCATTTGTATTTAGTTCTTCATCTGGTATTACAGAAATAACTCCTAATTCTTTACTTTCAATCCGAACAACGGATACATGCCCCTCATCTATTGCACCAATGACTGTTCCTCCTAAAATAGAAGCTGCTACATTATCCGGGTGCCCCTCAAACTTTGTAGCAAGATGAATTTTTTCGTCTGTTGTTAAGTGTAACGCTCCTAACTGATTCGCTAGTTCAATTCCAGCAACAATGGCAGAAGCACTGCTTCCTAATCCTCTTGTAAGTGGAATATTACTTATGACTTCTATTATATGAGAAGGTAACGATGGGCATACTTGAAGGGCCGTACTTATAATTAAATTGCTATCATCGTTTGGAACGGATTGGTCAAATGGATGTATAACATACCAATGCGGCACTTCTTCCTTCACAATAACTTCTAAATATAAAGATAGTGCCATCCCTACAGAATCAAAACCAGGGCCTATATTTGCTGTACTCGCTGGAACACGAATTTTAAATGGTATCACGAAATAATCACTCCCTTAATATGACCTTTCATTTGTTCTAAATCATTTGAGATATTTGTAATTTGTAATGAATTCGAGGAGATTGCGATATCCGGATCTTTCAAACCATTTCCTGTTAATACAGCGACGACTGTCTCTCCTTGACGAATTTTACCTAATTGAACATGTTTAATGATCCCCGCTAAAGAAGCGTTGGAACCTGGTTCAGCAAACACTCCTTCTGTTCTCGCTAGCAATTGATAAGCCTTTACAATCTCTTCATCCGATACCATATCAATTTCACCGTTCGACTGTTCAGCAGCCTCCACTGCATAATGCCAGCTTGCAGGATTGCCAATTCGAATTGCAGTTGCAATTGTTTCTGGTCCTTCAATGACATGACCTTTTACAATCGCTGCTGCACCTTCCGCTTCAAACCCATGGATTCTTGGTTTTTTATACCCTTTCTCTTTCTCGTATTCACAAAAACCTTTCCAATATGCAGTAATATTCCCAGCATTTCCAACTGGAATAGCAAGAACATCTGGCGCTTTTTGCAACTGATCACAAATTTCAAACGCAGCTGTTTTCTGCCCTTCAATCCGATACGGATTAACAGAGTTTACTAATGTAATAGACTCTTCGGCCGCGATTTGTCGCACTGCTCGCAGCGCATCATCAAAATTTCCTTCTATCGAAATAATTTCTGCACCATATGCAAACGCCTGTGCTAACTTTCCATGAGCAATTTTACCTTCCGGTATAACGATAATACATTTCATTCCAAGGCGAGCCGCATATGCTGCTGCAGATGCCGAAGTATTCCCTGTCGAAGCACAAATAATGGCTTTTGAACCCATCTCTTTTGCTTTTGCAACTGCCATTACCATACCGCGATCTTTAAACGAACCGGTTGGATTTGCTCCTTCATATTTTCCGTATAAACATATCCCTAATTTTTCAGAGATATTTTCAAGCGGAATAAGCGGTGTATTTCCCTCCATCAAACTAACCTCTGGTGTATTGTGGCTCACAGGTAAATAAGAAGCATATTGTTTTAATAACCCTTTATACATATTGTTTTTCCTCCTCAATACTGTAGTAACTTTTTATTTCACTTGCGACATCCTCTAATAACTGTAAGACTTGTGAAAATTGATATTTGGAAGTTTGATGCGTTACAATTACAATTTCTGCAAATTCTTTATTTATTGGTAATTGTATAATTTCTTCGAAACTAACAGAACAATTCTCGAAACATTCTGTCACTTTATGGAACATCCCTGGTTCATCACGTAATATAATACGCAAGAAATATTTTGAAACAATATCTTTATCTTGTTTTAATTCATATGGCTCCATTTCTTTACATACATCTTGATTTTGCACCTCTTGGTTCATTTTTTTAACAATAGCTACAATATCACTTACTACAGCAGAACCTGTCGGCAACTTGCCTGCACCTGGTCCGTAAAACATGACTTCTCCAACTGCTTGACCATGTACGTATACAGCATTAAACTCATTATTTACACTTGACAGAGGATGTTTGCTCGGCAATAAAGTAGGTGCAACGCTTAAATGAATTGCTGAACCTTCTCTTTCTGCTTTCCCAATCAGTTTCATTGTAAACCCTAGTTTTTCTGCTATTTCCAAATCTTCTTTTCCAATATTCCGAATACCGCGAACATAGACCTCATCTAAAGACACATTCATTGAAAATCCTAAATTAGCAAGAATAGCTACTTTTCTTGCTGCATCTAGCCCATCTACATCTGCTGTAGGATCTGATTCTGCAAACCCTAACCTCTTTGCTTCTTGCAACGCTTCTTCATAAGACCAGCCATTTTGACTCATCTTTGTTAAAATATAATTTGTTGTTCCATTCAAAATTCCCATCATCTTTTCAATATGATCTGAAGCTAATCCATCAGCAAGTCCTCTTAATATTGGAATTCCACCTGCTACACTCGCTTCATAAAGCAACTCACAATGATTCTCGTTTGCAAGTTGTAGTAATTCTGCTCCATGTACAGCCATCAAATCTTTATTAGCAGTTACAACATGCTTCTTATATTGCAACGCTTTTATAATATGCTCTTTTGCTTCTTGAATCCCGCCCATTACCTCTACAACAATATCAATATCTGCATCATGTAAAAGTTCTTCGGCCTCTCTTGTAACAATAATTCCCTTGATAGAAACATCTCGTTCTTTTTCTAAATCCCGCACAACAACTGTTTTTACCTTCACTTCACTCCCTGTCTCAAGACCAATCTTCTTACCATGTTCCTGTAAAATTTGAACGACGCCACTTCCAACAGTTCCTAGTCCTAATACTCCAACATGTACAACACGATTCATCTTTCAATCTCCTCTCAAATTTGAAAATAAACAATCTGTTCTTTTCTTATTTGCTTTCTATACATGCTAGCGGTTCTTTCCGTACATATAACCAGCATCATATACAGCACCTCCTTTCAAAGTTATAAAAAAACACACTCATCCCTAGTAAAGGGACGAATGTGTTTTCGTGGTTCCACCCTTGTTCCAATCTAGATACGTTTTCTTTCTAGATTGCTCAAGTTCAGATAACGGCTGAGACCGCCAATAATTACTAGATTTCTCGTTCACTATTGAAGTTCAAAGGTGGTAAGATCATTTCTCGTGTTAGGAAGCTCACAGCCTTAGACTTCCCTCTCTGCAAACCGTAAAAATCATCTTGTGTCCTTATCATTACTTTTCCATTCATATTTATTTGTTAACTCATTTTTGTTAACTCATTATACGCGTATACAAAACAAAATCAATATATTTTTGATTTTGTTTATTTTCAATCGATTTAATCCAAAAAAACACACTCATCCCTAGTAAAGGGACGAATGTGTTTTCGTGGTTCCACCCTTGTTCCAATCTAGGCACGTTTTCTTTCTAGATTGCTCAAGTTCAGATAACGGCTGAGACCGCCAATAATTACTAGATTTCTCGTTCACTATTGAAGTTCAAAGGTGGTAAGATCATTTCTCGTGTTAGGAAGCTCACAGCCTTAGACTTCCTTCTCTGCAAACCGTAAAAATCATCTTGTGTCCTTATCATTACTTTTTCGTTCATGTTTATTTGTTAATTTATTATAGTTATGAAAATGTAAAAAAACAACCCTTTTTTCTTTATTTTTTCAAAATTTCATACAATTGATACGTAATAAAATATATAGAAAGGGGAATTAAAATGGTTAACGATATTCCATAGGAACAGAGAAAAAATCGGCAATAAACTTCGGGATGACGTACATCGCGACGGCGACTGGCATGAAATATTTCATTGCTGGTTTGTAGAAAAGAACAAGAAAGATATGTTTTTATATTTCCAATTGCGCTCTAAAAACAAAAAAGATTTTCCTGGCAAGTGGGATATTATATCAGGAGGACACATTATGCACAATGAAGATGTAAAAATGGGGGCCTTCGTGAAATAAGCGAAGAAGTAGGACTTTCCTTGCAGACAACTGATTTAATATATAAAGGAATCTTTTCAACCCACAAAAATGGCGTCCATGATCCTCTTTCTCTCTTTCCTTTGCACATGATTATGAGTAGTAGCATGTAGCACATCAGAATTTCTATAAAAATAGTTTTCATAATACGGTATATTTACATACAGCATATAAATATTTCTATCCAAAGAAGTATTTACTTAAAAAGGGGCATCATTTTAAATGGCTATGCATCATACATAATCAAAAACCTCCCTAACATTTTATATACCTTCCCTCTATACTTTGTTAGAGAAATGGTCATCATCCGTAAATAAAAATAGGATTTCTACTCCATTACAGAATAGAAATCCCATTTGGATTTTATATTCTCTCTTCTTATGGATTAGTAGACCAAAGCCCTGCTGATTTAATAAATGTACGCTTATTTAACTTCAACTGCGCTACGATAAATTCCGCAATATCTTCAGCTTGCATTACTTTATCTGAGTTACCGTCTGTTAATCCTAATTCTACTGCCATATCTGTTGCTACTGTACTTGGTGTTAACGCTGTGACACGAATGTTATGTTTACGAACTTCCATTGCTAATGATTCTGTTAAACCAAGAACACCAAATTTTGATGCACTATATGCACTTGTTACTGGCGCACCTTTTTGCCCAGCTGTAGACGAAATATTAATAATATCGCCAGATTGTTGCTCAATCATGCTTGGTAAAGCTGCACGAGTTACATAATATACACCCATTAAGTTAACTTGAATTATTTTTTCCCAATCAGCTACATCTAGTTCTAAGAATTTACCGAATTTAGAAATACCTGCATTATTAATTAAAATGTCAATAGAACCTAATCCATCTTTTAACGTTGCAATAGCAGTTGTAACTTCCTCATATGAAGACACATCAGCAGTAGCAATAACAGCTTTTACCCCTTCTGCTTCTACTTCTTTTGCAACGGCCTTTAAATTCTCTTCAGAACGCGCTAATAGACCAACATTTACACCTTCTTTTGCTAAAGCGATTGCTACAGCACGACCGATTCCGCGGCCTGCTCCTGTAATTAACGCATTTTTGCCTTGTAATAATTCTGCCAAATAAAACACTCCTCAATCTATGTTGCTTATTTCATATCATGAATTCTATATGCATATGATAAAAAATGCAATGATGCACTTTAACGTGCGTAGGTTACTTATAAGTAACTATAAACAATTTATTAAACCTGAAATTCCCCCTTCAACCTTTCCTACTTCGCAATTCAAATATATTGAACTCCCACCTACTTCTACATGAGCTGGAGATGGGAGTCTTACTTTCCTAAAATAGCGAGATAAATTATAAATATCTCCATTCCTTGAAAGAGGTATTTCTTTGCAAATAAATAAGTAAATTTCACCTTAACCATTTTCATGATTTATACGCACAGTTTTTACTAGAGTCTGAAAATGAAAAAAGCCTTCCGAGTTTCCTCGGAAAGCCTTTTTTATCATAATGATACTATCTCTTATTATGCTTTTGTATACCCTAATAGATGCTTACTCCAGTAAGAGTTATTTACTGAACTAATTCTTACACCAGTTTCATCAGTTTCTGCACTAATGAATTGACCGTTTCCTAAATAAACACCCATGTGTGAAGGACCAGCCTTATAAGTATTGGCAAAGTATACTAAATCGCCTGGTTGTGGATTACTTGTTTTTGTCTTAGAGCTCCAGTAACCTGCAACTGTTTGACGAGGGCCGCTATGCCCTGTTTGTTTTAATACATAGTAAATAAAGCCACTGCAGTCAAACCCAGCAGGTGTTGTACCAGCTGTTCTATATGGAGAGCCATTTAAAGATCTTGCAAATGCGGCAACTGATGATGTATTACCTGTTGGTGCAGCCGATTTTTGTGTTTGAGTTGTTTCTTGACTTGCACCTGTATTTGTATTCGCGGCTCCACCTTTTACGAATTTCACATAGTCTGCACTTACATACCCTGTTCTTCCGTTATGATTTATTTTATACCAACCATTTTCTACACCAGTTACTTGTAGCACTTGACCTCTTGTTACACCACCAATAACAGCATTATATGTAGCAGGACCTGTACGTACTTTTAAAGCGCCTGTATTTACTACATATGCTCCACCAGTTTGAAGTGCCACACTATTGTTTGCAGCTGGTTTCTCTGTTTGGCTAGATACAGCTGTCCCACCTTTTGTTACGAAGTCTTTACTTATGTATCCAGTTCCACCATTGTAGTTAACCTTAAACCAATCTTGTACTTCCCCTACAACTTGTACCACTTTTCCTTTATGTACAGAACCTAAAACAGGATGAGATGTACTTGGGCCTGTACGTACATTAAGTGAAGATACATTCACTGTGTAGTTGCCTGTTCCTTGTTGAACAGCAGTACCTTTTGTTCCACCAGTTGTTACAAAATCGCCACTTACATAGCCTGCTTTACCATTTACATTTACTTTAAACCAACCGTTTTCTTCACCAGTTACTTGTAATACTTGACCTTCTGTTACTTTAGAAATAATGTTATGTTCTGTACCAGCCCCTGAACGAACATTCAATACATCAGCTGTTACTGTATATTTTAGTTCAGAAGGTGTTTCAGATACGTTGTTTGTTTTAGTTGTTTGTTGTTGAGTTTGTCCATTGATTTCCTTTAACGCATCAGATGTAACTTGTGCATGAGCAGAGTCCATTCCAGGAACTGCTACACCAGCTACGGATGCTGCTGCCAAACCTGCAATTACTTTCTTCATAAGTTATTTTTACTTCCTTTCCCTACTACCCTCTTTAAAAAAATGAACTTAATAATCTACAATTTTCTTAAAATTGAATGCGCATTAAGTTTCATTTTTTGACAAGAGCTTTATTTTTCACACGTCGTTTATTGTAAAACATTGACGTGAATTTTGTGTGAACTTTGTGTGAACTTTTTTGAGATGATAAGATAAGTTGAAACAATCACTAAACGTATTCAATTGCTATCTCATTCAAAAAGTTCATTCTATAAGTCACTCTTACATCATGACAAAAATCGAATGATTTATCAACTATATAATATTTTGAAATACTATATTTCTTTTAACATAGTACCTTTTCGTTTAAATGACACTCCCCTCTACCTCTACATGAGCGAAAGCGGAGGTGCATCATGAACATTTTCGTAAAAAACGTTCATGATACATTCTTGATTTTTTATAGAAGATACAATTTAAACATGTTAAAATAACTATTACATATAGAAACCATAGGAGGCTCTTATTCATGGCTTACGTGATTGACCAACATTCTAAACAGCACAATGAAATTTACTATGCATGTATGTGTCTATTATCCGTATTAACATTCCGAAAAATTCTAACGATTGAACAAAAAAAGAAAAATTTAAAATATGCTATGACTCACGATTGGAATGATATAAACAAAGATAACATTTATAAATTATGAATCTTCTTATACAAAAAAGGACTACATATTTTCTGTAATTCTTTTTTCATTATATTAATACATTCGAAAGGAACTATCGTTAATGAAAGTTTTCGCATTACATATAGACAGATTATTACAAACAAGCGAATTTCATACTTTAATGAAGCACATTTCACCAGAACGAATTACAAAAATCAATCAGCTTGTTTTTCCTAAGGATAAACATCGTTCCTTACTTAGTGAAATTTTTGTCAGATTCATTATTCAAGAGGAACTTCATCTCCCAAATCACAACATTACATTTCAAGTTGGACCGTACGGAAAACCTTTTGTCGAAAATCTTCCTTCCTTTCATTTTAATATATCTCATTCTGGTAATTGGATTGTATGTGCAATAGATTGTCATCCGATCGGAATTGATATTGAAAAAATAGCACCGATAGACTATAGCATAGCAAAACATTTCTTCTGTTATGAAGAATATGAAGATTTAATGGCGAAAATAGAACCTGAACGAATGGCTTACTTTTATCACTTATGGACTATAAAAGAAAGTTTTGTAAAGCAGTCTGGTGCAGGTTTAACCGTTCCCTTGCATTCATTTTCAATTTCAATTGATTCATCTCAAAACGTTCATATACGAACTATCGAAAAAACAAATCCTGTTTGTATCGAAATTCTTCACATAGGCACTGGCTATAAATCTGCAGTCTGCTCTTATAAAAAGAATAAGCCTACTAAAATTACATATATAAAATTGGAAGACCTTCTTTTTTATACGCCTTTCTCACGCTGCAAATTCTTTTTACCCGACTAGCGACTGTCTCATGTATTTCTAGTGAATCGAGGATGTTCACTTTTTCAAATAAGATGTTTCTTCATGTTCTTTTCTCTCATTAACGAATTCAAATCCATAAGACATTAATTTATGTGTTTCAGTGAACCGTTTTGTTTGACTCTTTGTTCCCATAACAACTGTAATAATACGTTTATCTCCCTGTTTTGCTGTTCCTGTGAAACAATATCCTGCACTATCAGTAAAGCCTGTTTTTAATCCATCTATTCCTTCTATATGAAGGTTTTTATTGGCTGTATTTAACATTTCATTTGTGCTTGTAACAGAAATATTTTTAAAAGCTAATTGGCTGCGACGTAAATGTGTTACCTCTAATATTTCTGGATACTCTTTAATAAGATGATACGCCAACTTTGCAACATCAGCAGCTGGCATCTTCGTCTCACGTCCATCTGGTTCTTGTAGACCAGACGCATTAGCAAACTTCGTTTTATTAGAAAGTTCCAAATCCTTCGCTTTTTGATTCATAATTTGAACAAAGTTTTTTTCTGTCTTTGCCATATGTTCTGCCAAAGCAACTGCTGCATTATTCGCGGATTGAATCATTAAAGCATGGAATAAATCTTTCACCGTTACTACATCATTCATTTGTAACGGAATTTTAGCACCTTCCGTTTGTGCTGATTTTGCACTTATTTTCACTTGATCTTCCCAATGCACTTTTCCCTTATGTATATTTTCTAAAAGTAAATATGCGGTCATCATTTTTGACATACTCGCTGGAGCAAACGTTTCATTTTCATTATTTTGATAAATTACTTCTCCATCGCTTGCATCAATAATAATCGCTGCTTTTGCTTCCACAACCGGGAGATATTTTTGCGGAATGACTTTTTCCGATACACCCAACTTTGGCAACTCTGCCACTTGAAGAGGTGGTCCTTCTATTAGAGGATTTTCTTTTGCTTTTGCAATATCTCTATCATCTTTTCCTAAACCTTCATGGAAAACGAACCAACATATACCGAAAATAACGGCTAATAGTATTGTTACTCTTCCCCACCTTAACCTTTTCATCGCTAAACTCCTTTTAATCTATCAAATTATCATTTCAGATTTAACCTTATCAACAATGCCTTCATACCGTCAAGGTAAAAAAGTCCTAACATACTAATACAAACCATACACACTGCGTCAGGTCAATTGTAAACTATTTATTCTACACATTTTTTATAAAATAGAAGATATGTACAAACCAAAACCATGTTATTTAATAGAATATAGTACACCTTAACAAAAGGAGGGATTACGATATGGCACATCGTAGTAACAGAGGGCCGATCTTTGAATTACTCTCAGGATTAAATCCTGGAACAGATGTAGAAGATGTTTTTATCAACGGCCTAGAAGAAGCAGTTGATGCTTTTGCTTCATTTGATAGAAGAAGCGGCCTTGCAACTTTTTCAAAAGGAAATGGAGAGATTTTAGTAGTTGATTATCGTAAAATTGATGCTATTGAATTCAACTAATCATTAACATCACTCTCTAATTATCTACTCATGCTAAGCATTTTTATTTTGCTTAGCATGTTTTCATGAAATGAATTCTATTTATGAGGAAACAACTTTCTTTTAGAAAAAAGAGAGTTGTTTCCTCATATTGTTTTCCCACATAAGACATGATACTATATACTTTGGAATGTGAATGGACAAACATTCTATATCATAAAGAAGATAATGAAATTCATTCGCTTCAAATTAATGTATTTACATGTAAAAGAGAGTGAATATATGAAACCGACTATAAAAAATTATATCTTTTTACATGCTGCTTTCTTACTATATTCGATTATCATGGTTTATATGAAATGGGCAGCTAAATTCCCGATTGCATCTATTGGCTTTTTTGTCGCCTACTTCGGACTTATCGTATTTTTATTTGGCTATGCTATTATTTGGCAACAAGTCATTAAACACTTTGAAATATCTAGAGCATACTCACACCGAGGTATTATTATATTATGGTCTATGCTATGGTCTGTTCTCCTATTCGGCGATACAATCAAGTGGAATCATATACTTGGTGCGGCTATTATTATCGTTGGAATTGTGGTGGTGACAAAAGATGAATAATTACATGTTACTATTTATTTTTGGTATCATTTTAGCCAATTACTCACAGATTTTATTAAAAAAAGCAACATTACAAAAATACGACTCTAAACTAAGAGAATATGTCAACCACTATGTTATGATCGGGTATTCTTTGTTTGTTATGAATGCTGGCTTAAATGTCATTGCATTAAAAGGCTTGCCTTTAAAACAAGCATCTGCCTTAGAATCACTAAGCTATCTTATTATTTTAGTATTTAGCTGGTACTTCTTAGGCGAAAAAATTACAAAAAGAAAGCTCATTGGTAACCTTATTATTGTCATCGGTGTTGTCATTTATTGTATACAATAATAAATATAGCCATACAAAAAGTCCGTTATTGAAAACGGACTTTTTTGTACTCTTACACTTATTCCCCTATATTTTGAATCTTATTTTTTAACTCTTGAACTTGTTGAACTGTCTGCATAAACTCTGAATCTTTAAATTGTTCTAGATCCACTTTACCTTTCTCAATCTTTTTCATTGTTTCATCAATCCATGTACTTAACGTTTCATTATATCCAACAATCTGCTCATGCATTTCTTTTGCTACATCCGGCGGCGTTAATTTATTAAAGCTTGAAATATCCTTTTGAATCTCTTCTAACTTATTCTCTAACTCTTTTCTTGAGGCGCTATCATTGATCGCTTTTTTCGCTAACTCTGGTGCCTCATTTGCAAACTGACTGACTTCGTTTATATAGTCCGTTGTCTTTTGTGCATATTCAACGGAGTTTTTCCCCCCTTCAATCATCGAGCAACCTGTTAATCCGATTAAGAGTACGGCTAAAAATGATAAAACTCTTTTGATTGCCATTGTTTTATCTCTCCCTTATCTTCATGGATTTACCACATACATTCATTTTATGTATTCTAGTAAAACGTCTCTTTCCCTTGTTAATTGGCTATAAAAATATTTTTTTACATATGTTTATTACATCTTCTAACTCTAAATGGACTCCCTCCTTCGTTTAGAGAAAGAGAGCTTCTCGGTTATAGCATTCCCTTCGTACACTCTCCTCTCGTTTAAACTTATATGTTTTCACTGCAGACTTTCACAAGTTAAACATTGCAAGTTATGAACACACTTCATTCTATTCATAACTTGTAGCTTTTATATAGAGTGAAGCTTTCATCAATAGAGACTTCCTCTCCACTCAGTTTTTTTTACATACAACTACTCCTACCTATTTCTTCACCTAAACATGATTTTCTACCATTTCTAATTCTTTTTTGATTTGATTTTGATTGAATCCCTCACCTATCATAACCAAATTAGTTGGAAAGCCAAAGTCTTGTTCCAATAAGGTTGGTACTCCAAACGAATATTGCAATAAGTGTGGATACTTATTCCCATGAAATTTCACAAAGCCTTTCACACGATAAATACAATCAGGTAATGTTGATAACCATTCATATAATCTTTCTTGATCGATTGGTGTCGTAAATTGATATGTCATTGTTTGAATATGCAAATGCTGTTTCACATGCAATGTCTCATGCTCTTCCTTGCTTCTAAACTCAGCTTTTTCTATATGAGCTAAAGATATATTACAATACTTTGTTTCATACAATTTAGCATGCTGATTTATAGTCCGTACCTCTTCTACAAGCTTGTTCTTATCCTCTTCTGTGAGTAAGTCTACTTTGTTTATAAGAATATGACTTCCATATTTTATTTGTTCTTGTAATAACTGCTGAACGTTTGCACTTAATACACTTCGATTTAACCACCTTACTCCATCTAAAACGACTATAATTGATTTCACCTCAAGAAAAGGAGCTAAAATCGGTGAGATACATGCATCTAATACTTCAATTGGGTGAGCTACTCCCGTTGTTTCTATGTAAATGACATCCGGCTTTTCTTGTTGATATAAAGAATGTAACTGGATTTCAAGCTCTTCTTTTAATGTACAACAAATACAACCTTTTAGTAGCTCCCTTAAAACATTCTCTTTCCCAATAATATCTGTATCTACTGAGTATTCACCTATTTCATTCATTAAAACAGCAACTTTTCTATTCTTTTTCTTTTCTGCTAATAATAGGTTTTGAAGCAATGTTGATTTTCCGCTTCCTAAAAACCCACCTAATATATGAATTTCTACTTTTTTCATTTCATCGACCATCCATTTCTCTACTCTAATCTTCTCAAAACGTAATAATTACGATTTATATTCATTATTTTATTAAAAGAAGTATGTTTTGTAAACGAAACTGTCTCATTCACCTCGTATGTAACTCGAACTCTAGACTCACTCGCACTTTGTACCCATCCCCCATTATCTCATACTATTTGCAACTATATCAATTACACCATCTGAATAATGATCGCTTAACAAAGAACCTAATGAATATCTTTTTTGTAATGTCATAAACTAGATGAGAATCTGTATAAGCAGAGTCCATTTGTACATATCAAAATTATTGAAATAGCGAGGAATTGGTATATGAAAAAAGGTATTAATCGTGTTGTATTAGTGGGAACTGGAGCGGTAGGATGTAGTTATGCTTACTGTATGATTAACCAAGGCGTTGCTGAAGAATTTAGTTTAGTTGATGTAAATGAAGCGAAAGCAGAAGGAGAAGCAATGGACTTAAGTCATGCGGTTCCTTTCGCTCCAGCACCGACAAGAGTTTGGAAAGGAAGCTACGAAGATTGCAAAGATGCCGACCTTGTTGTAATCACTGCTGGTTTACCACAAAAGCCAGGTGAAACTCGTTTAGATTTAGTTGAAAAGAATGCAAAAATTTTCAAACAAATTGTACGTAGTATTATGGATAATGGATTTGATGGCCTCTTCTTAATTGCTACGAATCCTGTAGACATTTTAACTTATGTAACATGGAAAGAGTCAGGATTACCAAAGGAACGTGTCATCGGTTCTGGTACGACTTTAGATTCTGCACGTTTCCGATATATGTTAGGAGAATATTTCAACGTTGCTCCTCATAATATTCATGCTTATATCATTGGTGAACATGGTGACACAGAACTTCCGGTTTGGAGTCACGTATCAGTTGGTGTTCAAAAACTACAAACGATTTTAGACAAAGATAATGAACATAATCAAGAAGAATTAGATAAAATCTTCATTAAAGTTCGCGATGCTGCCTATCATATTATTGAACGTAAAGGCGCTACGTATTACGGCATTGGCATGTCTCTGTTGCGCATTACAAAAGCAATTTTAAACAATGAAAACAGCGTATTAACAGTCTCTGCTTACTTGGATGGACAATATGGACAAAAAGACGTCTATATCGGTGTGCCTGCTGTTCTAAACCGCCAAGGTGTTCGCGAAGTATTAGAAGTTGAATTAAATGCGCAAGAAGAATTACAATTCGATCATTCTGTTCAAGTATTAAAAGAAACAATGGCTCCTGTTCTTTAATCGAGAATCAGCTACATGTATCGTAATCAAAAAACGCTTGGGGATGAAGCGTTTTTTGTAAATTTGTTAAAATAGAGAGTGAATACTAGAAATGAAAGTAGCAATTTGATCGTACTTAAATACTCTCCATCGATATCCTTTAAGTAAACGGACTCTCGCTTATGTTCGGGAGTCCGTTTTTACGTATTTTTATACATTCAAACGTCTAGGTGTGTTTTCGTTCGCTGGAAACATACGTATTCTTTTCATTTCTTAACTATTCTTCATCATTTACTTCAAATACATCTAATAAGAAAATAAAGATTGGAATTCCGATAATAAGACCCCATATTCCTAAAAAATGCTCTGAGAAGATTAAAATCATAAATGTATAGAAAATGGGTAAGTTCGTTTTTGCAGACATAAATTTTGGATTTAAAAAATAACTTTCAAGAGCATGAATAACCGTAATCACAATTAATATGTATACAACGTACATTATTCCACCGATATTGTAGGCAATGATACAAAGTGGAAACAATGAAATAATAACACCAGCAACAGGAATTAAGCCAAGTAAAAAAATCATAATTGCTAATACGAGAAGCTGGGGAAATCCTAAAAAAACAAGTGCAATGACCGTGAGAATACAATTTACGATCGCAATTAAAAACTGTGCTTCAATCACTTTTCCAAATGACCGTGCAAACCGTTGAGAAAAATAGGCAATTTCTTCATAAAAAATCTTTAATTTACTCTCTTTAAATTTAGACGTAAACGTAATAATTCGTTCTTTTTCTAGCAAGAAAAATAAACTTAAAATAAGAGATAATAAAATTTGCAAGCTAACTTTTCCAATGTTCGCCACAGACTGGTAAATGACATCTACACCTTGTTCAATATATTTTGATACTTCCATTTGATTAATTGTTGAAAGTACATATTTAATGATCTCATTATCAGGTGGATGCTGAAAAAACAGTTTAAACTGATAAATTAACTGAGAAATTTGTATCGTTAATACCGGCAAATATTTATATAATGTTGTGACAATAAACGTTACTAAAACACTATATAAACAAGCAATCACTACTTTTCGATTTATTTTTAACTTGTTTGAAATAAATCGTTGAAATCGATCCATTAAAAAAGTCAGAATAAAGGTGATTAATATTAAATTAATCATACTTTTTAATCCATATAATAAAAACGCTAATATGACGAATACAATGAATCGTTGAAATCCTCTACTTTGAAAAAAGTTTTTTACTTGAATCATGACAAATTACTCTCCCCCTTCAATGGATTGATATTCATATATTGAAATACAGGTCTATCTATTGCCATATTACTACATATTATGAATTCCTGTAGACAATCTTTCTCATAAATTGAAAAGAATCCTCTTTTTTCTTTATCTTTTCATTACTTATTCATGATATCTATACACATTCTTTTTCGTAAATAGCTCGCTTGGCGAGAATTCATCATCAGTGGAAAATGAAGCACTCACTAAGGGGAATTCTACTTTATACCGGTCAAATATAAACAAAGCCATAAACATAATGTTTATAGCTTTGTTTTCATCTGTTTCACTAATAATTCTTTTACTTGATTATATGTTAACCCTGAGTTTTTATTTAATCGTTTCACTTCTTCAATGTCAGTGCCTACGACTGTATATTTCTTATCCTTCTTCATTCCGACACATCCTTCTCTAAAAATCCACTACGTATAACACATGATGTATTCTATTTTTCCTTTTCAATCATAAGTTCATACTTCTCTACATATAAAAAGAGAAGCTACGTTTACATAACTTCTCTTCTGAACTTTAAGAAGAACTACTTCGCCTACTCATTTTGTTCCTCCATCAATATCCTTACTTCATACTTTTATCCTATTCTTTCAGTTTATTTGTAATACTTGCCTTTCTAAATAAATCAGCGCGTAATCAAGCGCATCTATAGCTTTATCAATGTCTTTACGGCTTACATTTAACGAGGTTCCAAAACGAAGTGTATTCGGCATTACTCCACCGATTAATACTCCTTTTTCAATCGCTTTTTCTCTAATAATATTGGAAGGAAACGTACTTGGGTCTGCTTCATGAGTAAAGTTTCTATCTATTTCAACAAAAGGTGTCATCTGCTCATCTTTTACAAGTTCCACAAGCCATAAAACCCCATACCCAGCGATTTGTCCAATTGATTGATGTTTTTTCTTTAACTCCAATAATTTTTGTTTTATATACTGTCCAGCCGCTGCAGCTCTCTCTACCAAATTTTCTTCCATTATATATTCTAAATTTGCACATACCGCAGCCATAGCGATTGGATGCCCTGAATACGTTGAAACTGTCTCCCATCGATATTGATCCATAAATTCCGCAATTTCTTTACTTACAACGACAGCACCTGCTGGAATAGCTGAGCTAGAAATTCCTTTTGCCATTGATACGATATCAGGCTCGACATCATAATGCTGATATGCAAACCATTCCCCTGTTCTTCCAAACCCTGTCAGCACTTCGTCAGCAATCCATAAAATATTAAGTTCTTTCGTCATTTTACGAATTTGTGGAATATACTCATCTGGCGGCTGAACAGAGCCAGCTCCTTGTGTAACTTCTGTAATGATTGCTGCAACTTGTTCTGGCCCTTGATTTTCAATAATACGTCTCGTATATTTCACGCAAGCGAGTTCACCATTTTCATCCTGGCAAGTACCATATTTATGGCCAAGTGAACAGCGCATACAATTAGGAGAAGGTGCTACGGCAACAAGTCCACTGTCTTGAGCTGGTACATGATGCGGAAGTGAATCAGGAACTGATTCCGTCACCCCACTTTTACTCCCCTTTAACCTTGTCATTGATGAAGCCCCTTTTGTCCAGCCATGATAAGCATATTCTCTCGTTACAACAAGGGGACGCTTTTTGTATAATCTAGCAATCATAAGTGCTGTCTCTACCGCTTCACTTCCAGTAGAAACAAAACGAACTTTCCCTGGCCAACTTTCATTTCCTAATACATCTTCAATAATCATTTTCGCTGCCTTTGCCTTATAATCTGTCACGTAAGCATCTTGTAAAAAACCATATCGATCTAGAGCGTCCTTAATCGCATTATTAATTTTCTCATTCTTTTGACCAGCATTTACACAATATAATTGATTAAAACAATCTAACAACTTTGTGCCATCTGGCAAAATTAAATAATCGCCTTCTGTAGTCGCGATTGGAATCGGCTCATATTCTTCTTGGGTCGAAAAAGTTCTCATGATATATTTTTTATCCCACTCTAATACTTGTGGCCAATCTATTTTACTCATATCATTTCCCCCTCTTGTTATTCCCTGCATGCTATAGCTAAAATATGACTTCCACCAATCATTCAATTGATGCCCCTGATTTTCCTATAATCATTTATCCTTCATACCAGTTTAAAGCTCTCTCATTTAAATCAACCCACACATGTTTAGTCTGCGTGTACATCTCCATTGCCTGCACCCCTAGCTCTCGGCCGAACCCACTTTGTTTTGTGCCCCCAAACGGCGCTGCACTATCTAAAAAACTATACGTATTAACCCATACTGTTCCCGCTTTTATATTGCGCGCCATACGATGTGCTCGTTTTAAATCGTTTGTCCATACGCCAGAAGCAAGTCCATAAACCGTATCATTTGCTTTCATTAGCGCATCCTCTTCATCTTTAAAACGAATCACCGACACAAAAGGTCCGAAAATTTCTTCACGAGCAATCGTCATTTTGTTGCTAACATTTTCAAAAATAGTTGGTGTAAAATAATAACCATCTCCAGCTTCTAGATATCGTTTACCACCGGTTACTAAATTAGCTCCTTCATCAAGTCCAACTGCTACATATTGTTCAATTTGCTTCAACTGCTTTTCTGAAATTTGTGGCCCCATTTGTGTTGTCCTTTCAAGAGGATTTCCAATGCGAATAGACTTCGCTTTTTTCACAAAAAGATCCATAAATGTATCATAAATCGACTCCTGAACAAATAACCTCGAACCTGCTGCACAGACTTGCCCTTGTGCAAAGTAAATACCGAAGGCCGACATATTTACTGCATCTTCTAAATTGGCATCTTCAAAAACGATATTCGGTGATTTCCCTCCAAGCTCCAATGATAGCGGTTTCAATTTCTTGCTTGCTGTTTGCATAATGAGTTGACCTGTACGAGTAGAACCTGTGAAAGCAATTTTGTCAACTTCTGGATGAGCTACTAATGCATCTCCAGCTTCATCTCCAAACCCCGGAACAATATTTATTACACCGTCTGGAATACCGACTTCTTGAAAAATTTTTGCTAATTCTAAAATACTAACAGGTGTTTGTTCTGCTGGCTTAATAACAATCGTATTTCCTGCTGCTAAAGCTGGTGCTAATTTCCACATCGCAAGCATAAGCGGAAAATTCCACGGCACAATAGCCCCAACTACCCCAAGTGGCTCTTTCAATGTATAATTCAAACGATTTTTTGGTGAAGCCAATGTTTCACCTTGTACTTTATTTGCTAAGCCAGCGTAAAATTCTAATACATCAATCGTTGCTGGTATAGCAATGTATTTTGTCTCATTAATAGGTAAACCGTTATCCATCGATTCTATCTCAGCAAGAAAATCTAACTTATCTCTCATTTGCATCGCCGCTCTATATAAAAGCCTCCCTCGTTCACTCGGATCCATATTGGACCATGTTCCTGATTCAAAAGCATTGCGAGCAGCCTTTACAGCTAAGTCAATATCTTGCTTACCAGCTTCTGCTACAATGGCATGTATTGCTCCCGTACTAGGATTAATGGATTCAAATGTTTTTCCCGATACCGCATCTACCCACTTGCCATTTATAAATAATTGATATGTCTTTAACATACGATCCCCTCCCCCTCTAAACTTAAGAAAATAATAGCCAATTACCGTCCATATTGATTGTAAAAAACGGAACATTCTGATAATTTAACCAACTACTCTGCGTCACAACGTAACTTTCCAAAAAACTTTTCAGTATATTCCCTTGGAGTTAACGAGCCAAAACTTTTAAATTCATGAATGAAATGCGCTTGATCATAATAACCATTTTCATTGATGATATCCCAAATGGTAAAGTTCTTCATTTTAAGCAACATATTTAAAGCAGATTGATATCTTACAATTTGACTAAATCGTTTTGGAGAGATTCCAATAAATTCTTTAAATTGCTTCCGTATATATCTCGTTGAATATCCCACCTTACCCGCCAACTGACTTATGTTCATATTTCCTTTTGATTCATAAATTTTATTTAGCACTTGTCCTATTATGTTCATTGAACCGTCTGATGGAAAAACAACTTTACCAATTAACTCTTTAAACAATCCCACTCTTTCTTGAAACCCTTCTGCAAGTATTATTTTTTCTATAGTTGTATGTTGAATAGAAATCATATCAATTAAAGGTACTTCTTTATCGACTATTTCTTTTACCATATAGTTTGAACGAAGTACCTCTTGATATGGCAGGAACCTTACACCAAAGTATTCACTGCCAGCTTGCAGATGAATCATTCGACTACGAATGACACTTCCACATATATTTGCAAAACAATCCTGTTCATTACAACCGAATAATATATCTATACACCCATCAGGAACCACTGAAACAGCATGATGCAAATCTTTTTTTAGACGAAATTGATAAAATAATAATACTGTTTGATTCCATATATTTTTTTCTCGATGTTCTGTATAATAGTCTGCCATCCCTTCAAACTCAGGCTGAAATGGAAAATATTGATACGTTTTTATATGTTGAAAAATGCTCAACATACTCTCCTCCCCTGTAAAACTCTTTGTTTTTTTACAATTTAATGGTGCTGTCTTACACATATTTCCCTTTTCATGTTTCTTGTTGTCCATTTTACTATCCATAACTTTCTAGAAGCAATACAAAGTTACCAACGCCACTTTCATATGGAAGTAAATCAGACTTTCAAACGTACAATTCGTTTTCTTTCTTTATATCATTGAAAAGGAAATTTTGTGCTTTATTATTTCAAGAGAGACTGATATGGGAAACTGTTCATGTTCTTAAATACATATATATTTTTCGGATAGAGATTCTTTTCTAAACAACAGTTCTCATACATATAAAAAACCAACATGGCTAACCATGTTGATTTTTTTACTTTCATTACTTCTCAATTAAAATGTTGCAGCTACTTTCTTAACTTTTTCTAATCCTTCTTCAACAATTTGCTGTGAGCGATCTGGATATTGATTATGCCCTTCAATTACTACTGTCTCTGGATTTGTAATGCCCCAGAATCCAAGTACAGTTGTCACATAGTTCACAGCCATTTCCATAGAAGCCATTGGCTCAGAAGAGTAATCAGAACCACGAGCACCTAGTACAGCTACTTTCTTCTCACTAGCTAATCCTACTGGACCATTTTCTGTATATTTAAATGTTTTTCCAGCTTGAGAAAGGTATGAAATATACGTAACTAATGGTGCTGGTACTGTAAAGTTCCATAATGGGAAGGCAAATACAACTTTTTCCGCTTCTAAAAATTGATTTAAATATTTATCAACTGTCGCAACAGCTTTCTCTTCTTCTACTGTTAATTCTAGTCCTTGACTACGTTTATACCCACCTGCAATCGCATCATTTCCGTAATAGGGAAGATTTAATTCATATAAATCTAACTCTGTCACTTCTGTATTCGGATTTGCTACCTTATACGTGCTTACAAATGTTTCATACATTTTTGAACTAATTGCTTGATCTGCAGGACGGTCATTTGCTTTCACAAATAATACTTTTGACATTGTTTTTGTCTCCTCTACTTTTTTCATTTCTTCTTTCTTACCAAATAATGAACGAAATACCCCCATTTTCTTCACCTAAACTTCCTTTTTATATTCATTATTCATCAACTTAAAAAAACTTATTCTAAGAAAAGATTCTATCTTTTATTGTCAGAATCTTCTTATTGTATTCTGATTTACACTTTATCTAAGTTGAAGCAAAAATGTTTTATTACCTTACGTCAGTAAGTATACTCAAGTAACCTTTAATAAGATTTAAATTCTCAAATTAAAAATATTTTTTAAGCCTGTTATAATAATAAAGTGAACCTTGAAGCAGTACATTTTTTTCATCCTCCACTGATTGTTAGCCCTCACCTATCTTCCTTGCTTCTCTCTGAATTTTGAGGTAGAAGTCTTACCGATTCCTAATCGTGGAAATAAAAATAAAGCGGGGATAGATTTTCTATTCAACTTTCCAGTTTAATGAAACAAGTACCGTTTCAAGCCATTAAAGAAAAATTCCTTTTCATTTCATATAATGAATACAGATTTTCTCTTATAACAAAAGGACCTGCATTCATAAGAAGCAGATCCTTTTATGTTTCTTTTCCTCTATACAGTTTTTGGAACTAGATTAAAACATCTTTTGTATATCCATTCATAATCTTTTACTGTTAAGTCACGCGGGTTCCCAACCGTTTGAGGGTCTTTCATCGCTTCTTTGGCTAGGCGCTCAATCATATCAGCTGGTACACCTTGTTTTTCAAGTGTAGGTATTTCTAGATTTTCTACGAGATCATACATCCAATTTACTGCCGCTTTCGCTGCATCTTCAGTCGATAATTCATGCGTATTAATTCCTACCGCTTGCGCAATACGTGCAAACTTTTCAGGATTTCCTTTCCAGTTAAATTCCATAACTGGACCCATCATAGCTGCAACACATTGTCCATGGGCAACCGGAATAATTCCGCCTAATGTTTGACTCATCGCATGTGCAGCACCTGCGGATTCACTTCCATAAGATAGCCCTGCTAACATTGCTGCTTGTGCCATACCGTAACGAGCTTCCAAATCTTCACCGTCTGCAAATGCGCGGTAAATATATTTTGATGCATACTCAATCGCCATTAATGCAACCGCATCTGTAATAGGCTGCGCATATTTCATTGTATAACATTCAATCGCATGTGCTAAAGCATCAACACCTGTCATAGCTGTTACATGTGGTGGCATAGATATATGTAATTCAGGATCAATAATGGTCAGATGTGCAGCGATAAGTGGTCCCCCTGTATTAAATTTAAATTCTCGCTCTTCATCTGTAATTACAGCCCATTGCGTTACTTCGGAGCCTGTTCCAGCTGTAGTTGGAATAGTTGTCAATGGTGGAATTCGATTCTCAAGTGGTTTTTTCCCTTCCGCTGCCTCATATTCTAAGATAGATCCTTCATGTGTTGCTTCCACCCCAATCGCTTTTGCTGTATCCATTGAACTACCACCACCGACTGCAACGAGTCCATCGCAGCCTTCTTTTTTGTAAAGAGCAGATCCTTCAGCAACTAAACGTACTGGCGGATTCGGTTCAACCTTATGAAATATAACTACCTCTACATTTTCTTCCCTTAAATATTTCATAACAGGATCAACAACACCTGCGTTAAAAATTCCAGGATCTGTGACAAGCAATACTTTTGATACACCTAAATTTTTGACTTCTTTTCCTATATGGCGAATAGATCCAATTCCATGCTTAATCGCTGTAGGCACCTCAAATTGATGGAACTTATACATCTGTTCAACTTTCATATTTAAACTCATACATGACAACCCCCTGTTTTTTCTTCATTCCTTTATTTAAACCAGTTAATTGCTTCCGGTTTCGTATTTCGATAAATATGTTTGATTTCAGTATATTCTTCCAGCCCGTTGCTTCCTAATTCACGTCCAAAACCAGATTGTTTATACCCGCCCCAAGGTGCTTGAGCAAAATATGGATGGAAATCATTAATCCAAACCGTTCCCATTCGAAGACGTGAAGCAACAAACTCAGCTTTCTCAATATCTTTTGACCATACAGCTCCTGCTAGCCCATAAATCGTATCATTCGCAAGTTGTAGAACTTCTTCTGTTGTTTTAAAAGGCTCCACCGTTAAAACTGGTCCAAACACTTCCTCTTGAACAATTCGCATTTGTGAATGGCAGTTTGCAAAAATTGTCGGTTTATAAAAGAATCCATTTTGAAGTTCTGGATCTTCTGGACGTTCCCCGCCAAGAACTAATTGTGCTCCCTCTTGCTTTCCAATTTCTACATATCTTTCTACTTTCGCACGATGTTCCATTGAGATAAGAGGGCCACATTGCGTATCTTTATCAAATCCGTTTCCTAATTTTATATTTTTTGCACGGTTAACAACAGCTTGTAAAAATTCATCGTGAATACTTTCTTCAACTAGTAAGCGTGCTCCCGCTGAACACACTTGGCCAGCATGATAAAAAATTGCGTTGAGCGCTTGATCTACTGCTACTTCAAAATCTGCGTCCGCAAATACAATATTCGGGTTTTTCCCGCCGAGTTCAAGTGCAATTTTCTTTACATTACTGCTAGCCGCTTGCATAATTCTCTTCCCTGTTTCAATCCCTCCAGTAAAAGAAAAAAAATCGACATCTAGATTACTAGATAATTCTGAACCTACTGTCGATCCAGGACCTAATACTAAATTAGCTACTCCGTTTGGCACACCAGCCTCTTCCATTAATTCAAATACTTTTATAGTCGTTAGTGGCGTAATTTCACTCGGTTTCACAATAATTGTATTTCCTGCAGCTAGCGCAGGCGCAATTTTCCATGTTGCTTGAAGTAAAGGATAATTCCACGGTGTGATTTGAGCACAAACTCCAACAGGTTCACGAACAATTCGGCTTTGAGAATTAGGAATAGGAGAAGAGATAATCTCTCCGCCATACTTATCAGCGAGACCTGCAAAGTATTGAAATACATTGACGATGTCATCCATGTCCGCTTGGCTTTCAATTAATGTTTTTCCTGTATCTAAGGTTTCTAGCTTAGCCAATTCTTCTTTATCTCGGCGAATGAGCTCCGCAATCTTTTGAACAAGTTCTCCGCGTTCATTCGCAGGCGTACTGGCCCAATCACCTTGATCGAATGCTGCACGTGCCGCTTTAATCGCGAGCTTGGCATCCTCTTTGTCTCCCTCAGTTACAGTTGCAATGATTTCTTGATTAAAGGGATTGATGATGTTTCTCGTTTTTCCAGAAATGGACTCTACCCACTCTCCGTTTATATACATTGTTTTTAGAGACATGCAATCACTCCTTTGAAAATCACTAAGTTAAATTTGTTAAGTTTTTTCTTAACGTTTTTAACAAAATTAACGTAACATACGCAAAAAATGTTGTCAAAATAAAAATTAAATTTAGAATTTTATAACCCTTCGGCATATAAAGGATTATCAAGTATAAAAAATTTATTTATCGACGTATTTTTTTGACATTTTTCTGTAATACGTTAATATAAACATTGTTCAAAATAAACTTTATATTCTTAACGATTTGACTTTTCTCTACTAGGAGGTTTTTTATAAGATGGACGATAAAGGATATGAGGCTATTGAAAAGGCAAAAACATTCGTAATTGATTCAATTGCTGAAACAATGGATCTGTATGGAGTTACACGAAGTGCAGGAACATTATATGGAACCATGTACTTTGAAGATGATATGAATTTAGATGAAATGCGTGAACG
Organism: Bacillus cereus group sp. BfR-BA-01522; assembly: GCF_022662635.1. Classification (NCBI taxonomy): domain Bacteria; kingdom Bacillati; phylum Bacillota; class Bacilli; order Caryophanales; family Bacillaceae; genus Bacillus; species Bacillus cereus group sp. BfR-BA-01522. The sequence goes on along the minus strand of NZ_JAKUDY010000001.1, from coordinate 430,845 downwards.
ACTAGGAATGAGTAAACCTAGTATGAGCACAAGTGTAAAAAAGCTACAAGACTTTGATATTGTCAAAATGACCTTTACTAAAGGGAGTAGAAAGCATACTTATGTAGCCGAAAAAGACTTTTTTAAATTTTTCACTCATTTCTTTTCTCATAAATGGGAAAGAGAGGTAAAGATAAATTTGAACGCATTAGGAAAGTCTCAAAAAATATTGAGAGAAGTGATGAATAATCAGGAAGAGTCAGAAGAAATCAAAGCCCATGCAAAGCAGATTTATGAGCAATTAGAAGAATCGCGTGCTTATTATAAATGGCTACAAAAATTAGTAGATTCTATAAAAGATGAGAGTATTTTCGAATTGATTCCTATAGAAGATAAATCGTGAAAAATGTTACTGAGGGTGATTTGAATCAAAATCGTTTGGAAAACTCATCCTCAGGTGCATTTTAAAATTTCGAACACTGACATGTATTACAGCATTTTCCGCCATCTTTGTCGTGTCCAAGCTTTCACAAAAAGTTTGTCCTCCTCAACCATTACTGATACCGAAAAGGTAATGCCCCTAATATAAGAAGGAATGCTGGTAAGAAAATAGCGATCGTTGCAATGAATCCCCCTTGCCATCCACTGATAATAGCACCAATATATGCTGCAAATGTAAATAACGGTCCAGGTACAGCTTGAGTAGCACCGTAACCCGCTAAAAACGAAGATTGATCCATCCATCCTGTCGGAACAAATTCACGCTCAAGTAAAGGTAAAACAATATGACCTCCACCGAACACTAAAGAACCTGAACGGTAGAAACTATCAAACATTGCAATCCAATTCAATGATGTAATTTCTCTTAGGATTGGCAGGAAAATAAGTAACCCAAAAAACAATGATAAACAAATGAATCCTTCCTTTCGAGAGATTGGAAAGTTTCGTTTTGATTCATCATTGTCCACTTGTTTTTTATAAATGTAATAGCCGATCAGACCGGATAAACAAATGACTGCTACTTGTGTAAAAACCGTTTGCCATAATAGCGTTCCCACTAAAGAGAATAATGCAATAGCTTTCCGGTGTAAATCCGGTATCAACTTTTGAACCATTCCTAAAATCGCATGTGCTACTACTACGACGGCTACAATTTTCAAACCATGAATCCAGCTAGCTTCTCTCATATTTAAATCTTGTAGTATATATGCAAATAGGACTAATGCTATCACAGAAGGAAGAGTAAACCCGATAAAAGAAAGAATTCCTCCCAATATACCTGCACGCATGACACCAATTCCAATCCCCACTTGACTACTCGCAGGTCCCGGTAGACATTGACATAAAGCAACTAAATCTGCATAACTTTTTTCATCCATCCACTTTCTTTTGCGAACATACTCTTCATGAAAATAACCTAGATGTGCGGTCGGTCCTCCGAAAGATGTAAGTCCAAGGCTAGTAGAAACAAGCAATATTTCTAATAAAGTTTTCAATTTATTTTGAGGCGTTATTTTCTTCATTACACGTCCTTTTTCAGTCGCTGTATCATATTTTCTAATGTTTCCGGCTACATTATGCTCTTCTTTCTTCAAAAGTCCATCGCATGAAGAATAGAGTATAACGTACCAAGGCTAAATGTCGAAATTCGTAATTAATGTAGCATTAATATATCGTTTTTTCAATTTAGCATTAAAAACTTTTACATAAATTTTACAAAGTAATACATTCAAATCATTAGAATGTTTTTCAGCATTTAACCGTAGAAAAAGGCATTATCACAAGCATGTCTCGGAAAGGAAACCGCTTCGATCATGCCGTCATCGAATCCTTCCACTCCACCATAAAGTCCGAAGAATGCTACAACCAAAAAAGGAATGTCTTACAAATTCTATCGTACTAGAAAAAGGAATGTCTTACAAATTCTATCGTACTAGAAAAAGGGAATCATTTCCTGCATGATTCTAATCACATATAACCGTTTAAAAAATGAAACTACCTGTCCCCGATTGAGTATAGGGAACAGGTAGCGTAGGTGTTTTACTCCTGTCTCACATCAGTGGTCCAGCTCATTCAAAGGGAATCAGGGGTTTATTTTCAAAAATGCATAGACGTATTATTTTTGTCATTTCATATTCGTAAAACACTTTTTTATTAGTTAACAACTATTAATTTTCAAACACAAAGTTTATTTTATTATCTTTCCATTCTAACTTTGCATCAAACGTTTTATCATTTTTCTTAAATCCTTTAATTAAGTCAGTTTGTTCACCTTTCAATAGTTTTGTCATATTTTTTTGTGAGATTGTTTTGCCTAATATTTTTTTTGAAATTGTAAAATCACATTTTGTTGTATTATAGTTCGAACAACCGTAAAAAGTAGACTTATCGATCACATCGCCATCACATTTTTTACATTTCCCTACTTTTTTCCCCGTTGTAAATTTTGATCCTTTTCGTTCAATCGATTCTACATCTAAGCCTGTGAAATCCCATTTCTCAGACATTTCAATTGCATCTTCAATAATTTTTGCAGATAGCTTCTTCGTTTGTTCCATGAAAGTCGCTGGTGATGCTTTTCCTTCTCCAATTTCTGCAAGACGTTGCTCCCACTTTGCTGTCATTTCTGGTGAAGCTAAAATTTTATCCCCAATCGCTGTAATAAGTACTTTCCCTTTATCCGTTGCATACACTTGGTTTTTCTTCACATCTATATATTTACGGTCTTTCAGCATTGTAATAATACCAGCCCGAGTCGCTTCCGTCCCTAACCCTTCTGTTTTCTTTAACACTTTTTCAAGCTCTTCATTATCTAAATATTTTCCTGCCGTTTTCATTAACGTAATCAATTGCCCTTCTGTATAACGCTTCGGCGGCTGCGTTTTTCCTTCTTTTACTTTCACTTTTACAACTTTTCCTTCTTCCCCTTCTGTAACAATTGGAAGGATCGTTTCATCGTCCTTATCATCTTGAAAGATGACTTTCCGCCATCCTTCTTGAATTTGTTGTTTCCCTTTTGAAATAAATTCAGCCCGTCCATCTACAAGGGTTGTTATTGTTGTATAGTCGAAAATAGCAACTTCATAATGAGCGGCAATCAGTCTTCTTACAATCATATCGTAAATTTTCTTTTCATCACCAGATAGCTTATTTGGATTCGTAACTTGTTCTGTCGGTATAATCGCATAGTGATCTGTCACTTTCTTTTCATTCACATAACGCTTATTATTCCTAATCGATTCAATTGGGGCTGGCAACACTCCTTTATATTCATCAAATTGACTTAACTTTTGCAAAATATCAGGAAACGTTGCTGCCTCACCTTGTGTTACATAGTTCGAGTCAGAACGAGGATAAGAAACAATCCCTTTTTGATACAACGCTTGTGTAATATCTAATGTTTTTTTCGGTGAAAATTTAAATGCTTTATTCGCCGTTGCTTGTAGCGATGACAAATTAAATAAAAGCGGCGGCTGAAATTCCTTGCGCTCCGTTTTCACTTCTTTTACTTCAGCTGGTTTTCCTTGGCAAAAAGCGGCAATTTTATTCGCCATATCAGGGTCTTTTAAGCGGGATTCACCATCTTTTTCCCATTTACCCTCATATTTCTTACCTTCAATATTAAAGGTTGCGAACACTTCCCAAAACGGTTCTGATTTAAAGTTTTCTATTTCTTTTTCACGTTTTACAATTAACGCTAATGTTGGCGTTTGAACACGTCCAGCAGAAAAAACATCATTCATTCCTTTTTTCTTTAGTAAAATGCTATAGACGCGCGATGCATTCATGCCAACGACCCAATCGGCGCAAGATCTTGTATATGCTTCATAGTACGTATTGATCGTATCTGATTCATCAAGTAAGTTTTTAAACCCTTGATAAATAGCCTGTTTTGTCAAAGATGAGATCCAAAGACGTTTCATCGGCTTTTGCACATTACAAAGGTTAATAATATTTCGCACAATCAGTTCCCCTTCACGTCCTGCATCACCTGCATGAATGATTTCGGTCACTTGCGGATTATGTAACAGCTGTTTCACCACATTAAATTGTTTATATTTCGACTTTGTTACTTCAAATTGAAAACGCTCTGGAATCATCGGTAACGTATCAAGCGACCATTTTTTCCACTCAGCGTGATAATGTTCTGGATTACATAACTGCGTTAAATGACCAATTGCCCATGTACAATAAGCTCCATTTGGAAATAACTCATTTGCTTCTACTTCTAAATACCCATCTTTCCGGCGGTATTTAAATTGTGAAACAAGAGCTAAACCTTGATCTGGTTTCTCGGCAATAATTAATTTCATTTTATAACTCCCTATCTAAATTCCAGTGTTACTTTTCATTTGATCTGTTAAAAGCGATGATACATAAATCTTTCTTTTTATCATTCGCAATGTATTTATGTATAAGACCTATATATTATACGCTTATTCTTTCCGCCTTCACAATAGAAACTCATGATTTGATATAACGGTCATATTGCCAAGTTTAGAGAATACGTATAGAAAAAACGAAATTCAAAATAAACTTTCTTTTATTTTTTCTATCTTATAGTTCTTTTCCTTTAATAAATGCAATTAAATATTCACGAATGCAACAATTCATGTTTTAATGTATATAATATAAAAATATTTCTGTTCATTGGGGTGGTTCTATGAAAGCAAATGTTGGAGATATGATACAATTTGAGCGTGGAAATGTTACCATTACAGGCTCAGTCGTGAAACTATACAGTGAATCTGTATTAGTTGAAATCACAAATATAAGCGGTGGCACTTTTGAATTCGATAGAACAGTAGTCAATCACAAAAATTATAAGATACTGAATGGAAATTTGTAATTCGGAAAATCTAATTCTGCTAAATGAATAGCATTTAGCACGTAAAAAGAGCCGATATTTATATGAAAATTTTCGGCTCTCTTTTATCTTATCAAAATGAAATTAAACTAAATCGCCGTTTAAAAATGCACCAGGTAATAGCTGCTCAACTGTTACTTCCTTTTCATCACCTTTGACATTTGTTAATAATACTGGCATTTTGGGATCACAAAATTCCGCAATCACTTGTCTACAAGCTCCGCATGGTGAAATAGGCCCATCCGTTTTACCTGTAACTACTAAATAGCTAAAATGACGTTCCCCTTCTGATACCGCTTTAAAGATCGCCGTTCTTTCAGCACAGTTACATAATCCATATGATGCATTTTCTATATTACAACCCGTATAGATTTTACCTTCTTTTGTAACGAGTGCCGCACCAACAGGAAATTTAGAATATGGAATGTAAGCTTTTTCTAGCATCTTTGTTGCTGCTTCAATATACTTTTTTTTATCCATGTTATTTCCTCCCTAAACTCGATATATTCTAAAGATGAAATTTCACTTTCCTTCTATATATTACTTGCTAATCAAGCGATACTTAGAACATATTTTATAACAAACCTCCCCCTCCTTCGTATCCGCTTACACTTTTTTAAATGGGAAAGCAATAGATACTCTATATGTGTATCTATTGCTCCTTATCTATTTTTTACTTAATAATTGTCTGTAGCGCCTTTTTCGTCATTTAATACAATCGCAACACTTGCACTAGCTCCGATTCTTGAAGCACCAGCTTCAATCATTTTTTCTGCATCTTCACGTGTACGAACGCCACCAGATGCTTTTACCCCAACATTTGGTCCTACTGTCTTACGCATTAATGCGATATCTTCAGCAGTCGCTCCACCAGTTGAGAAGCCTGTTGAAGTTTTTACAAAATCTGCACCAGCTTTCACTGATAATTCACAAGCACGTACTTTTTCCTCATCTGTTAATAGGCATGTTTCGATAATAACTTTAACAAGTGCTTTTCCTTTTGCTGCTTGTACAACTTCACGAATATCCTTTTCAACGAATTCATCATCACCATCTTTTAAAGCACCTACGTTGATTACCATATCTACTTCCGTTGCACCTTTAGCAATTACATCTTTTGTTTCAAATACTTTTGTTTCAGTCGTATTTGCACCTAATGGAAATCCAATCACAGTACAAACATCCACATCATGTCCTGCTAATTCTTCAGCAGCTAATTTTACCCATGTAGGATTAATACAAACGGAAGCAAAATTATATTTCTTTGCCTCTTCAATGACTTTCATTACATCTTCTTTTTTAGAATTCGGTTTCAAAACTGTATGATCAATTAACTTTGCAATGTTCATATCTTTCACTCCTTATCTCTTTTAACAACTCCATTTTAACCTTCATTTGAACACATGTAAATACGCTTTTGAAATTATGTTCATTTATCGTTTTTAAAAATCAAGAACTATCATGACGAAATCTCTAGTTTTTGAAAAGAACAATCCACCAAGGAGCCTTCTTTTCCATACTTCATAAAGTATTATCCTCTTATTTTCTTATATTAAAATGAACTGTATATGGAAAAGCCTTTCCCAAAATAATAGGTTTGAGAAAGCCCTTATTTTAATCTTTTTGATAATGTAATAATTCTTTTGCTGTATGCTGATCTATAATTAAGATATTCGCATATTTCCCTCTTAATGCACCGTCGATTGCCTTTACTTTTCGCGAACCTCCTGCAACAAGAATCGAACGTTTCTTTAATTTTAATTCTTCTAGTTCAATTCCAATTGTACGCCGATTAATGTCCTCACTACTAATATTCCCATCGTTATCAAAAAAGCGTGAACAAATATCACCGACTGCTTGCTTTTTCAAGAGATCCATTTCGTCCTGATCCAAATACCCTAACCGGAATAACAGTGCTTCATCACGCACAGTTCCAACAGTAAAAATAGCAATATTCGCTTGTTTCCCCATTTCAATAATATGATGAATATGTCTATCTTGCTCTACTAGTTCCTTCGTTATCGCATTATCAAATATAACAGGAAGCGGTAAATTTCTTGGCGTTGTTTGAAAAGCATCTGCAAATAAAGCAATCGTCTCATTTGCATATGTATTTACACTCGAATGACTAATGCCCCCCTTTAATTGAACTACTTCTACTCCCTTTACAGGCTGCGGTGCCATTTTTCGAGCGATTTCATACATCGTCGTTCCCCAGCTTACCCCAACGATATCTCCATTTTTTACCGTTTTCTCCATATATTCAGCAGCATATTTGCTAATATAATCTGTTATTGTTGCATATTCTGGTACAGGAGAAAATACGACATGTGTTTCTAACAAATTATATTTTTCTTTCAGTAAATTTCCGACATTGTCTAAATTAGCAAATGGATCTGTTATTGTAATTTGAACAAAGCCTTTTTCCTTTGCATACTTTAGCAGTCTTGAAACGGTTGGCCTTGAAATATTCAGCTTATTGGCAATCTCTTGTTGACTATAATCAGATTGATAATATAATCTTGCAACTTCAACACTTAATTGTTGTTTTTCTTTATCCATAGTAACTCATTACATATCCTTTCCTGTATTTCCCTTTCATTACAAGCATTATACAGGTTTATTCTCGAAATTTCGACTATTCGACCTTTCCTCCCCTCTATCAAAACGAAGACAAAAAAAGCAGTAGATTCTATCTACTACTTTTTTATGCTTTCGTGCAGTTTTTCTGTATATGTTTTTACATCCCTCCAACTATCTTTTGCTACATTCAAATCTTCTTTAATAAAATGAAACTCTTCAGGGCTAATTCCTTTTACATTTTGCAATAAGTTATTATATTTTGCCCCTACTATATACCATTGATTTGAAATATTTTGTAACGCTGTAATTGCGGCATCAATTGTTTCTGTCATATTTATTGTCTTATTTTTCACGTCTGTTAAAATGGCAATCTCCGCTTGTACTCCAGAAATTTTTGCCTTTACATTCGCGATTTCTCGCTCAGCATTTGCAATATCTTTTTTAGCCACAGCAATCATCGGTCCACCTGCAAGACAGGTAAGTAAAGTCACACAAAGTACACCTCCAGCTATGACCATGTCATTGCTCTTTTTTATAGAATCATTATATGTCTGAATTTGTTGCTCTAGCGCTGGAATCCCTGCATTTGTACTTGCCAAAATCGCAGTTAATTGATCCGCATCATTTTTAAAACGAGTTGTATCTTTCACCATTCTCTCCCGGAACGCTTTTAACTCCTCTAATAAAGCATCTACTTCCTTTTGATTGCGTAAAATGTTCGTATACAATGTTTCTAAATTCGCTTTTAATGTGTCACGATCTTTCTGATCAACTGCCAATAGCATGCTGTTGTATTGCGCTTGAAAAATAGTATGAAAATCGATAATCTTTTGATCCACTTTCATAATTTGTGGTTTCATTTGATGGATCCAATTTGTTGCATTCATTTTTGCATCTCTTTGATGTTGGATTATATCTCGTCTTACATCACCGTGAATGGAGTTTATCTTATGTAAATCTGTTTCTTGTTGATCAAGAATTAATTTTGCATATGAATCCATTGCAAAAATGCTTGATGTTGTTTGCACCATTGCCTCTTGAAAGCCTGCTGGACCAAGAGAATCATTTCCTGCACCTTTTTGTTCTTCGGCAACAGAATGCAGAGGAAATGCATGATTTATTGTGACTCCAATAATCATGATAGATAATAGACATTTTTGATAGAAATGCTTGTACATATTTTTCCCCTATTCTTTATTGCACATATTATAAATTGTTACATAAAAATATATAAATTAAAAGAGCATTATACTTTTTCCCTATCTACTACTTGAATATCCTCAGCATAAATTTTCTCCGCATAATCTTTAATATTTTTCCAGCTATCTTTTGCGATGCTAAGATCTTCTTTCATAAACACAAGCTCTTCAGGACTAATAGAATCTACATTTTGAAGTAATGAATGATATTTTGCTCCCATTGTATGCCACTGATTTGAAATATTTTGTAACGCTGTAATCGCAGTGTCAATTGTATTTGTTAAATATTCTGTTTGCATTTTAATATTTGTTAACCCTGCTACTTCTAATTGTGCAGTAGTAATTTTACCTGTTATTTTTTGAATTTCTGCCTGTGCATTGTCAAGTTCTTTTTTTGCTAAAACAATTCCCGTTGTACCTCCACCTACTGCTGCTGTACCGCCTGCGATTAGTGCCACTCCTAACGGCGTTCCCGCTCCAGTGGCGATGACAACTGTACCACCTATAATCGCAATTGGGCCTAAAGCTGTGGCTACAGAGGAACCAATAATAAGTGCATTATACTTACTCATCGCCTCATTGTATGTTGTGATTTGACTTTGCAATAGTGGAATTCCTGCGTCTTGACTAGCTAAAATAGATGTAATTTGATTTGCATCCGTTTTGAAGTTTTGTGTATCTGCTGTCATTTTATTCCGGAATCGTTTCAAATCTTCTACTAACTTGTCAACTTGTTCTTTATTTTCTGTAATACTATTAGACAACCTTGTTAATCCCTTTGTCAGAGTTGCTTTATCTTTCGTATCTACAGCTTTCACTAAAGTATCATAATAATTTTGGAATTTCGTATTATAATTAATGATATTTTGATTTGTAGAAATAAGCTGCGGCTTCAATACATCTAACCATTGTTTTGCATTACTTCGCGCTGTATTTTGGTGCTGCACAATTTTTGCCCTTAAAGGAGCATCAACCGTTGTTACATTTCCAAAACTAACATTTCCTTGTTTTATTATTGTTAAAGCATATAAATCCATTACTAAAGCATTCGAACCAGTGCGTTCCATTGCATCTTTTAATCCCTCTGGACCTAGTGAATACTCTTCATATTCATGATATGCTTTCGCCACCGCATGAACTGAAACTGATTTCATATTTTCTGCTGCAAAAGTATGCGCTGGCATCATATTTCCTGCTGCAAACCCCATCATAAGTGCTGATAAAGTCATTACTTTAGAAGGTTTTTTATTCATTTTCTTTCTCTCCCTAATCATGCAATATGTATGCTTTTTTCACGAATGTACTTCGACGTTCGTAATGTAATCTTCAAATTGACTCGTTTGTTTTTTTATCTCATCGCTAGATTTCTTTAGCTGATTGAAATGCTTTTGAAGCAGACTACCGTTTGTATATGTTCCAGAGTCAATATTTGTTTTGATTTGGATCATATTCTGATTCAATACTTTCCAATCATTTAATACATATTCTAAAGTTGTAATTTGTCGATCAACGAGCTCCGTAAAGCTGCTTACTTGATCTTCAACAAAAGTAATTTCTGTTACCTCTGCTTCCGTTTTTGCTAATTTTTGAATTAGCGGTAGTAACTCTTTTTGCTTTTGTTGAATCCGTAAGGCTATTTCTCTTGTTTGACTATCCGCAGCATTTACAATTTCATCGCTTAAAGAATCAATTGAAACAAAGTCTATCGTTTTTGTTTGCGCTGTTTGATTTGTTATTGTAAATACTTTTTTTCCTATATGAATAGATCCTTTGACGATTTCTTGTGGCCGATTTAAAATATCACTAAGGTCTGTTTGAATTTCTTCTTGTATTCTTTTTATCTCTGCTCTTATCTTAACAATATCTCCATTTGCCCCTTGCAATGATTGAATAGCCTCATCGGCCTTTTGTGATAAGCTTTGGCTATCTTTCGTTAACAGTGCTTTAAACCTGTTTAACTCAAACAATGTTTGTTCCATATTATCCTGAATCATTTGTACCTGCCCTTGAAGTTTTCCATAGGCATTTGTAAAATCGACCGCTGCTTGTTCATCCTCATTTATTTTTTCCGCTAATCCATATAATTTGTTGTAATAGCTATTAAACCTTATGCTGTACCTCATCATTTCCTGATTTAAATCAATTAACTTTGGATTATATTCATCAATCCATTCTCGAACATTTGCCTTTGCAAACTTTTGATGATTCGTCAAACTACTCATCGCGCTCACCTTAATATCCGGTTGCTGCAAAATAATCAATCCATATGCTTGTATAAGCGGGGACTGCGCTCCTAACATTCTAATTGAATTTGAAAATGTATTTGGAGTCATTACATTTTGTGCATACATTGGCTGTAATCCAGATTGCTCCCCTTCGTAGTAAGCGTTTACATCGGTAAACCAACTTGTAGATGCTGCTGTAGCCAATAACCCCGCAATTAAAGTCTTTTTCACTTTAATTCCTCCTAATGTATAAATTAACAATTTATTTTTTATACAGATTCAGTTGTTACCCTTCATAAATAGGGACAATTAACATTCAGCCCTTGCACTCTCTTCCTATTTACGAAATTGAAAATACAACACAAACTTGAATTTACTAAAAAGCATAGAAAAATGGGCCCATTTACGCATTGCATAAATTACATGAAAATATTATTCATTTTTAGCAAAATCGTAGAAAACAATCTTTTGTTTTTCATTCAAGTTCTGTACTGTAAAATTATTTAAACACAGCGCCTTATTAACGTAAAGAACTATTTTATTTCCCTTTATCTCCAATGATTTATCTCCTTATTTTAAAATAAAGTAATCAAGATTTTTCAATTTAAAATATCTATGCATAATAGTAAAAAAGCTTGTTTCTCCACAAGAGATAGTGTTATATTGAAATAATTATTTCGCGAATATGTAATTGTGCATAGTCTCTTCTGTTTATAAAATTAAAAAAGGCTGCCTATAAGTCGGTTTCACCGACTTATAGGCAGCTACTAAAAAAGATTATCCTAGTTTCACTTGATTTTCTGCTTCAATTTTTTCTAATGCAGCAGCGACTTGTTCTTCTGTTAATTCGTGTTCTTTTACATAGCGATTTCGTGGATGAACGCGGCATTCATGAGAACATGCACGTAAATATTTCGCTTCGTTTTCTTCTGAACATAAAATTTGCTTATTACATTCTGGATTTGCACAATTTACATAACGCTCACATGGCTCGTTTGTAAAATGATCTCTGCCCACAATAACATGTTCTTTTTGGTTTACCGGAACAGCGATACGCTCATCAAATACGTAACATTGTCCGTCCCATAGTTCACCTTGAACCTCAGGGTCTTTACCATATGTGACAATTCCACCATGAAGCTGACTTACATCTTCAAATCCTTCTCGCACTAACCAACCGGAAAATTTTTCACAACGAATTCCGCCTGTACAATACGTTAAAATCTTTTTCCCTTCAAGTACTTCCTTATTTTCCTTAATCCAATTTGGTAATTCACGGAATGATTTAATCTCCGGTTTAATCGCACCTCTAAAATGCCCTAAATCATATTCATAGTCATTCCGTGCATCAATTACAATCGTCTCTTCTTGTTGCATCGCTTCATAAAACTCTTTTGGTTCTAAATATTTTCCAGTTAGCTCTTTTGGATTAATATCATCTTCTAAGCGAAGCGTAACAAGTTCTGAGCGAGGACGTACATGCATTTTTTTGAAAGCATGCCCATCTGCTTCATCTACTTTAAAAACGATTCCAGCAAAACGCGGATCGTTCTTCATTGCTTCCATATATTTTTCCGTTTGCTCGGTAGTACCTGAAGCCGTTCCATTAATCCCCTCTTTTGCGACAAGAATTCTTCCTTTTAATTCAAGCGAATTACAAAATTGTAAGTGCTCCGCAGCAAATTCTTCAGGATTTTCAATTGTTGTATACATATAATACAGTAACACTCTATATGGTTTTTTTATTGCCAATGCATTTCTACCACCTATCTAAATTTTAAAATTACGTGTATAAGTTAACGATTATATCAAAACATATAATAATAAGAGAATGCATGCCAAGTTATATATACATCATTTTCTTCTAATTATAATTTTCCATAAGTTAACAAAAAAGCAAGATTACATACAAAACACTATGGTTATGTTGTAATCCTAATATATTATATAACATACAATTTAGTTTCCAGCAATTTATATGCTATAAGGCTTATTTACAAAGAGAAAAGTCTTTTTTCCATTCCAAATTATAGGTTATTTTCTTTACGATCCAAAATATCTAGCGTTTCATTCTATATGCATCGTCTTTTTTATTTTTGTTACATAGTGATTTCTTTCTTCATTCTCACACGCACTTTTTTGTGTATAGTCATATAATTTGCATTAAGGAAACATTCGTGTTCAAATAAAGGTATTACGAAAATATTTAAATGTATTGAAATGCTTAATAAGAATCCATACAATAGTTTCATTACGTTAAGAATTAAAGGGGGAAACCACTATGACTAATAATATAACAAAAGAGAAAAACATCCCTCCGCAAAGTACAACTAGTCAATCTGCTCATCTTGCTTTAAGTGGTGAAATAAAGGGACTAAAAAGACTGCTTCCTTTTCTTGGGCCTGCCTTTATCGCTTCTGTTGCTTATATTGATCCTGGAAACTTTGCGACAAATATTGCAGCGGGTTCACAATATGGTTATTTATTACTTTGGGTCATTCTCGCTTCTAATTTAATGGCGGTTTTAATCCAGACTCTCTCAGCAAAACTCGGAATTGCAACTGGTAAAAACCTTCCTGAAGTAGCACGCGAACATTTTCCAAAACCAGTTTCAATCGGTTTATGGATACAAGGTGAGCTCGTTATTATGGCCACTGATTTAGCCGAATTTATCGGAGCTGCTTTAGGTTTATATTTACTATTTGGCATTCCCATGTTACCAGCCGCTTTCATTACTGCAGCTGGATCATTTATTATACTCGAATTTCAGCGCCGCGGCTTTAGACCATTAGAGGCTATCATTACAGGGATGGTCTTTATCGTTGTTGTTGCATTTGGTGTACAAGTATTCTATGCAAAACCAGAGCTAAGCCCTCTTCTATCAGGACTATTTATCCCAAAATTCCAAGGTGTAGATAGCATTTTACTTGCAGCTGGCATTTTAGGAGCAACAGTAATGCCACATGCCATCTACTTACATTCTGCTTTAACACAGCGCCGCGTTGTAGGAACAACAGATGAACAGCGCAAACAAATTTTCCGCTTTGAGTTCATCGATATTATGATTGCTATGGTGATTGCCGGAGCAATTAATGCAAGTATGCTCATCGTAGCTGCGGCTCTTTTCTTTAAAAACGGATTGCACGTTGAAGATTTAGATGTCGCTTTTAGAGAATTCGGTAACTTAGCGGGACCGATATCCGCCAGCCTTTTTGGAGTTGGATTATTATCTGCAGGCTTATCTAGTTCTTCTGTCGGAACAATGTCTGGTGACATTATTATGCAAGGGTTTATTCGAATGCACATCCCTTTATATTTACGACGCTTTATTACAATGGTTCCACCACTTGTTATTATCGCCTTAGGGGTAAATCCAACATATGCTCTCGTTATGAGTCAAGTTGTATTATCATTTGGAATCGCTTTTGCACTTGTCCCACTTATTATATTTACAAGCAGTAAAAAAATTATGGGATTACTTTCCAACCATCCCATAACGACTGTAATGGCTTGGATTATTGCCGCACTCGTTATCGCCTTAAATATTTTCTTACTGTATCAAACATTTACAGGTCAATAGAAAAAAGATCTCATCAAATATAGATGAGATCTTTTTTCCTTCTCTCTTTTCACCAAAATTAGAGAGGTAACGGGATTACACTGTCCCCTACTGGAACATCTTTTCCCTGCTCTATTCGAACGCCACCTTTTGGCGCTGCAGGACCTTGAATCCCTCGAAAATATAAAGGAAGTCCTTCCGTTAGAAATATACTTGTTTTCGATGGATCTTGCCGCTGATGATGTATGTGTAAATGGGGCTCACTAGAATTTCCAGAATTCCCAACATTCGCAACGACTGTGCCTTCTTTTATATGCTGACCTTTCTTCACTCGTACGGATCCTTTCTTCAAATGGGCTAGTACTAAATATGTTCCTGTTTCATCTAAACGTATATATATGTGATTCCCAACCATAGAATTAGAATCATCCGCTCCGGGCTTTAAGTCAAATTCATCATTTTGAACAGATACAACTGTACCAGAGGCTAGTACATCTGCTCCATAAGTTTTTAAACCTCTTTACATTCGAGAAAATAAGAGCAGTAAAGCACTTTTCACTCAAGCACTCTACTCTTTCTTGTAGCAAGTCTCTATTATTTCTTATCTATATAGGCAAATTTGTACGTATATATGCCACCGAATTGATGTTCTTCAATGCCTTTTACATATTCTTTTTGCATATATGCAGAACCTTTATAATAAAGAGGTGCCACAGCTGCATCTTCCAATATGATTCGTTCCGCTAGTTGCAAGGTTTCCCATCTTTTCTTTGAATCTAATACAATATCATATTTAGCCTGCTTAATTAAGTTATCATAATCGGGATTAGAATATTGCATCCGATTATTCGGACTATCTGTCGTAAATAATTCTAAGTAATTAATGGGATCCTTATAATCAGGTCCCCATATGACCATTGAAATATCGTACTGTCCAGTTTGCTCTAATTGTAATTTTTGTTTGAATGGTTGCTGTTTAATTTGTAATGTTAAACCGCTTAAATGTTTTTCTAACTCTCCTTTTATATACTCCGCTAGGCGTTTTGCATTATCTTGCTCAAATGTCAGAAATTCTATCGTAACCTTTTCAGTACCAAGCTCTTTTTTCGCTTCACTCCAAAGTTCCTTTGCTTTTTCAACGTCATAACCTGCGATCTCTCCATTTTCCTTCCGAAAATCTTTTTTAGTTACTTCATTTTCATATCCGCTAGGAATTAAGCCATATGCAGGAACTGCACCATTATTAATAAAATGATTTACCATTTCTTTTTTATTTATGGCAAATGAAATGGCCTGGCGAACTTTTTTGTTTGCTAGTAACGCATCTCCTTCATGAAAGCGAAGCATAGCAATTGCTGATTCACTTGACATGTGTAACTCTTTGTTATTTTTGTAACGATCTACAAAGGTAGAATTAATAGGTGTTCGATCAAGTACGCCAGATTCATACAAATTCACAGCTGTCGCTGTATCTTTTACAATGTGAAAATTTATTTCGTCTAATTTCACTTTTTCTTTATCCCAATATGTCTCGTTTCTCTTCAACTGAAACTCTTGCTCATGCTTCCATTCCTCTAGTACAAATGCCCCATTATAAATAAGATGGTTAGGTTCTAACCCATAACGTTCCCCTTGTTCTTTCACAAATGGTTCATGTTGCGGTAAATAAATCGGCAATGTTAACAATTGTAGAAAATAAGGAATAGGCCTATTTAATTGTACCTCTAATGTATAATCATCTAACGCTTTCGCTCCCAGTTGATCTACATGTAATTCACCTTTATTTATTTCTTTTGCATTTTTTATGTCAAATAACATGTAAGCATAGGGAGAGGCTGTGTCAGAAGCTAATGTTCGCTTCCAAGAAAAAATGAAATCATGTGCAGTTACCGATTCACCATTGGACCATTTTGCATTTTTGCGCAAATGAAATGTATATTTCTTACCATCTCCGCTTTTCTCAAATGACTCAGCAACACCAGGGATTGGTTTATCATCACGATCTAATACATATAATCCTTCAAATATATTTTGCATTACATGTGCCGATGTGCCATCCATTGCTTTCGCTACATCAAGAGATGGCATTTCTTCTGCTATCGTTACGTTTAACACTTGTTTTTGAGCTTCTTTATGTATTTTATCCTCGCTTTTATTACAAGCTGCTAAAATAAAAAATGTCATAATGGTAAGCATAAGTAAGCGACTCTTTTCTTGCTTCATGAATTATTCTCCTTACATTCAATAATTATTATAAAACGCTCTTTATTATAGCAGAAAGTTTACTGAAAAAGTGTTACACCTCCATGAATCTTTATCCGCTTATCAATTTAAAAATGCTATTTTTTCGATTTCACGAAAAAATAGCATTCTTATACGAATTACATTTGCAAACCATGCTTATAACGTCTAGCCTCAAAAATGATTCTCTCTTCATCTAATGTTTTGCACTCGCCGTTCCACATAATTTGTTTTCCATTGATGACAACATCAGACACATCTTTTCCACTTGCTGCATAAACAAGATGGGATAATACTTCTTCAGCTGGTTGCAAGTGAGGTTTTTTTGCTGGATCAATCGTAATAAAATCCGCACACTTTCCTCTTTCAATAGAACCTGTCTGTTTCATCCCAATTACTTCTGCTGCTCCTTTTGTTGCGAGTGAAAGAGCCGTTTCAACTGGTAATGCAGTTGCATCTTGATGAATTCCTTTTTGTAATAAAGTTGCAATGCGCATTTCTTCAAACATATCTAAATTATTGTTAGATGCCACGCTATCAGTTGCAATCCCTACTTTAATACCCGCTTCTAGCATTGCTTTCACATTTGCAATTCCAGACCCAAGCTTTAAATTACTATTTGGATTATGCGCTACACGCACATCATGTTCAGCTAAGAAAGTGCGCTCATTTTCATTGAGCACAACACCATGCGCAATGACTGTCGGTCTCTTAAATAAACCGCAGCTCTCGATATATTCTACAGGGCGTTTCCCATACTGCTTTTCAATATCTTGTACTTCGCGCTCTGTTTCTGAAAGATGAATATGAACCATCGTATTGTTTTCCATTGCAATTCTTGCACACTCTTCTAACATTTCTGTAGAACATGTATATGGACTATGAGGTGCAACCATCGTTGTTAACATATCATGTTCACGATAATATCGTTTCACATATTTCTCTGCTTCTTGAATTGCTTTTTTCTCATCTTCTTTTGTACCAAAACTAAATAAAGTTCTTGAAACCGCTGCACGCATTCCACTATTACGAACCGTTTCCATAATCGCATCTTGGTCGATACCAATTGGGTTAAACATATCCGAAAAGGTTGTTGTCCCACTTTTCACCATTTCTAACAAACCAAGTTCTGTACTCGCAACGGCAAGCTCTGGAGTGAATTGACGTTCAAGAGGCCAAATTCTCGTTTCAAGCCACGGTTGTAATAACATATCATCCCCGATACCGCGCAAAAGACTCATTACAATATGAGTATGTGTATTCACAAGACCTGGTAATAACCATTTTCCTTTTAAATCAACGACCTCATCCACTTGATCGTGTTTAGAAAAATCTCCATGTTGCACTTCTATAATCGTATGATCCTCTACAATAATATATCCATTTTCAAATACTTCATTTTGTTCATTAAGCGTCACAATTGTAGCGCTTACATAAGCTGTTTTCAAAAATATTTCCCCTCTCGATTCTTTAAAATATAATTCTACCTCAATTGGTTACTACTATTATAGTAACTTAATCATTTTAAAGAGTCAAAAGTTTCTTGTATTCCCTACATACATTTTGTTTTAGCGTATTATATTGTGTTCTATTTGTATCCGCAAACGCTTCTTCTCTGCTTGAAATCGTATCCTCGTAAATGATTTCCTCCTTAAATTGCACTGCTGTAAAATCATATCTCCTGCCATCTATCACATTATAAAAATGCCAATCTTCACCGACTCTCGTCTTCTTTATTTCACCACCAAAGAAATCGTTTACTACAAGTGCTGTTACACCGCATTGTCCTTTCGCTGGATTTCTTTCTGACCATTTGGAGCTCGTTTCAAGTGACCACGATTTCATGAGCACTTTACATATTTCCTCCCAAGTTAACTCTTCCATTTCATCATCCCCTATATATGAACCGCTTTATACATCATACTGCAAAAGAGGTAAACTCCGACCTTTCAATACTGTTGAAGGCGTTTCTCCAATTAACTTTGCTCCCATTTTCATATAATATCCTTTTGCATTTGGATCGCTCTCAATGATAAAGCATGTTATCCCTAATTCAATTGCTTTTTCTACAACAGCTTTCCATAACATTTTTCCATACCCTTTCCCCTTGTAATGCGGATGTAAATAGAGAAAATCAAGAATATCTCTATCTTTACGTATAAATGAAAAAAAGCCAATTGTTACTCCCGCATTTTCTAAAACATAGACATAATTGTTTTTTATATATGCTTCCGTAATTGTTAAATCTTCCTTACAAGCTGCTAGAAATTGCGTACTATAGTCCCACGTTGCCTTTGAAAGAAGTGCGAGTTTACTTAGTTCATTTGCTTCTTCTAATATCGTTTCTCGAATGATCATCATTTATTCTCCTTTCATGTAAACTATTAATCTATAATCATTCTTCACATCATAAAAAATATATATTTAAATAAAAAGCTCCGACTTATATTTCTAGTGAGAGCTTTTCTTACGCAGTATGTTCATTTAACCAGGAGATTACATCTTGAAAAACCTCTTCTCGATTTACTTCATGAAACATTTCATGTCTCCCATTTTCATATAAGCGAAGTGTTACATCTTTTATACCGCATTTTTTATATGTATCATATACTTCTTTTACACCTTTCCCCATATTCCCTACTGGATCACGATCTCCAGAAAAAATATGGATAGGCAGATCTTTAGGCGTTTTCTCATATTCCTTTACTTTGTTCACTTCAAGTACACCTTTAAATAATTCACGATAAAAACTTGTTGAGCAAATAAATCCGCACAATGGATCTTCTATATATTTATCAACTTGGCTTGTATCGGAAGATAACCAATCAAACTTTGTTCGATTTGGTTTAAAATGCGAGTTGAAATTTCCGAACGATAAAAAGTTTAACATCGGGCTTTTCGTTTTTGTACCACGAAGCTTCATTTCAATCGTTGCTATTTTATGACCTATTATCCCTAACAACCCTGGGTTTCCACCTGTCCCAGAAATAAGAAAACCATCATATAATTCGCCTCGAAGTTGTACAGCACGTCTAGATAAAAAAGAGCCCATACTATGTCCCAATAAAAAAAGTGGACATGTTTGCTCCTTCCGAATAAACTCCGATACAAAAATAATATCAGAAACAGCTTGATCCCAGCCTACTTCTGGTTCAAAGTGCCCATAATCGTCTTCTCTCTTTACTGTCTTTCCATGTCCCTTATGATCATGAGCATAAACACCGTATCCAGCTTGTATGAATGCCTTAACACATTCTGTATAAACCCCTGCATGTTCTGTCATGCCGTGGGCAATTTGTATAATGCCTCGAAGTTCGTTTTCTGGTAGCCACTTGTATAAATAAATTTCAGACCCATCTGATACCGTAACGAAGCTTTCTTGTAATTTCATTGTAATCGCCCCCTAAATCTATTCCATATACATCATAAAATGAATGAGTATTCATAATTCTTATTATGTATTATATGTAATTCTCTCTCCCCTGACAAACACTTCCTGTTTGATGTACTTTTTAATATGAACACCTCTTACTATGATTCTTGTAACAAATGAATGGATAAATGTATTGACATATAAACAATAAAAATATATAGTTACTTACATAAAGTAACTATATATTTTTTAGGAGGTTCATTTATGATGCCATCATTATTTTTAGCTCATGGTTCACCCATGCTTGCGATTCAAGATACAGATTATACACGTTTTCTAAAAACACTTGGCGAAATATATACACCGAAAGCAATTGTGATATTTACAGCTCATTGGGAAAGTGAAATGTTAACAATTTCATCCTCTGATGATGAATATGAAACGATTTACGATTTTGGAGGATTCCCTCCCGAATTATACGAAATCAAATATAAAGCAAAAGGTTCTTCTACCATTGCATCATTATTAGAAGCAAAGTTTAAAAGTAAAGGAATTCCTGTGCGAAGAGATATAACTCGCGGATTAGACCACGGTTCATGGACGCTACTTCACCGCATGTATCCAAAAGCTAATATACCTGTTATTCAAATTTCTGTGCATCCATTCCTTCCAGTAAAAGAACAATTTGAAATTGGACAAGCTATCAAAGGACTCGGTCAAGAAAATATTTTAGTAATTGGTAGCGGGGTTACGGTTCATAACTTACGAGCACTGAAATGGGGCCAAACAGAACCTGAAAAATGGGCAATAGAGTTCGATGATTGGATCATTCATCATGTAGAAAAAAATGATACAAATGCTTTATTTCATTGGGAAACAAATGCTCCTCATGCACATTTAGCCGTTCCAAGACCAGAACATTTTGTCCCTCTTTTCATCGCTATGGGTAGTGGAGATACGAAAGGAAAAGTCATTCATCGTAGCTATGAGCTTGGAACATTAAGCTATCTTTGCTTTCAGTTTTAATTTGTATGAAGAGAATTAGCAAAGTTTGAAGTGGAAGCTTCTCAGTTATAGGACGAAAACAACTTTTGAAGTATGCCCTTTACGTACTTAAAGAAGAATTCTCTCAAAATTTTGTTAAAAGATTTATTCTATGCTATTGATTTTTTTACTAAAGTTTGCTTAAAATATAATTGTCAAACAATAGATGGTAATGCTATTTTTACATTCTTTGTTATGGAAACGTAGACATGTTAGTAACATTCCGTATAAAAAATTCATAACTAGAAAGTTAAAAGTATTAGAAAAATCTATTGCTGACAAAACCTTTTAAGTCAGATAGATCTAAACACAAGTTTCTTCCAAACATCAACTTATTATGATGATACTTTGTGTTCTGAGTAAACCATGGTAAATAAAAATCCTCCTAAACAACAATTTGGTTAGCTTTATGATAATTTTGCATTCTCTTAAATAAATTATCACTTTATTACCATCTTTGTTTGAGTCATATATTCCCGTTAACAGACCGAACGATAAAAGTTCTGTTAACGGAGTTCGACACAGAAAAAGCACATCACATTTTTATGGTGATGTGCTTTTTATAATGTCCTAAAATTCGATTCTTATAAACTGAAACTATATAAATTATGCTTCACTTTATATTTATTCACCTTGTTAACTAACTTTCAATCCTTCTTTTCCTGTCACTTCTGCATGTCTATTATGGAAATATACCCAAATACAAGCTATAAATAATAGCGCGGCAGTTGAAAAGAATACATATTGGAAACCAGCATGCGCGGCTACCTGCCCTCCAAGTACGGGACCAATCATATTTCCTAAAAATTGAAAGGATTGATTATATCCAAAAATACGGCCAGTGATGTGATTTGGTGTGTGTTTTTTTAGTAGCGTTTGTACAGAAGGTAATAATCCAGCTTGTGCAATTCCTAAAAGAAATCGTAAAATTAACAATTGCCAAGCAGAGGTCACAAAAGCTTGTGGAATAAAAACAATCCCTGCAACAAACAAAGCTACAATCAATGTTTTTTGCGGACCAATATGATCAGATAAACGTCCTAATCGAGGAGCTGCTAAAATTACAGCCAAGCCTGTTGCGGACATAACAGCCCCCGCGATGGTTTCAATATGCGCTGTGTGCGCCCCCGCCAAATGCTTTACATATAATGTAATAATAGGTTGTATCGACATATTTGCAAGTTGAATCATAAATGTAACGACAAATAAGCTCATAATAAAATGTTTTGCTGGAACCATCGTCCATACTTTTTTCGGTTGTGCTTTTTTCGGTTGAACAGAACGATTTTCTTCCTTTAAAAAGAAAAAGACAATAATAAAGGATAGAAATAAAAAAGCGCCTGTTACGAAAAATACATATCTCATACCAATTAACTCTGATAAATACCCACCGAGCATTGGTCCAAGTAAGGAACCACTAACCCCCCCAGTTGAGATTGTAGAAATCGCCCAACCAGAATGCTCTTTCGGTGTTTCTGCAGCAATAAATGTCATTGCTGTAGAAAGAAAACCAGATACCGCTCCCATTAAAAAGCGAAGGGCAACTAATTGATACACATTTGTCACAAATCCCATAAGTGTCATAATAATCGCCATACCGAGACTAGCACGAATAAGCATCAATTTTCGTCCATGTGTATCACCAAGTTTCCCCCATAAAGGCGATACAATGGCACCCATTAAAAATGTTACCCCAAATGCAATTCCTGACCACTGTGCGATATTAGAAGTTCCAGTCACGCCAAGTTTCTCAATATAAAAGGATAGGAAAGGAATTACTAAACTCATACCGGCTGCAGTGGTAAAACAACCAAGCCAACAAATCATTAAATTTCTTTTCCAGCTGGCCATTTTCACACCTTCCTTCTTAGATAACCATTCTACACCCTTTTCCTTGAAAAGTTTAGCAATATGCCTCCTCTTACATAAGTCTTCTTTTCTCGTTAAATTTCGAAACAAAATAAAAAAGTTATGAATGGAGACATGTCTCTATTCATAACTTTTTTATTTTTAATTGGAATATACTTCATCCTTCATCGTAAATGATTCCAGTTTACAAAACAGTTCTAAAAGTGTATGAATTGCTTGTTTCATACGTTCATCATAAGGAACATCCTTTGCTACATAAGATAAAAACTCTTCTGTACAATATACCCCATTATATATAGCCTCTTGCATTCGAATATCTTTTGGAATACTTGTTTCACTTCGGTCATTGTATAAACTAACCGCAAGTAAATATGCCATTGGGGGTAAAAGATGCTCTCCAAATTCAAGCATAAATGAAGATTTCAAAAGTGGATTTAAATAAAAATACTTTTCATTTTTAAATTTGATCCCTTTAAAAAAAGAATGTTGATTATATTCATCACGAATTTTCAAAAAGTCGAGTAACGAAATGGTTCCGTGTTCCTCTATATGCTTAACTAAGCTTTTTTCTAACAAGTGAACTCCGTATGTGGATAAGACAGTTTGATGTATTCTTTTTATATATTGTCGTGCTATTTCTTGTTTCATTTCAATCTTTATCTCTTCATTTCCTAGCATTGATTGAATACAAATAATTTCAAAATAGTATGCCATCATTTCGTTAACTAATTGTGTACTATCGTCAAAAAATGTATGTCCATAACTTTGGTTAAAATAAGCATGTCCTAATTCATGGCATAGCACAAATACACTATCCATATCATTATGATAGTTAAATACAATTCTACTCTCCTTCATACTTGGAAAATAGTATGTTTTATTTACTTCAACATTATTATATACTTGTATAAAATTCTCCTCGAACATTCGCTCTATATAATGAACAAAATGATGCTTCCCATCTTTCTCTAAACTTGTAACGATGAAATGTTTTGCCTCATCCAGTGTAATCATACTGTGTTCTTCTTCATTATATGATAAAAAGTCTACGCCAATTTCATGAAATGAATTTGAAAACATCATAGATAGACTTTTCGTAAGTAATGTATGGAACTTCTTTTGCAACTCATTTTCGAGTATATGTAACGTTTCCTCTTTAACGCCAAAGACTTCCATGCAATAATTCGGGATTTCTAAAGCTAAATACTTCTTCTTACTGTTTACAAAAAACGAAAGCAGTGTGTCACCATTCTGTTTCAATACTTCATAGATTCCGCTTTGCATTTTTTTCTTTTCCTCATAATCCTTCGTGTTGCGAATCATTTCAAAAATTTCAAATATGGTGTATACCTCATCTTCATAATTTATTTTCATGCTACGAATGAATTGTAGATATTGTTCATATTCATTATGTTCTGGGTCTTCTGTTTCGTCTATTTCATTCATCAGTTCTATAAATTTATTGTAGTGATCTTCTAACTGTAAGCTAGCAATTTGACCTATATGAAATAAAATGTCAAACACTTGGTGCATAGATAAAATATCCATTTCTATTACTTTCGGAAGAATCGTCACTTTCTCTTTTTTATCAATAATATTGAAAAGGAATTCTATCTTCCGATTTAATTGTTCTTGGTCAAAGGGCATAATTCTTTGCAATGATTGAACGAATGGTTCTCTCGAGATAGATTGACGGTTATGAGAAGTTTGAAATGTAATAAAGTCAAAATGATACCCACTTGGCACTGTACAACTGCTTTTTGTTATGTCCTCGAATAGAATCCGACTAATTATAAGCGAAACAGCTAGGCTTTGAATGATCGTCCCCCTATTTTCTCGAATAACATATTCTGTATGATAGTTTTGAAAACTCTCTTCAAGCAGTCTCTCTCCATCATTCCGATTGCTTACATGAAACACTTTGACAAAATCATTATGGTATCCCATCAAATAATATTGAATCTTTTCCTTATCACAATAATTCATTATATCTTTTTGCAATTGAAGTGAAGATTCATCAAAACATCCAAAAATATAATGCACATCATGTAAGTCTACTCGTAACAAATCATGGATTGTTTCGATTTTCATATCATACACTTGAACTTTAACATACGGATCCATTTTCTTTAACTTTTCTTGGATAACATGTATTTTTTTCTTATTCGTATCTTCTTTTTGAAATATTGTCTGCGCTCTAATATTTTTTAGTTGTACCGTATCAAAATCGATAACAATAATCTCTCCGACACCAAGTTTAGATAATGTCATACATAATGTTGCACCTATCGTTCCAGCCCCGATTACAACTACTTTTACCTTTTTTATCCTTTGAACAATCGCATCTGCATATATAGTAGAATCGTGTGTACTGAAATAATGAAAGTTTCTTATATTATATAATTGTTCCTCATCCATCTTGTCACAACGCTTTTCATATAACATTCCATTCTCATTTATAAATTGGAGAATTTGATGTAACTCCTCATCCTCTATGTCGTTGTTATTTTTCCATTCCTGTATTTTTGTATGAACATCTTCTTTCGGGCTTTCCAAAATTTTCAGTAATGACCATAGCTTTTCAAATTCATTCACTTCAATCACTCGTTCTTCGCCATCGTAATAAACAATTTCATTTCTATTTGGATACCCTCTAAAATTCAAACTTGTTTTTAATCTCATCTTTTTCTCCCCATTCCATTGAAAAAGAAGGTGCTTGCACACCTTCTTTTCTCAAACTAGCATAATAATAAACATACACATTGATTATCTTGTTGCGTAGCCTTTTTAACTTTCATTTTTAGTTTCATGTCAAAATCCCCCTTTTCAATCAATTGGTAATACAAGGGTATATTAACAATTAATCCCACAAAAGCTCAATTCTTTTTCTTGTATTCAGAATTTTCAGATGTTGAGAAAACATTTTCTATTCCTAGCTCTTTTTTGACTTTTCTTTTTATTTCCTGCTTGTAATCTATCGAAAACAATACACTTTTTATTTTATCAAGTAAAATATTTTATTAAGAAATTATATTATTTCCAAACATTTTTATAAAAAATACCTAACTATATAAAAGACTTCTATCCTCTTTAAATAAGATAGGGATCTTTTATATTTTGAAATTCCCAAAAAATGATATCGTTTTTTTCGTAAACTATGACTTTTTCACTTCTAAAGCTTCTTCATGCCACCAAAGTGCTTCTTCAGGGGCTTGCTTAGCTACTTCATAAGCTTCTTTTTTTGTTTCAACTGTAGGATAAGCACCTTTCAATGCACGTCCTGATGTTGTCACAAATAATAGACTAAATACAATTAAACCAATTAAGCTTACACCTGTTAAATAAAACGCTGGTGCAAGTGCATTATCAGTAATGTGAACAAGATATGAAGATACAAGTGGCGTTGTGCCACCGAATATGGATACAGAAATATTGAAAGATATAGACAGTGCACGATAACGCACATCTGTGAAAAAGAGAGATGGTAATAAGGAAGGTAGTGTTCCTTCATAAATACTTAAGAAAAAGCCTAAAACAAAAATACCAGCGAAAATAGCTACAATATGTCCATGTCTTATTAGTAAAAATGCTGGAATTGAACATAATGTTAAACCCAATAAGCCAAATTGTACGACACGTTTATTTCCAACCTTATCACTTAATTTACCAAAATAAAATGCCAGTGGAATCATAAGTGTCATCGTAATTGAAATGATTATTAAACCAGTTGTTTCTTTCATTTTTACTATTTGCGTTAGATAAGAAGGAATAAAAGAAAGGATCATATAGTTAGTAATGTTAAAGAAGGCGACAATGACTATACTTAGAAGAAAATCTTTTTTATAATATTTTAGAATGTAAATCAAAGGAATTTGTTTGTCATCTTTATATTCCTCTTGTGCTTTTTCTTTTTCTATCTCTTGAAAGACTGGAGATTCACTCAAATGACGGCGTAAATATAAACCGACCAAACCAATTGGTGCAGCAATTAAGAAAGGAATACGCCATCCCCAACTAAGCATTTGTTCATTTGTTAATAATACTGTCAAAATGGTAACGATTCCTGAAGCGGCAATGTAACCTGAAAGCGTTCCAATTTCAAGACCACTACCAAGTATTCCACGCTTTTTATCTGGAGAAGATTCTGCGATATAAACCATTGCACCCGAATATTCGCCTCCTGTAGAGAACCCTTGAACGATCCGAGCAACTAATAAGAATATCGGTGCCCAAATCCCAATTTGTTCATAAGTTGGCAGTAGAGCAATGAATAATGTAGAAAGCGCCATTAAAATAATCGTCGTGCTTAAAACAACCTTCCGCCCATATTTATCGCCAATTCTCCCAAAGAAAATGCCTCCAATTGGGCGAACGAGAAAGGCAGCAGCAAATGTACCAAATGTAAGTACAAGTTGGAGACTACTATTATGGACGTTTGAAAAGAATAATTGACTTAAAATAACCGCTAAATAAGCATATAAACCAAAATCAAACCACTCCATCATATTCCCAATGCCAGTAGCTACAACAGCTTTTTTTGCTTGTTTAGGATTAATAATATTAACATCTTGAGGTCCAAAATCTAAATTATGTCTTTGTTGCATAAAATAAAAACAGCTCCTTATTTAATTTAAATTCATCAAGCTCACCTTCTCTTATAGAATAATTTCAATACGAAGCACTTAAGGAAAAATACCCTTCCTTATCTATTATCATTTTTTCATAAAAATGATTCAAAGTCTAACAATATGTATTTTCGTTTACAGAAACAACAATTTTAACAAATGGAAACATGCTATACAATTATGTTTCACGGCTTTGTTCCTCCTTCATTAATCATGATAGAAAATCGCTCCTTCAAATAAGCTGAACAACAATTATTCAGTAATAATCTTTTTTTCAACAAACAAAAAGGGATGAATTTTAGATTTTTTAAAGAGAACAATATGAAATGAGCCCTGCTTGACGATTAAATAATGAAATACAGATAAACTTCAGGATTCGTTTTACCTGAAGTTTATCTAGAAATAACAGATTCGTTGTCGATATTTTGAATAATAAATTAATATTCTATATTTCATCTCATTTCACCTATCTATTGTTATACCGATAAAATGTTGTACAGATAAAATAGCGTTTTCACCGCAACCTTCAATCTATTATTCTTGTATACAAATTATCTTATTGTTACGGATATCAATTCGACACCATAACTTTCTTCATACAATTCAATCGACCTCGCTTGACAAATAATTGCATACCCATAATCATTTTTTCTTATATCATTCAGACATCGATGTAGTAGCTTTCTCCCTACCCCTTGTATTCGACAGCTCAAATCCCTCCTTCTTTTTCCTTACCGCCTCATAACAAGTAAAACCAATCTTTATCCTCTTTATAAATTGAAAATCCCCCATACGCCCTATCCTTTTTATTATTGCTTCTTAAATCGAAATGTAGCCCCTGAATTATCAGATTCGATACTCCACTCGATTCGCATCTCTTTCGCCATAACGGCAATACTAGACAAGCTCCTTTATTTTTAGAGGGCGTATTTTGAAACCCCGAACCACGGTCTACTGTTGTGATTATTTCCCCTTCATAATCTATATATATTCCGATACTTGCATGCCGAACAACATTTTGGATGACGTTATCTATCATTCTTTGAAACCAATTTTCATCAATATCCCAAAATAATTGTTTTTCAGGAATTTGAATGCCTACTTCAAAACCTTCTTCATCTAAACTATCGTACCACGTTGCAACAATTTTTCGTATTAAACGTGTCATATCCGTATGCTTTGATGATATGAATATTTTTTAGCTGTAATGAGCGAATACGATAGTAAATTCTCTATTAACTCTGCTATATAATTTATCTTCTTATCCATTAATACCATCGTTTCCTGTCCCTTTATCGAAAATACTTCTCCCTTTAATGAATCGATTTGAGCTCGCATTATCGTTAATGGTGCGCGCAAATCATGCGAGAGATCTACTATTAATTTTCGGCGAAACTCTTCCTCTTGTTTTTCTTTTAATCTACTTTGTTGTAATGCCTCGATCATATGATTAAACGACTCTTCTAACAAACCAATCTCATCTTGTTTTGTTATTGAAATTTTAGATGGAAGAGTCTTATCTCCTGGAAGTTCCATCGCGTTTTGTAATGTTAATAATCTCTTTCTAATTTTAAGAAAAAAGATAACCGAGATGATAACAAATATCGTAAAACTCACAATAATAATCGTTTCAAAAATAAATTCATATCTTTCACGTATTTGAACAATGGGTGTCTTCGTATATTTCCTTGGAACTTAAAATACCATAAACGCCTCTTTCTTCCCTTTTCCTATATAAGAAACAATTGTAAATGGTTCCCCAGCAAAACTTTTTTTCATAAATTCGATTGCATCGCTTGCACTCCATACTTTAGGAATATTTTGATTATCAGGTATTTGAAAATTTGTTTTTCCATGACGATCTCCCCAAAACATTGTTCCTTCTGGATATTTCTCTTTAAATCTCTCAAAAGCTTTTACAATTTCTTTAGGGTTATTCTCATCTAAAGTTTCCGATTCCTTCCTCCATTGTTTTTCTATTCGCTCACTAGAATACGAAGTAGAAAACTCTCCTGCTGTCCACTCGATTGTTTTCAAAAAAAGAAATGAACTGACCGGGAGAACTAAAGGTAACAATATAATTGCGATAAATATAATCAATAAATACTTTCGTAATATTGCTGTACGTTTTATCATGCTTTACACCGATAACCAATCCCGCGTATCGTTTCTATAATTTGAGGATTACTTGGATTCCTCTCTATTTTTTCGCGTAAATGTCGAATATGAACCATTAGCGATTTATCTCCTTCTATATAAGTCTCATTCCATACCGCTTCAAAAATCTGTTCCTTTGTTAATGTACGATTCACATTCTTCATTATTGGTCAGCATTACCCATTGTCACTTTCCAATTATAGCTTGCCATTCTATTTCAAAATCAAAGCGTGACATGCACAATTGGTTTATTAGGTAGCGTTTTCACTATGTTTTCCGGCTCACGCTACTCTGAATATCAACATTGGGAGTTAATTGATAATATCATGATAACGGTACATAGCATGCTACTTTTACCACTGTTAACAGGTATTTTCACGGCATTTATTTGTCGATATGAACATGCAAACGGGAGCTGGAAACAACTTCTCACACAACCTGTAACAAAATATCATACATATATCATAAAGTTTTTCTTTACCTTCACATTTATAAGTATCGTGCAAGTCCTTTTTATTATGAGTTTTGTTACTGCTGGACATCTGTTACATCTATCCGGTCCATTCCCGCTAACTCTAGTAATAAAAAGCGTTGTAGGTGGCTGTATTGCTACTTTGCCTTTAACTGCCTTACAGTTATGGGTATCAACCATTTGGTCTAGCTTTGCAGCACCAATTGCTTTAAATGTTATAGCGACGATCCTGCTCTTATGATTGCAAATTCTGAACGGTTTGGTCCTTTCTATCCATGGGCCCAACCATTTCTTGCGATGCTACCGAAAGAAGCTTCCCAACTACTATACATTTCTATGGAAACACTCATTTTTGTTGTAATGGGAAGTTTTTCAATTTTGTTTATAGGTGGCTTCGTGCACTTTATGAAACATTCATATTAATTTTATAGCAACTACTAGATAGCAAATTTTCCTGGTCAATATTTCGTATTGTAAGTTTATGCGTATGTTATAACAAATAGAAAAGAAACAGCCTGTGACAAAAGGTCATGTTTTACAACCTTTTATTACAGGCTCTATTTTAATAGAAATAAATTATATCCATATATAATAGAAACAATCATTCCAACGACCAATATTCCAGGTAATAGATTTGCAACTTTGATTTTAATGAATCCGAGTAAGTTCAGTCCAATGGCAAAGATCATAATCCCACCCGTTGCTGTCATTTCTATAATAAATTGATTCATTAATTGTTCGGGTACAAAACGATCAATTTTCGTTGCAAATAGAGCAATTCCACCTTCATATAAAATAACTGGCACAGCCGAAAATAATACACCGATTCCAAGTGTTGTTGTTAAAATAAGGGAAATAAACCCATCTATAATCGCTTTTGTATAGAGGACATTATGGTTTCCGCGAATTCCGCTATCTAATGCGCCTAGTACTCCCATTGCCCCAATGGCAAAGATTAGCGTAGCTGTAACAAAACCTACAGATATACTTCCTTCTCCTTTGGAACCAACTTTCTTTTCTAACCAATTCCCTAACTTTTGTAGCTTTTCTTCTAAGCAAAGACATTCTCCAACTACCGCTCCTATTACAAGGCTTAAAATAACAATGAGAAAAATTTCGCTTTTCATTCCCATTCGTAATCCTAGTACAGTAACTGCTAAACCAATTGCATGCATGACGGTTCCTTTCATACTTTCAGGAATATTACTTAATACTTTCCCTAATAATGTGCCGATTATAATACATATTCCATTTACAATTGCTCCTAATATAACCATTCTTTCTTCCTCTCTAAGACTTTATTTTTAACCTTTCAGGTGGAAGTCTTCTAGCATAAGACATTCACAATCATGACCAAAAGCTTTCATTTTGTATTTACTATTACTTATGTAACGATTTAATATTACGAATTTTCATTAAACAATTCAGCTAGCATAAATAACAAAGATAAAAACTAAGAAAGAGAGCTTATCACTTTCGCCCTCTTTCTCTTTATTTATTAAGTTAATAAATCAAACAAAACAGGATTCTTGTTCAGTTCCAGAAATTGAATATGATTTTCCTTAAAACGAGCAATCAGTGGCTCATAATCTTCTTTATGTTTTAACTCTACACCGACAAGTGCAGGACCATTTTCTTTATTATGCTTCTTAATATACTCAAAACGAGTAATATCATCCTCAGGGCCTAATCCTTTATCAAGGAACTCTCGCAATGCTCCTGATCGCTGCGGAAATTGAATAATAAAATAATGTTTTATCCCTTCGTAAATGAGAGAGCGTTCTTTCATTTCTTGCATTCGGTCAATATCATTATTCCCACCGCTTAACACACAAACGACTGTCTTTCCTTTTATTTCATCTTTATAAAAATCGAGCGCTGCAATCGAGAGAGCTCCGGCAGGTTCTGCAACAATTGCATTCTTCTTATACAATTCTAAAATCGTTGTACAAATTTTCCCTTCAGGAACTAAGACAATATCATCTAACACATCTTTACAAGTCTCAAAAGTTAGCTTTCCTACTTTCTTTACCGCTGCACCATCTACAAAACTATCAATCATTTCTAGCGTTACATTTTCGTTTTGTAAAAAAGCTTCTTTCATCGACGCTGCCCCTTTAGGTTCCACACCGATGACTTTTGTATTTGGACTCACTCCCTTTACATATGTACCGATGCCAGAAGCGAGACCCCCACCGCCAATTGCTGTAAATACATAATCAATCGTTTTTTCCGTATCATGTAAAATCTCGACTGCCACTGTTCCTTGACCGGCAATTACGTGTGGATCATCAAAAGGATGTACAAATGTCATTCCATTTTCTTCACAATAGCGCTGCGCTTCTTGAAAGGAGCTATCAAATGTATCACCAACTAACATAATGTCTGCCACATCACCACCGAAAAATTTGACTTGCGATACTTTCTGCTTTGGCGTTGTCGTTGGCATAAAGATGTTCGCTGGAATTTCTAATAAATTACACGTATATGCAACGCCTTGTGCATGATTTCCAGCACTTGCGCACACAACTCCGTTTTGCAACTTCTCTTTTGATAAACTTTGAATTAAATTGTAAGCACCGCGAATTTTAAAGGAACGGATTACTTGTAAATCTTCTCTTTTCACATATACT
The DNA here is from genome assembly GCF_022662635.1 of Bacillus cereus group sp. BfR-BA-01522. NCBI lineage: Bacteria > Bacillati > Bacillota > Bacilli > Caryophanales > Bacillaceae > Bacillus > Bacillus cereus group sp. BfR-BA-01522. The sequence goes on along the minus strand of NZ_JAKUDY010000001.1, from coordinate 398,019 downwards.
TCACATTTATATTTCTCAGATAAAACTGCATCTCGTTGAAGTGGTGTTTTATTGACAATATCCTTTAAACAATTATGAGCCATAAGGATATCTTCAATTTTTACTCTCTCCTTTACCTTATGCACCATCTCATATCATTCCTTATCCTTTTTTTCTATCATTCAATCAAAGTTTTGCATTTTCAGTACTGCTCCAGTATTTGCTGATGTAACCATCTGGGCATAGCGGCCAAGCCATCCTGTTTTTACTTTCGGCTCTGGTCTTTTCCATTCTTTTCGGCGTTTCGCTAATTCCTCATCACTCACTTTCACTTCAAGCAAACGCTCCTCTACATCAATACAAACGATATCTCCTTGCTGAAGAAGTGCAATTTCCCCACCCGCAGCAGCTTCTGGGGAAATATGCCCGACAGAAATACCTCGTGATGCTCCCGAAAAACGGCCATCTGTTAATAGTGCTACATCAGCTCCTAGTCCCATACCAGCAATTGCTGATGTTGGAGCTAACATTTCTGGCATACCAGGCCCACCTCTTGGCCCTTCATAACGAATAACTACCACATCTCCTTTTTTTACTTTCCCAAGCATAATTCCCGCAAGTGCTTCATCTTGTGAATTAAAAATAACACACGGTCCTTCAAAACGCTTTACTTCTGTTGCACCACTTTTAATCACAGCACCATCTTTTGCGAGATTTCCTTTTAATATACGTAAGCCCCCCTCTTGGCTATGAGGATTTTCAAGCGAATGAATGACTTCTTTGTCTTGAATTTCAGCATCGGCAATATTTTCTCGTAACGTTTTCCCTGTAACTGTTATCCGATCTAAGTGCAGTACCCCTTCTTTTCTACTTAATTCTTTTAAAATAGCACTCATACCACCTGCACGATCGATATCTTCCATATGCCAATTTGAGGCTGGGCTTACTTTACATAAATGAGGAACTTTCCTTGAAACTACATCAATCCGGTTCATGTCATAGTCTAATCCTGCCTCTTGAGCAATTGCTAACGTATGTAATACTGTATTTGTAGATCCTCCCATTGCCATGTCAAGTGCAAACGCGTCATCAATGGCTTCTTCAGTGACAATGTCTCTCGGTTTAATATCACGTTCCATTAAAATTTTTAAACTCTCCGCTGCTCGTTGAATTAACTGCTCTCGGCGCGAGTCTGTCGCTAAGATGCTTCCATTTCCCGGGAGGGCTAATCCTAATACTTCACATAGACAGTTCATCGAATTCGCTGTAAACATACCCGAACAAGAGCCACAAGATGGACAACCGTGATCTTCAATATCTTTTAATTCTTCCTCTGAAATTTTTCCAGATTGATAAGCGCCTACTCCTTCAAAAACAGAGCTTAAGTCAACAACCTCTCCTTTTGACGTTTTTCCCGCTGCCATTGGTCCTCCTGAAACAAAAACCGTTGGAATGTTAATACGCATCGCAGCCATCATCATGCCCGGTGTAATTTTGTCACAGTTCGGAATACAAATCATGCCATCGAACCAATGCGCATTGACTACTGTTTCCACTGAATCAGCAATAATCTCACGACTTGGAAGGGAATAGCGCATACCGATATGCCCCATTGCAATTCCGTCATCGACTCCAATTGTGTTAAATTCAAATGGAACCATTCCCGCCGCACGTACAGCTTCCTTTACAAGGCGACCAAATTCATTTAAATGTTTATGCCCAGGAATAATTTCAATAAAAGAATTACAAATCGCTACAAACGGCTTGTGGAAGTCTTCATCTTTGAGCCCGGTTGCTTTTAATAAACTGCGATGCGGCGCTTTATCGAAACCTTTTTTAATCATGTCACTTCTCATATTTTCAATTCCTTTCCTCATACATTTTTACGCTGCTGTTTATTTTTTTGTTTCTAGCGGCTGAATTCAAGACATCCTTTCACGAAGTACTGCTCCTACCTTTTTCAGCCGATGCTTTTGCTCTTTCTTTTTCATTGCATACTACGCCTTACGTCCAGTTTAAAATTCTAATAACCTTTTCCCCTAAATTCTCCTTGCTGAATTTTGATAAGAACACATTTCATTTTATCCGTTGCGATTATCCTGTTACATGATCGCCAAATGCTGCTGTATTTGAAATAGAATGACACATATTGGTCACTCTATCTTCATACATGAAAGCGACAATCTCTGCTTATGATGTATTTACTTGCAAAACATCTACTACCTGTTTTAATATTTCTTGCCCCTTGTTTGGATAGATACGAAACTTATACACTTTGTTAACTAACATTGATTTCACCTCCTTTTAGTATATACTAATTATATACCAAACATAAGTATATACCGAAATGGAAGTGAAGTAGTATGGAACGTATTTCAAAATTAATTACGTTTCCTGCTGATTTAGTGGCAGAAATCGAAAAATACCAAAAGAAAATTACATCACGAGTTTTGCAGGTGCGGTTTACGAGCTTATTCGTAAAGGTTTAAGTGTGTCGGATCGTTAACGTGGCATAAGCCACGCCCTATCCGAAGGCGATTCATCACCCACCTACTCATTGGGCTATGCCCTGCACGTTCCTTGAGGTGGGTGTCTTCTCGCCTAAAAAGATAAAACGCACTATACACTGGTTAAATAGCTCCTCCCAGATAACCAAATACGGTTGTTTCACCTAATTTTTTCAAGCATTGAATAACATGACTTGCACCGCTCTCTTTCCCTTCTTCCAACTCCTTTTTCTTGCAAACTGTATGCCTATCTTCCATTTTTTACTCCTCCCCTATCTTTTACGCCAAACTCTCTGCTAGTCCTGGCACACGTACTCCTCGTTCTCTCGTTAACCGTTTAAACGCTTCGGTTAATTGTTTTGTTACCTCTCCAGGCTTTCCATCTCCAATTTCTCTTGCATCAACTTTTACAACTGGAATTAATTCAGCAGCAGTTCCCGTTAAAAACACTTCATCCGCTACATATACATCGTGACGGGTAAACGGTCTTTCTTCACATGGAATCCCCAATTTGTCACAAAGTTCAATCACGCTATTGCGAGTCACTCCTTCCAATGCCCCTAAGTAAGAAGGCGGTGTTACTACTTTTCCATCTTTCACTACAAAAACATTGTCTCCTGACCCTTCACAAACATATCCTTGTTGATTTAACATAAGTGCTTCTAGTGCACCCGCTTGCGCTGCTTCAATTTTCACTAGTACGTTATTTAAATAATTCATTGACTTAATACGTGGATCTAATGCATCTGGCATATTCCGGCGAGATGCAACCGATACAACGCTCAGACCATTATCATAAAATTCTTGAGGAAATAATTTTAATTGCTCTGCAATAATGATGACACTTGGCTTTTCGCAACTTCTTGGATCCAGTCCTAAATCCCCCTTTCCTCTTGAAACAATTAGTCGAATATATGCATCGGCATATCCATTTTTTTGTAACGTCTGTACAACCGCTTTTTCCATTTCTTCCACTGTCATTGGAATCGTGAGCAAAATAGATTTTGCAGATTCATATAACCGCTTTACATGCTCTTTTAAACAAAAGACATTTCCACCGTAACTACGAATTCCTTCAAATACACCGTCTCCATATAAAAACCCATGATCATATACCGAAACAACAGCCTTTTCCTTCTCTACTAATTCCCCATTCATATAAATATACTGCTTTTTCATCTTACATCGCTCCTCTTTTTCATCTCTTTATGCAATCTATCTTTAAATCGATTGCTGAGAAGAATATATAAAGACTAAATTTTCTGTATATTATTCATAAAAATATACTCGTCTCAGCAATCGATTCTTTACAACTTGTAGCAACCCATTGCTGAGACGAGGGAATCGTGGTACCACTCAGCTTCCTTATACTCCTCACGAAATATAAGCTCAGTAAGTCCAAATATGGACTTTTGTTCTGCTATCGGGAACAACTCCGCTACTCCCTACTCGTTTCCTTTCGTGAATAGTGCTCTGAGGTGATTTTCAATCAATAGATTTGTACTACCCTCACAGCCACGGGGTAGCTCTCTGAAACAAATCGTATCGTCTACTTTCCTCTTCTTCACATTCTTGTATTTTTTTAAATAAAAACTCTCGCCCCAACAATCAATCTCTACTCACTAGTAGATTTGATTGCTGAGGCGAGAGTTTCGCGTTACCACTCAGCTTCCTTATATTCCTCACGAAATATAAGCTCAGTAGGTCCCATCAGACCTCCGTCCATTTATCGGAGACGAGCCCGTCGCTCTCTACTCAAATTCCCTTTCGAAAGCGATGCTCCGAGGTGATTTTCAATGATTTGCTTGTTACCGCCCTCACAGCCACGGGGCAGCTCTCTGAAACATGCATCATCATCTACTTTCCTCTTCTTCACATATAAAATATGGTTAAATTAGAAAATTTAGAATTGACTTAAAAGTTATTAAACGTATTATAGAACTTTCTCTTTTTGATTGTCAATACATTTTCCAAAAATTTATTTTTAAAATCTAATCAGAATATTTTCAGTTAGATATTTCTTAATATTTTTTATTGCATAATAACATAGTTTATATAATACTTAATAAACACATCTATTTAGGAGGTATTACAAACATGTCAAAGAAAACATTCGAACTTGCAACCTTCGCCGGCGGCTGTTTTTGGTGTATGGTAAAACCATTTGATGAACTTCCAGGTATTCAAAAAGTTGTTTCAGGCTATACTGGTGGACATATTTCCAATCCAACATATGAACAAGTAAAATCTGGCACATCCGGGCATTTAGAGGTTGTTCAAATTACATTCGATCCTTCTATTTTTCCTTATCAAAAATTACTAGACTTATATTGGTCGCAAATTGATCCGACTGATGATGACGGACAATTTTTTGATCGTGGTCCATCTTATCGCACGGCAATTTTCTATCACAACGAAACCCAAAAAGAACTCGCTGAGAAGTCAAAACAATTGCTTGCTACTAGCGGTATATTTAACGAGCCAATCGTAACAGAAATTCGCCCAGCTGCACCTTTTTATGAAGCAGAAGAATACCATCAGCATTTCTACAAGAAAAATCCGAAGAAATATGCTCAGGAACGAAAAGAGTCTGGACGTGAAGACTTTATAAAAACAAATTGGCAGAAGAAATGATAAAAGGACGAAAAGAATCGTCCTTTATTTCTTAAGTCTTTCGATAAAATCATGTAATTTATCTAGCGAAGTCATATTTTGATTACATGCTATACTATCTTGACAAATATAATTTCCTTTTTTAACAAACGTGCCTGGCACATCTCCTTTTATTTCAACTAAAAACATGCCTACCTCTTCATGTCCATGACATAGTGCACAAATCCCTTTTTTATTTATACTTTGAAACGTCCCTTGAACGCCAACTAATTTATTATTCTTTTTTGCTATAATAAACCTTTTTCCCGTTCCCTTATCAGTCCAACCTAAATATGACATTTCTTTCATGTTTACTTCTTCCATTTCAGGAAGCTTCAATTTTTTCACTTTAGGAAATAATTTTTTTAATGCTTGTGGAGTAACTTCTTGAAACGGTATAACATACGGATTTAATTTAAGCAAAAATGCTTCCGCATCCTCTCTATTTTCAACTGCCAAAATTGTTTCAATTAATTCTTTCTGTTCACTATTTAAATTTTCAAAGGCGTGTAATACTTTTTCAATTGCAAGAGATTTCAAAGCCGTAATGACCCCTCTATCGTTTGCTGTTGCATGTCCATGCACAAGAATATGAGTTTGTGATTTTATAAAATTATATTGATCACTTCTAATAAATGCTTCCATCGTTATCACTCCATACAAATTATCAATCTGTTTTTATTGTATATAATACTTTTCTTTTATAAAATACCAAAAACAATTCATAAACAAACTATACATAAAAAAGCACTGATTATTTCAAAAGAATAATCAGTGCTTTTTACTATGATTTGGAATACACAATTTTTTTTATTGTTTCTACAGAAAGAAAATATTCTTCCGCTAATTGATAAATAGCAATCCCGTTTTCAAAAGCTTCTTTTATCTTTCGATTTCGCATATCGATTTGTTTTCTTCCCCCAGATCGTGTACCCCATTTATAATGTTCAGTTTCTTGTTTTGGAATGTAAATTGTTTCACCCTGTACATATTTTTGAATTTCTGCAATTAAACTTTCCGGTAAAACAGCTGTTGCTTTTACGTATCCCATGTTTGCTCGCCCCTTATTTCGTATGATTCATTTCAATAAGGGCAAAGCCAAATACAAAAATATACGAGCTCAATTTGGCGATTGTATATACATTGTCTACCTCACGCAAAGTATCGCCATTTCCATACTTGGCTTTGCATGAGACGCTGCAATGTCCGGCAATTGCATCATAATCGCCATAAAAACACCTCCAATATACCATTTATGGTTTCATTATATGATATTTGTTTCCTTCTTGCACCTTTATACATTTGAATATTCCACCATTTCTTTAAATAACTCCAATTACATTTAAAAATACAATAATGATAGCGACTGGTGCGATATAACGAAGTAAGAATAACCATAGTATGAATAATGTATATCCTTTATGTTTACTTACACCAAGCTCTCTCATTAATACATCTTTCTTCATTTTTAATGGAACGAATATAGAAACTAACAATACACCAAGCGGCATCAGTACATTACTTACTGCAAAATCTGCTAAATCGAAAACTGTCTTTCCAAAAACCTTAAAATCACTCAATACACCGTATGATAATGCCGATGGAATACCTACTACAAAAATCAATAACCCTACAATGATTGCAAACTTCTCGCGTCTCCCATTTCCTTTTGCTGTTAACGATGCAACACTAATTTCTAACATAGAAATAGCTGACGTAACTGTTGCAAAGAAGAATAGTAATAAGAAAATAACGAAGAATACTTTTCCAAACGCCATTTTACTGAAAATAGCAGGTAATACGATAAATAATAATCCTGGTCCTTGTGACGGTTCCATTCCAAATGCAAATACAACTGGGAAAATAGCAAGTCCTGCAAGCAATGTAATCATAAGTGTTAGTCCTACAATTGAAAATGCCGAACGCGGTAGACTTTCTTCCTTCGGTAAGTATGAACTATACGTTACCATTACTGCTACACCAACAGATAATGAAAAGAACGATTGTCCCATTGCATATAAAATAATTTCCGATGTCACATTTGAGAAATCTGGTTGCAAGAAGAAACGAACTCCTTCTCCAGCTCCATCTAATGTAAGAGCACGAATAATTAATATAAAGAATAAAACAAATAGCGCAGGCATAAAATATTTATTTACTTTTTCCACACCGTTTTGTACACCTTTACTTACAATGAAAATCGTCATAAGAATAAATAATAACTGTGATCCAACTGCTAAATAAGGATTGGAAATGATTTCACCAAATGTTGCTTCATATGCACCATTTCCTTCCCATAACCTTCCTGTAATTGCATTCCATAAATATAATAAAATCCAACCACCTACTACACTATAGAATGAAAGTAATATGAAACATGTTACAACACCTAATTTACCTAGCCATGGCCATAATGTTTTAGGAGCAATTTGTCTATATGCATCAACAGCTTCTTTTTGCGTACTCCTCCCAATTACAAATTCAGCTAATAAGAGCGGTAAACCAATTAATAATGTAAAACCGATAAAAATAAGAAAAAATGCTCCGCCGCCTCCAATCCCGGCCATATAAGGGAACTTCCAAATTGCCCCAAGTCCAATTGCTGAACCTGCAGCAGCTAATACAAAACCTAATTTTGATGTCCATTGCGGTGAATTCATATTGTAATCTCCTCTCTATTTCTCTTTATTCATTGCGTTCTAACATTAGCTATTTCTAGTAGAATCTCCTCCTCTTTAAATAAAAAAACTCCCTACGCAAATGCGTAGGGACGATTAAAATATCGCGGTACCACCCTAGTTATGAAGACACAACGACAGTAGGACCTTCAATAAAAAACGCCCCTACGCAAATACGTAGGGACGATTAAAACATCGCGGTACCACCCTAGTTGTGAAAAAACTCTTCACCACTTTATTTCATAACGGTATTCACTACCGTCTTTCATTTCCTCACAACGTGAGATTTATGAAAGATGCTCCAGGACGAACTTCATGAATAATCTATATACTGATTCACACCGACCATCAGCTCTCTGAAATAGGAAGACTTTCACTACTATAACCTTTCATTGCCCAAATATGATGTTTCCGAATTGATTAATATCATTTTTATCATATACTCAAAATGGTGTCAACTAAATTTTTATGTATAATCTATCTATTTTTTGCTGTGAAAATTCAAAATATGAATTTTCTATGAACCCTATTCCAATAGTGATGTTTATACTTTATTAAATACCATGACAGGTTTATAGTAATATAGATGGCTGCATGAGAGCAAAAGTGGGAGGAAAGTGTTTTGTCTACTTCAAAAGTGTTAAAAGGAACTGCTTTACTAAGCGGGGCCACAATGATTTCACGTATCTTAGGATTTATCTATTTCTTCCCCTTTCAATTATTAGTTGGTACACAAGGGGTTGCTTTATATGGATATGCATATTCTTGGTACGGTATCTTACTTAGTTTTTCAACAGCCGGCATTCCAATTGCCGTATCAAAATTTGTCGCAAAATATAATGCACTAGGTGATTATAGTACAAGTAAAAAACTCTATAACTCTAGTGTAAAATTGATGCTATTGATGGGGTTTTCTGGTTTTTTCATTTTATTTATCGGTGCTCCTTACATATCACAATTTATCATTCGTTCAAAAGCGCCAGATCCAAAGTTTATCGCTGATGTAACACTTACAATGCGGGCGCTCAGCTTTGCGCTTATTATTGTACCAGCAATGAGTGTCACACGCGGTTATTTTCAAGGCTTCCAGCATATGAAGCCAAGCGCCGTATCACAAGTTGTAGAACAAATTGCACGCGTCGTTTTCATTTTAGCTGGTAGTTTTGTTGTTACAAAGTTACTAGGTGGCTCTGTCGCTTCTTCTGTAGCAGTCGCTACATTTGGTGCTGCGGTCGGAGCGATTGCTAGCGTTTCGATTTTAATCATGTATTGGAAAAAATATAATCATCTAAAACCACCTAAAGGTGAGCTTAAATCAAGAGCATCTACTCTTCCGTTAAAAAGTATCTATATGGAATTACTTCGTTATGCAATTCCCATTGTATTTGTCGGCATCGCTATTCCGCTTTATACATTAGTCGATCAATACACAGTTGCTGACGCTTTAAGAGCTCTTGGCGAGCCATTAACAACAGCAAATGCTGTCTTCGCTTATATAGCGAACTATGCTCAAAAATTAATTATGATTCCAGCTTCCCTTGCAACTGGATTTTCATTAACAATTATTCCAGCTATAACAAAATCATTTACAAGTGGAAAACAAGAAGAATTACAAGAACAAATTACAAAGATATTTCAAGTATTATTATTCTTCACCATTCCAGCGGCATTCGGTCTAGCTAGTATTGCTTACGATGCATTCCGCATGGTTTATGTGAGCCACGATATCGCAGTAGGCGGTTCACAATACTTAATTTCCTATGCACCATCAGCTGTATTAAGCGCAATCTTTACCGTTTCAGCAGCCATTTTACAAGGAATTGATTATCAACGAAAAACAATGATTGCTTTCTCAGTAGGCATTCTTGTAAAACTGATTGTCAATACTCCTCTTCTATATGTATTAGGCGGACATGGAGCGGTACTTGGAACTATTCTCGGATATCTCGTTTCAGATGCCATTATGTTATACTGCATCGTTAAATTCGCAAAATTTGATATAAAAGAGACTATAAAAACAGTATGTCTTATTATCATTTATTCTGGCGCAATGTCCGCTATTGTCATGGCATTAAAAGCGATGATAGGATGGTTCATACCTGGACAGTCTTACATCGAATCATTACTTATCGTAATCATATGCGGCGTAGTTGGCGGCTTCGTCTATCTTTTATTTGTATTAACAAGCGGCCTTGCTTCACGCATTCTCGGTAATCACATTCAACGATTACCGATATTAGGAAAATTTATAAAATAAAAATAAGAGATGTAACGGTATAAATTGTTACATCTCTTATTTTTCTACTTTGCATGCTCTCGCAATCTATTATTCAAACAGCCCCATACTTAAATACCGTTCACCTGTATCAGGTGCAATACACAATACCTTCTTACCCGCACCTAATCGCTTCGCAATCATAATTGCGGCATAGACGGAAGCCCCTGAAGATGGTCCTACTAATAACCCTTCTTGTTTTGCTAAATTTCTCATCGTACTTAGCGCTTCTTCATCTGCAATTTGAATAATTTCGTTATATATTTCTGTATTTAAGTTTTTTGGAATAAACCCCGGACTGGTTCCAACTAGTTTATGAGGACCTGGCACACCGCCAGATAAAACAGGCGATCCTTTCGGCTCCACTACTACAATATGTAAATTGGGTAATTTCTCTTTCAACGTTTCCCCTGTCCCTGTAATTGTTCCACCTGTTCCAGCAGTCGCTACAAAGGCATCTAACTTCCCTTCCATTTGTTCATAAATTTCAAGTGCTGTTGTATAGCGATGAATATTTGGGTTTGCTGGATTTTCAAATTGCTGCGGGATAAAACTATTCGGTATTTGTTTTTGCAGTTCTATCGCTTTTGCAATTGCACCTGGCATTCTTTGTTCTGCCGGTGTCAAAATAACTTCTGCACCATATGCTTTTAACAGATTCATTCGTTCTTTTGACATATTATCCGGCATAATTAAAATCGCTTTATATCCTTTCGCCGCTGCATTCATCGCTAAACCAATTCCCGTATTTCCACTTGTCGGTTCAATAATCGTATCTCCCGGCTGAATAAAGCCTTGCTCCTCTGCAACATGAATTAAATGATAAGCTGCACGATCTTTCACACTACGAGATGGGTTAAACATTTCTAACTTTACATATACATCCGCCGCATCTTTCGGAACAAATTTAGATAATCGCACGACAGGTGTATCCCCTATTAATTCTGTAACATTTTTGCATAGTTTCATAGCGCATCCCCTATTCTATACGGATTTTTTATCACTCGGCAGTAACCAGGAAGTAAGTCCAATTAATGGTAAACAACTACATAATACCATAATGAACTGCAGACTATATATGTCAGCTAATTTCCCAAGAACGACAGCACCTAGCGCGCCAAGACCAAATGCAAGACCGACAATTAATCCTGATACCATCCCTACTTTCCCTGGCACAAGTTCTTGGGCATATACAACAATCACACTAAAGCTACTGGAACTAATGAAACCGATACATAAAAATAGTGGCACAACCCATAAAAGAGAAACATGCGGTAATAAAAGTGCAAGCGGCGCAGAACCTAGCATGGAGAACACAATAATATTTTTCTTACCAAATCGATCTGCGAGCGGTCCTCCAAAAAATGTTCCCAGTACGCCGGAAATCATAAAAGCAAATACAAAATATTGCGCATTCTTTATCGATAAACCATAATGCTCAATCAAATAAAATTGATAGAAGTTCCCAATACCAGCTCCATACCACGAACGAACAAATGTTAAAAAGATAAGGAGAACGATAATAAATTTAATATGCGCACTTACAATTGCATTTTCAGCCTCAAGTGCAGCTCGTTTCTTGCTTTTTACAGCACCGCTTACTAATTCATTTTTATACCACTTTGACACATACATTAATAATAGAATCCCTACTGCTGCAAAAGCCGTAAAACCAAGCGAACCTTTTTGACCAAGAGGAACGAAAATTACTGCTGTAAAAATTGGAGCAAGTGAATTACCAGTATTCCCCCCTACTTGATAAATCGCTTGTGCTAATCCACGCTTCGTACCAGATGCCATATACGCAACGCGGGCTCCTTCTGGATGAAAGACTGCTGAACCTAATCCGATAAATAAAACAGAAATAATAACAATAATAAAGTTTGGTGCAAATGCAAGACCAATCATTCCAAGCATGCTTGAGAACATACCGAGCGGTAGTAAAAATGGGGATGGCTTCTTATCTGAATACATCCCAAATACCGGTTGCATAACAGATGACGTCATATTTAGCGCAAACGCAATCCATCCGACTTGCATATAAGATAAATTCATCGTTTTTTCTAAAATTGGAAACAATGCCGGCACAACAGCTTGCATAGAATCATTCAAAAAATGACCGAAACTAATTGCAAATAAAATGCGATATATCGTTGGCGTCGTCACTACATTTTCTTTTGAAATTGCCTGCATATTTGAATTTCACCCTCCTTACAACATATATTTTTATGCGGGTATCATCACTTCTGACTTTTGAAACATTTCTATTCTATACTGATTTTATCTCTTTTTCCAACAATACAACTTTCCATAAAATATATTTTTCACATAAACTTTATTGGATTTAATTATAGAAATTTTCTTTATCTTCTTTTATACTAAATCAAAGATAAAGGGGAGGATGAAAGCGATGAAGAAAAAAACAAAGAGAGTTGCGGCGCTCTCACTTACATTGTCACTCGTTTTAACAGCTTGTGGTCAAAAACAAGAAACAACAACGAACAAAGACGAGAAAAAAGTAGCTACAAAACAAATATTAAACATTGTAGAAACCGGGGAAATTTCTACTCTTGATTCCTCTATCGCAACGGATGGTTTTTCCTATGCAGCTTTAAATAATGTGATGGAAGGGCTGTATATGCCTGGACCAGGTAACAAACCTGTACCAGGGGCAGCTGAATCTTACACATTAAGCGAGGATGGAAAAACATATATATTTAAACTTCGTCATTCAAACTGGTCAAATGGTGATCCTGTAACAGCGCATGACTTTGAATATGCATGGAAACGTGCAATAAATCCAGAAACAGCTTCTGAGTATGCCCATATTATGTTTGATATTAAAAATGCTGAAAAAGTAAATAAAAAAGCATTACCTCTCGATTCATTTGGTGTAAAAGCGCTTGATGATAAAACGCTTGAAGTACAATTAGAGCATCCTGTTCCATACTTTTTAGGGCTAATGGGATTTGCAACCTTTTATCCACAAAATCAAAAAGTAGTTGAAGCACAAGGGACAAATTATGGTCTCGAAGCTGCAAATGCAGTATATAATGGACCGTTCGTATTAAATGAATGGAAACATGATACAAGTTATAAAATGACGAAAAACCCAAACTACTGGGATCATAAAAATGTGAAATTACAAGAAATTAATGTCAATATCGTGAAAGACACTTCAGCAGCTGTTAATTTATTTGAAAGCAAACAAGTCGATCGTATCACAATTAATTCAGAATTTGTCGATAAATACCAAAACGATCCAAGCTTAAAGAAAATGGCACGTCCTTCTGTGACATTTTTTCGATTAAATCAAAAAAATCCTTTACTAGCAAATAAAAATGCTCGCAAAGCGATTTCTCTTTCCTTTGATAAAAAAGGAATTACAACAACCATTTTAAATAACGGTTCCATTCCTGCAAATGCTTTCATTCCAAAAGGCTTTGTAAAAGGACCCGATAATAAAGACTTTCGTAGTACAAGTAATGTCAAAGTAGAAACAAATATAAAAGAAGCGAAAAAACAATGGGAAACAGCAAAAAAAGAAACAAATCTACAAAATGTTTCTCTTTCCATCATATCAACTGATGAGTCAAACGATAAAAAAATAAGCGAATACTTAAAAGGCGAATTAGAGAAGAATCTACCTGGTTTAAAAATCACACTAAATCCACTTCCAGTAAAGGCATTTTTAGAACGTGAAGGAAATGGAGACTTTGAAATTTCACTTTCTACTTGGGGACCAGATTATCCTGACCCGACAACATTTTTAAATATGTTCGTAACAGATGGCCCTTTCAACAAAATGAACTATTCCAACAAACAATATGATGAATTAATGGAAAAAGCGAGTTCTTCTTTAACAACTGATTTACCAGCACGTTGGAAAGCGTTCCAAGATGCTGAGAAAATTCTAGTTGAAGATGATGCAGCAATTGCTCCAATCTTCCAAGCAGGGCTTATTTACTTAGAACGTCCAAGCGTAAAAGGTGTTGTCGTTCGTCCATTTGCGGGTATATATTCTTATAAATGGGCGTATATAACAGAGTAGAAAGAGACTCTGGTATATATAACTTTTCTTCTATCCTTTACTTACAAAAAGTACATCACTTCCGAATCGTGATGTACTTTTATTTTTGAATATATGTTTCACTTATTCAGACGCATCCAACTCTCGTTTTTCTTGTAACAGTTTTTCAAATTCCCTTTCTAATTTTTCGGACGGTTCAATACTTAACCGGCTTAGCACTTCTGATAATTTCGTTTCCAGTAAAAGACGTGTATCCTTTTTACGCTCTTGAGCTTGTTGTACTTGAGTTCGTTTATATTGTTGATAAGTTCCTTCAAACAGTTCAAGCTCTTGATTATGAATGGTTAAAATTCGTGTCGCGATATTTTCAATAAAGCGGCGATCATGTGAAACAAAGATGACACTCCCTTCGTATTCTTTTAGAAGAGATTCCAACGCTTCAACAGCTGTCATATCAAGAAAATTTGTCGGTTCATCCAAAATTAAAGTATTTATATCACTTAAAAATAGCTTTGTTAATGCCACTTTCACTCGTTCCCCACCACTTAAAACCTCTACAAGCTTATAAACATCCTCTCGAAAGAAATGCATTCTTGCAAGAACTGTTCGAATAAGCGTTTCATTCTGTTTGGAAGAAGACTGGACATTTTCGATAATGGATTTTGCTGGATCTAATATATTTAAATTTTGACTAAAATAGCCAACTTTTACAGCAGGAGAAAATCTAATCCCATACTCTTGATTCATAATTTGTTTTACGAGTGTTGTTTTCCCGCTCCCATTTGCACCGATAATTGCTAATTTGTCACCACCTCGAATATGAAAGCTTGCTTTTTTCCATAGCACACGTTTCCCAACTTTACCTATTCTATCATTCACTCGTAAAATAATTCGGTTTTTAAACGTTTCCGCATTCGGTAAGTCCATCTTAAGCGGCGGAAGCTCTTTTACTTTTTCTACCTTTCCAAGTTTTTCTAACCTTGTTATCATAGCGGTTGCTGTTTTTTGTAACTTCTTTTGTTTTTTTGCAAAATACGGCTTTGTAATTTTCGGTTCTAGCTTCCCTTCCTTCTTTGGAGTCTTTGTTGCTCGTTCCGCCTTTTTCTCTTTCAGCTTTACCGCTTCTTCCAACTGCTTTTTCTTTTTTTCATATTTTTCATATGCTAATTGTTCTTGTTGCCGCTCTATTTCTTTTTGTTTTACATATTCGCTATAGTTACCTGTATACACTTTTATTTTCCCTTCATCCAATTCCCATATCGTTGTGCAAAGAGCATCTAAAAACGCGCGGTCATGTGAAATGATAACAAATGCCCCTTTCCAATTTCCAAGCTTCTTCTCCAGCCATTCAATATGTCCTGTATCAAGGTTTGTCGTTGGTTCATCGGCAAGTAAAAGCTCCGGATCTTTCAGAACAGCTTTTTGAATATATTCTTGCGTCACTTCACCACCGCTTTTTGTTGTATCTGTTTGTTTCAGCTGCGGTAGAAGTTCACACCTCACACGTTGAACAATACTCCCTTCTTCCGGGACAATTTCTTTAGCTAATATTTGAAATAACGTTGTTTTTCCGCTTCCATTTCTACCAACTAACCCAATTCGAGCATTTTGATGAATTTGCAATTGATCTATATCAAGTAACAAGCGATCTTGTATATAGTACTTTATACGATTAGCTTCTAATAACAACATAGTAACATCTCCTCTTATCTCATTTAGAAGACAAAAAATGCCCCCTATATCCATTCAGAATAGGAGGCATAAATCATATATAGGTGTACACAAAAAGAGAAAACCCTACTCTCTTTGGGCCAACTATAGAAGTACATCCTATTCTGAAAAACGCAAATAAAAGGCATCACAAATAACAGCGTAATGGTCTGTTAAAAATAGCCTTCAATTGTTTGCTTTCATAAATAGGATTAATACTTCATGTAATTGGGTCACCCTTCCGTTCTTTCCATTTTATTCACACTACTTTTAATATAAGTGAATATTTGAAATACATTCAATATATTTTATTTCAAATAGCAAAACGCTTATACTTCTCAAAATCACTTATTTTGCATTCCAGCGAAAGTTTCGTACCTTCATTTTCATAACTCGTACATATAACATGTGCATACTCATTGAAATAAGAAACAATTTGCCCTTGATCATACGGGATTAACATTTCACACTTTGTATATTCTTTATAAATATGTGAACGAATCATTTCAACTAATTCTTCCATACCAATTTGTTTTTTCGCAGATAAATAAACGCGATCTTTCTTCGTTTTTGGAATTTCCACATCCATCATATCTGATTTATTATATGCATAAATTGTCGGAATGTTTTCAACTCCAATTTGTTTTAATGTTTGATTCGTAATTTCAATTAATTGCTCATAATTTGGATTCGAATAATCGACAACATGAATGAGTAAGTCTGCTTCTGCAACTTCTTCTAACGTTGAACGAAATGCCTTTACAAGATGGTGTGGTAACTTACTTACAAATCCAACTGTATCTGTTAATAAAAATGATTTATTATCCGGAAGCTCAATATTTCGAACAGACGTTTCTAATGTCGCAAATAACATATCCTTTTCAAATACTTGCTTCTCTATAGTTCCATTAAAGATTTCAAGCATTGCATTCATCGTCGTAGATTTTCCCGCGTTTGTATATCCTACTAATGCTACAACAGGAATTTCATTTTTCTTTCGTTGTTTTCGCTGCGTTTTGCGCTGTACAACAAGTGCTTCTAATTCTTTATTCAACACCGAAATTTGCTCTTCAATTTTTCGGCGATCTAATTCCAACTTTTTCTCACCGACACCTTTATTTTTCGTACCAACACCGCCACTTTGTCTTCCTAGCGATTCACGAAGGCCGACTAAACGGGGCATCATATATTGAAGATGAGCTACTTCTACTTGTAGCTGTGCTTCTTTCGTTTTTGCACGCTGGGCAAAAATATCTAAAATTAAAATCGTACGATCGATCACTTTACAGTCTAAGTCTTTTTCTAAATTTCGAATTTGCGAAGGAGATAGCTCATCATTGAAAATAACAATATTCGCATCAACTTCCTTCACATAGGCTGCTACTTCTCCAATCTTTCCTGTTCCAATATAATGAGAAGGATTTACACGTTGTAAATTTTGTGTAACTTGCCCGACAACTTCCACATCACATGCTTCTGCAAGATTTGCTAATTCCTCCATTGAATATTGAAAATCGCTTTCATGCCCTAAATTTACACCAACTAATATTGCTCTTTGTACAAATTCTTCCATACATGTTCCTCCATTTCGATTACGCAAACTAAAAAACACAGGCCACTGCCTGTGTTTTCATAAACGGACAAGGATACACGACAAATAGAAGAATATCGTGCTTCTTCTAAATTCCATGTGCAAAAATCCCCAAACGATATACGTATCCAATATGCATACATATATTCAACCATTCTATTTATAAAGGTAAAACAAAAAGAGGGGGTATTCGTCCCTCCCTCTTTTTCACATATGCGTTTTATAAAGGGTTCCTTTAAAAAATAGGCAGACTAATCCCGTTCACTCCGTACACAGACAGAGGCTTTGAGCACTATTCAATTATCGGCACAAAGTATTGAGACGTAATCTGATAAAAATCAAAGGAGACCCCTCCGTTCATTTAAAGTTACGTAAATTTTAGCATAATTCTATCGTTTCCACAAGAATAATCTCTATATAGGCGTAAAAAACATTTTCATGTTTCATGCACACCTTTTATCATGACAAAATTCTTCCGTACTATTTCATACTTACATCTTGCACAATTTCAAATTCCTCTTGCTGCTCCGCTTTTATTTCATAGTAATAAGAAGGTAGTTCTATACCATGTTCTAAAAAATAATCCTCAATTAATGAAATCATGACTTTCAATGTTTTCACACGTGCATATAATTTATTATTACTAGCGATAATATGCCACTTCGCATTCGGTTGATTTGTTTTTTCAAACATCTCTTCCATTGCTTCCACATACTCATCCCACTTTTCACGATTACGCCAATCTTCATCTGTAATTTTCCATCGTTTAAGAGGATTATTCTCTCTCTCCTTAAATCGCTTCAACTGTTCATCTTTACTCATATGATAAAAAAACTTTCCAATAATGTAATGATCATCCGTTAATACTTTCTCAAAGTCATTGATTTCATCATATGCTCTTGCCCACTCTTCCTGTGTAGCAAACCCTTCCACACGCTCAACTAAAACACGACCGTACCAAGAACGATCAAAAATTGCAATTTGTCCATACCGAGGAATTTCCCGCCAAAATCGTTGCAAATAATGATATCGTTTTTCATGAGGAGCAGGTGCAGCAATAGGTTTCACTTGAAATCCACGCGGATCAAGATGTTCGGTCACTCGCTTAATTGCTCCGCCCTTACCAGCCGCATCCCAGCCTTCCATAACCATAATAACAGCTACTTTTTCTTCTTTTAAAATCTGCTGTAATGCCAATAAATGTCTTTGATATTTTTTAAGTTTCTTATTATACTTCGATTTTGAATCAATTTTTTTCGTTAAATCTACATTAGCAAGCCACTCTTTTTTCATCCAATGTTTCCCCCTCTTTTATACGACAGTATTATTTTACCATTATTTTCATTCTTTTTATTCTTATACAAAAAATAACATTCATTGTATTTTTATATAAAATACAATGAATGTTATAATTTTAATTATCACCAGTTGTCTCCAGCACTGCTTCCAATTCTTTTCTACTCATAACATTGCTCACACAAAATTGCTTTTTGCCGTTTTGATTAATAATTGATCCAATACTCCAACTAGCATTCGTGAGTGACTTAGTAAGCTCAACCGAACAAAAAATCTTCTCCCTTAACACTTTCTTTCAAACAACTATGGCAAACTAGCTTTTTCTTCAAAAATATAATCATAACTTTCTCATCCTTATAATCAAAATATGCATGTATTTTTGCTTACTATGCAAGTAAGATCATATTCCCTCAACCAACTCTTTCTTTTTACATATATCGTATATTGTGACAAAAATGGAGAATACTAACAAATAAAGTTATAAAAGAATAGGGGCTTTGTAAAATGAAACGAAAAATATTTTTCTTACTTACTCTTCTTTGTATAGTATTGCCGATACAAGTAAGTGCCTTTACATTTCAAGAACTTCCTGTTGCCTCAAAGTCTAAACAATGGTATATCGAAATTGATAAATCTTACAACTCAAACAAACAAGCGATACAACCGAAGCAAGGTGTCTATGATACATATAGTTTATTCGTTAAAAATATCGGTAAAGATGTATCAAATGTATCTATAGAAATAGTTGGTAATGATCCATCAGCTAAAACTACATTTAACCCTACTGTACCACATACAAATGTCTCAAAAAGTCATACAAGTTTTGATTATATGGTTTTCCCACTATATTTTACTAGCCATACATTTAAAGTTGTCATGACTTGGGAAGAAAAAGAATTTACTTATAACGGGCATCCAGAAAGTAAAAGTAAAAAGATGAAACAAACATTTATATTTACTGAAGAATAACAAATTTTTCAAATCAAAAAGGTGTTTTCTGTGGAGAAAACACCTTTTTCGTTTATTACATTTTTAAATTACTTTTCAATGTCCAATATTTTTCTTGCTTATCTTTCATCGAAAACTCTACCCATCCATTTGGATCTTCACGATGAACTGTTACTTTTGATCCATTCGTTAATGTTCCCATTTCATTTTGTGTAATGTCTGGGATACTCTTAATTTTCAAATCGTATGGATACGGCACTTTATAATATTTTCCAGATGCCTGAACAGCAATTTCTCTATTTCCTAAATCCTTATATGGAATTTCATTTCCTAACGCTTCAACGTCTAAAGTATGTGGGTTTTTCGGTAATCTGTTAGCATTTTTATAATCATTTCGATCAAACGGCTTAATACGCTCCATTAAACCAGCAATTTTTCCAGCCCATTCTGGATCGGATGCATATTTCACATTCATACCAACTAATGTTGGACCATTATAATAGATTGCACCTTTCTCTAAATAACGTTCTCTCACGTAGTTAGCATTGTACGAAATACTATCACGGTATGTTGGTAAATATTTTGCATGATAGAATGGATCGCGATCATATGCACGTAGTCCAAATAAATTATGTTTACGATATGCAATCTCAGATCTTCCATATCCAGATTCTAAAATTGCATGTGCTGCTAAGTAAAGAGCATTTACACCATGTTCATTTTGTGCTGCAATAAAGTCTTGTCCATGGCCAATTAACGGACTATCAGAACGCGATTTCTTAAGAAAATTATCAATTTCTTCTGCTGTTACATTGGAAGCTAATGTTAAATCTAAATTTAAATAAGATTGTTCCGCATTAAATAAAAATTGTGCATATTCCTCACGTGTGACAGTTTTTGACGGATAAAATGCACCCGTTCCATCTCCCTCTGCCATTCCATTAGACTGTAACGCACTAATTGCATCTTTCGCCCAAGAATTCGGATCCACATCATGAAATGTATGATTCGCCTTTACTTTTAAATGATAAGCTCTTTGTAAAATCATTGCCATTTCAGCGCGAGTTAATGAATCCTTTGGTCTAAAGTTTTTGTTCTCATCCCCTGTAAAGATTCCCATCTCCGTTAAAGCTAAAATCTCATTTGGAAACATTGTTGTACTTGCACTTACATCATGATATGGATTTTTATATTCTGCTTTCGCTTCTGGTTTCAATGCACGATAAATAAGTGCAGCTACTTGTTCACGCGTTACGCTGTCTCCCAATCCAAATTTACCGTTGTCATAACCTGCAATGATGTTTCGATTTGCTAAATCATTGATTGCCTCATATGCCCAATGACTCTTTGGTACATCTGAAAATCCTTTTTCTGCCGCAAATGAGGTTGTTGGAACCATTATAACTTGTAGTGCAGCTGTCATTGCTAAAACGTTAGAAATTACTTTTTTCATCTTACTCTTAACACGTTATGTACTTACTTGTCCCGTGTTAACTAGCCTCCTTTTTTCATAAAATACTAGCATTTCATCTATCAAACTCATTCATACTCTCCTCTTCTTATAAGAAGGAGATAAAAATACCCTATGCTACGAGATAAATTAGCTAACGATAAAAGTATACGTTATTAAAATCAACTAATCTAGCCCTATATCTTAAAAATTAATATAAAACGATATATTTCTCTATTTTAATGAAAAATTATATTGTAAAAAAAACAGTTTATCTGAATGCTAGATTTGAAAATCAAATCGCTATTTGACTAATTGGCACTTGAATACGTCAGACCTTTTCCATTTGTACTCCCCTCTTTTTCACTGCTTACAAACTTAAAAAAAATAATTTTCTAAATTTAAATAAATAACTTGATTCCTCGGAAAATTTAAATTATTATAAAACACATGTTACCAACAACTTCATAACTGAAACACTCTCGCCTAAAACGTGAGATAGAGGTTGCAGCACTTATGATTATTCTAAAGGAGACACAGAGATGTCAATGAGTTTAGAGGAAAGGAAGTGTTGCCGAAATCGATAAATTTCTCTGCATTTATCGATTGGGGCTGTTTTCGAATAGAAACAGAACTGTCATATATACAGACGTGTATATATGAAGAGCTATCTACAAAAAAGAGATATCATGTTTATACTGATATTCCT
Organism: Bacillus cereus group sp. BfR-BA-01522; assembly: GCF_022662635.1. NCBI lineage: Bacteria > Bacillati > Bacillota > Bacilli > Caryophanales > Bacillaceae > Bacillus > Bacillus cereus group sp. BfR-BA-01522. Next base: position 376,194 of record NZ_JAKUDY010000001.1, on the reverse strand, counting down.
TTTTTGGCGATTTTTTTATTAGCTCCGTTTTCTGTTTCCCTTTTCCTGTAACAGCACCATCCTCATCTATTTGAGATGGTGTTTTTTCTTTTCTGTCCGGTAACTACAGGAATATTGGGGATTTTCATATTACTCTCCTATATTACATTTCCTGATGTATTGTGAAAAATAAGCTGAAAGAAGGAATGAACGATGGAAACGATTGTGCAAAAATTCGGCGGTACTTCTGTCGGAAATATTCAACGCATTCAACATGTCGCTAATTTAATGATCGAAGAGTACGAAAAAGGACATAATGTCGTCACTGTCGTCTCAGCAATGGGCAAAAGTACTGACGAACTCGTTGCACTTGCTACTTCTATTACAGAAAATCCAAGTAAGCGCGAATTAGACATGCTGCTGACAACTGGTGAACAAGTAACAATTTCACTCTTAACAATGGCATTGCAAACAAAAGGATATCAAGCGATTTCATTAACAGGTTGGCAAGCTGGTATTACAACTGAACCTGTGCACGGAAATGCTCGCATTACCGATATCCATACAGAGCGAATCCAATCTTATTTACAAGAAGGGACAATTGTTATTGTGGCTGGTTTCCAAGGATTAAGTGAAGAAAAAGAAATTACAACCCTAGGCCGAGGTGGTTCTGATACAACTGCTGTTGCATTAGCAGCTGCTCTTAAAGCAAAGAAATGTGATATTTATACGGACGTAACTGGTGTTTACACAACTGATCCACGCGTTGTAAATAATGCATATAAATTAGATGAAATCTCTTATGATGAAATGTTAGAACTTGCCAACTTAGGGGCTGGTGTCTTACATCCGCGTGCTGTTGAATTTGCGAAAAACCATAATGTCGTATTAGAAGTCCGTTCCAGTATGGAACAAGAAAACGGAACAATTGTAAGGGGAGAATGTAACATGGAACAACAATCCATCGTAAAAGGTATTGCATTTGAAGATAATATTACACGCGTTACAATAAAAGGATTAGAGCATGACTCATTATCAACGATTTTCTCTACATTAGCAGAGGCTCATATTAATGTTGATATTATTATTCAAAGTATTACAAATGAAGGAACTGTGCATCTATCTTTCTCTATTCATTCAAATGATTTAAGAGAAACATTAGAAGCATTAAAACAAAATCAAGAAACACTTCACTATGAATCTGTAGAATATGAAAATCATCTTGCGAAAGTATCCATTGTAGGTTCTGGGATGGTGTCCAATCCAGGCGTCGCTGCCCATATGTTCTCTACATTAAAAGAAGAAAACATTCATGTTAAAATGGTAAGTACATCTGAAATTAAAATATCTGTTGTTATTGATCGTCTACATTTAGTAGATGGTGTAGAAGCACTTCACCAAGCGTTTATGACAAAAGTTGAACCATTGGTACAAATGAATAAATAAACTTGCTACATAACAGCAAAGAATATTTCTTTGTTGTTATTTTTTCTCTAGCTAATTATGATTATGTTACACTATGAAACACGAAATGTTTTCCATATCATTTAAAAAGGTAAGAAAACAATATTGATATAATAAAAAACAATTTCCCCTTTTATATAGTGGAAATTGTTTTTTATGATTTACAAATTAACTTCCAAAAAAGATACCTACAAGAGAGTAGATAATAACTGTGGAAAATAAAATTGTCATATGGAACAGTGAGAAAATAAACAATGATTTTGCCCATTTCTCTGAATCCATTTTTTTATACCCATAAATACTTAAGGCCAACCATAAAATGCTTAATAGAAGCGATACTAACATAAGGCCGATACTTAATGATCCTAAAAGAATACTTATGATAATTAAAATAACTAAATACACATTTGTTTGTATATATGTTCTTTTAACTCCCTTCACTACTGGAAGCATTGGAACGTTCGCAGCCTCATACTCTTTATGTTTACGAATCGCTATTGCATAGAAATGAGGCATTTGCCAAATAATCATAATAATAAAAAGACCGATAATAGCTGGATGTGTCACATCCGGATATATAGCAGCCCAACCGATAAGCGGCGGCATTGCTCCTGAAACACTTCCGATTTCTGTGTTGTAAATGGTTCTTCTTTTGCTCCACATTGTATATGGTACAACATATAAAAATAAACCTATAAACCCTAGTATTGCTGCTAAATATGTCGTTAGCGCAAGGAATACTAAACCAAAAATCGTCATAAATATTCCAAGCCATAGTGCTGTCTTCGGGCTTATATCTCCCGTTACAGTTGGTCTATTTTTTGTTCTCTCCATAATAGAGTCAATATCACGATCATATAAATTATTAAATGCCCCCGCTGCTCCTATTATTAAGATTGAACCTATAAAAGCAAATAGAATCTCTGGTATTTTTTCAAACGGGCTTATTTTATATTTATATAAAGCGAGTGTCAATCCAGCAAACATTGGCACCAAATTGGATTTAATAATTCCAGTTTTAATAGTTTGAGCCAAAATTTCCGGTCGTTGTCTTTGGGCATTTGTTACTTCTTTTTTCCTTCCCATAATATCTTTTCTCCCTTCCATTAAATTATCTTACTACAATAGAACAAATGATTCCTACTTTTTTATCCACTATTTTAGGGCAGTGAAATCTCCATCTAAAAAGTTAAGTACATGAAAGAAAGGCGATGAGAAATAATTGCCCGTTAATATGTGATAAAGAGTATGAATCTTCTCGGTCACTTCATTTTTTCTGCTATGTATCGTTCACAAATTATATACGAATTCGAACTTATATACCACTCGGTATATTAATACCTCATGATATAATTGTCAAGAGAGGGGGGATATTATGAGCCGCCAAAGATTAACCCAAGAACAACGAAAACATGAAACACGAAAGTTACTTTTAGAATCCGCTTTTGAAACATTTGCTAAATTAGGCTTCCATGGAGCTTCTGTTGATAAGATTGCAGAACATGCTGGATTTAGTAAAGGAGCCGTTTATGCTCATTTTCATACGAAAGAAGAACTATTTCTAGCAATTGTAGAAAGACAAATGCATCTATATGTGCAAGATATTTGTATCATGATAGAAAAAGAGCAATCATTAGCAAGCTTTATCGAGAAAATGGACCAATATTCCCATTCTCTTAGACAGAAAACAAAAACATGGAACATGCTTACTATGGAATTTCTTCTATATGCAATGCGTGAGGAATCAGTGCGAGATAAATGGGCAAGATTGATTGCTGATGCGGTAGAACAAATTTCTAAGTCTATTGAAAATTTCATACAAAACGCAGACTATCAAGCTACTTTATCAGCAAAAGAAATAGCGTGGACTATCCTTTCATTAGAAAACGGTATATCTATATTTTATAATATCAGCCAGCAGCATATTCCGATGAACCTATATAAAAAGGCTCTACAAAACATGTTGCTATCCTTCGACACAAACATGTAAAAATTTCTTTCATTACATAATGAAAAGCACATTTTATATCCCATTAAAATGTGCTTTTTTATCACCTTCCCCTCGCTTCCCTACTGATTTAAATCGGGCATATAACTGTCCTGTTTACTGTAACTACTCAATCAGTGCGATACAAAACAGTAAGATAAATAAGATCATGTGCTGATATTCCTAAAAAATTTAGATACGGAATATGATTAATCCTAAATACTATAAAAGCATGTACAATACTTCAAACAGTTCCCGCGTCTTACTCCATATCTAATTTAAAATATGTTATCAAGAGTCCAATTACAGACAACAGCATAGAAACGATTCCTAAATCAATACCGATCACATAAGAAAAACACCTATATAATAACTGTCAATCACTAATTTATACTCGTTTTATGATTATAAAAAAGGATAGCGGTTCTATGATTGAACCAACTATCCTTTACATACTTTCTATTTAAAACAAATGAATGTTTTCCTTCTTACAAGCTTCCCGCATTTCATCAGGCCATACAGAAGATTGAACTTCACCGATATGTGCTTTACGTAAGAAATACATGCACATTCTTGATTGTCCAATGCCACCACCAATTGTTAATGGTAGTACATCTTCTAAAATTCCTTTATGGAAATCGTAATCGCGTTTGAAGTCTTCTCCAGCTTTCGTTAGCTGTTCGTCAAGTGATTGACTATCCACACGAATTCCCATTGAAGATAATTCAAATGAAGATTGAAGTACGGGATGCCAGAATAAAATATCACCATTTAATTTCCAGTCATCATAGTCAGCTGCACGTCCATCATGTTTTTCACCAGAGCGAAGTACATCACCAATTCCAATAATAAAGACCGCACCATATTCTTTCGCAATTGCATGTTCACGCTCTTTCGGTGTTAGCTCTGGATATTTATCTTCTAATTCTTGCGAAGTAATAAATGCAATATCTTCTGGTAAATATTTACCGAGGAATGGGTACTTTTCAAATAAATGGTCTTCTAAATCTTTAAATATTCCATAAATCGTCCGTACTGTCTCTTGCAAGTATTCCACTGTACGCCATTCTTTTTGAACAATTTTTTCCCAATCCCACTGGTCAACGTAAATGGAATGTGTTGCATCAAGCTCTTCATCACGGCGAATCGCATTCATGTTTGTATATAAACCTTCACCAGCTTCATAGCCATATTCATGTAGCGCAAATCGTTTCCACTTCGCTAGTGAATGAACAATTTCTAATTCTTCTCCTGAATGTAGCATATCAAATTCAATTGGGCGTTCTACACCGTTTAAGTGATCATTTAAACCTGATTTTTTCGTTACGAATAATGGTGCAGATACACGGAATAGTCCAAGTCGTTTTGCCAATTGATCTTCAAAGAATGTTTTAACTTCCTTGATTGCGATTTGTGTTTCTCTTACTGTCATTAATGATTGATACATGTCCATTTCCTCCTAAAATGTTTGGATGTAATGGAAAGAAACCAATCAAAAAAGCCTTTCTTCCCCAAAAAACTGGGACGAAAGGCTTTGGTTCCGCGGTACCACCCAAATTAGCAACAGAGGTTGCTCACTTATACAGTACGGAGATACAAATCTCGATACTGTTCTTCTTGTAACGGCGAAGTTCCCGGCTAAGTCTACTTTCCATAGTTGGATTTCGGTTAGCGACTCCAGGAGGTTCTTCATAATAGGTTTCGTATCAGGCTTACACCATCCCTGACTCGCTTTGACTACGTCCTACTACTACTCGTCCTTTCATAGTCTTTTTTGTTGTCACATCTCTGAAACATTTTATTAATGATTATTTTATACAAAAAACAAAGAAAGTCAATGAATTTTTAAAAATATGTTTCAATTCTTTATTTTAAGTCTTTATTGATTGTTGTTAATATGCTATCTTTACTTCTTTTGCCTCGTCAATCCGAAAAACGTTTCACTGACCGAAACGAACATATACACAGCAATTAATATAATCGTTCGAAATATAGAATCCGCAGTATTTCTTATTATTTTCATTTTCTTTGTAATTCCTTTCAATATTACTTGCAAATTCATGATATACTGTAGCATTCAAGTCGTTTTTTATTTAAAACAAACATAGTCCTTTATCAAGATTATTTTCTCAATGATTGACTATTATTAAATAATGTCTTTATATAGCGGAGTGATGATGTGAGTAAAACGAAAGCGAAACCGAAAAAAGGTGTAGGACAAGGTACAGGAAGCAAAGGATGGAACCGTTGGCAATCAAGCGCAAGAAAAAAGAAAATTGCAAAGCCATATAAAAATAAAAGTAAAGGGACTAACAAATAAATTTTGTTTTATTTCTTTACTTTGTTCAAAACAAAATAAAATTATTACAGCAAAAAAGCTATGCTTTCATCTAGGTGAAAGCATAGCTTTTTTTACATTTAAATCATAAGTATATCCCGAATTTCTTCCTCCGTAATAGAAAATAATTTCTCTTCCCCCGGTTCAATCACTTCAGCAATTAAATTTTTCTTACTCTCTTGAAGTTCATGTATCTTTTCTTCAATTGTTCCGCGGGCTACTAACTTAATCACTTGTACTGTATTTTTTTGCCCCATTCGGTACGCCCTATCCGCCGCTTGTTGCTCAACTGCTGGATTCCACCATAAATCGTATAATATTACCGTATCTGCACCAGTTAAATTGAGACCAGTACCACCAGCTTTTAAAGAAATAAGAAATAGATCTCCTTCTCCTTCATTAAACCGATTGCATAGCTCTACACGCTCTTGTGATGGTGTATTCCCGTCTAAATAAAAGTATGGAATGGCTTGACGATTTAGCTCACGACCAATAATAGAAAGCATCTTCGTAAATTGAGAAAAAATTAAAATACGCTTCCCTGTACTTCTACATTCCTCTAAAATTTCTAACAATTGTTCAAATTTAGCTGAACTCCCCTTGTAATCATCAACAAATAAAGCGGGATGACAACAAATTTGTCGCAATCTCGTTAAACCAGCTAAAATTCTAATTTTATTTTTACGTAACGTATCTTTATCTAAATGCTTTAACGTTTCTTCTCTTAACTTTGCTAAATACGCTGCATAAAGTCGCTTTTGATCTGGTAATAACTCCGATGATTGTAAGTGTTCTATTTTATCTGGCAACTCATTTAATACGTCTTCTTTTAGCCTTCTTAATACAAATGGTTTCACTCGCTTCGCTATATCTTCACGTCTTAAATCGCCGAACTCTTTTTTTCCTGGTAGTAGTTCTGGAAAAACGACATAAAAAATCGACCATAGCTCTTCTAATGAATTTTCTACAGGTGTTCCCGTTAATCCAAAACGGTACTCAGCCTGAATTGTTTTCACCGCTTTTGCAGTTTGCGTCGTATGATTTTTAAATGCCTGCGCCTCATCTAAAAATAATGTATGAAATGGCTCTGAATACAGCCTCACATCTCGTCGTAATAAAGGATACGATGTAATCACCACATCGAAATTCGTTATATTCCTTAAACTATTCTGGCGCTCTATTTGCTTCCCATCTACAATCATTGCTCGTATATGAGGAGCAAATTTTCGAATTTCATGAAGCCAGTTATACACTAACGAAGACGGTGCCACAACTAAGACAGGCAGCTTTTTTTTCCGAATTTCAGGCAAAACGGAGACAATGTACGCAATACTTTGAAGCGTTTTGCCAAGTCCCATATCATCTGCTAATATACCGCCAAAGCGATAATGTGCTAACATCTTCATCCATGCAAATCCATACTTTTGATACTCTCTAAGTACTGTCGTTATTCCCTCTGGTATAGGAAATTTAAGATTTCTAGGATTTTGAATATTTTCTATCAAATCTTGAACAGATTGGTCCATATTTAAAATGTTTCCTTCTTGAAGTGAGCTTAGCCATTTTATACTACGCACAAGCGGTACATTCACTTCTTTTCCTTGTAAAAAATCTTTTCGAATACCTGATTCTTTTACAAATTGGTTGACCTCGTTAAATTCTTTACTTTCAAGTGATAACAAGGATCCATTCGCCAATCGGTAATATTTTCGCTTCTCTTCCAGCGCTGCCAGCACTCCTTTAATTTCAGCTTCTGGAATTCCTTTTATATCAAATCGAAATGATAACCAATCTATTCGCTCTTTTCGCCGTACTCGTACAAGAGGGGCACTGCCCCCTTTTACAATCCGCAACTGAATCGCTGTCGTCGCGTAAACAGTAAGCAACTTTTTTAACCTTGGAACAACATGATATAAGAAATGATATTCCGCTTCCTCATTGTGCATAAAATAGCCGCCTTCCGTTTTCGCAAAGGCACTTTCATCCATAATCCGCAATATTTCCCGCTCTTTCTTCTCATCTCGATTTAAAACAGTCGGTTGCCCCTCTTCTAGCGGATTGATTACAACGTTCCCATATTGAAATTCAAGCCCTGCTAATAAGCGATTTTTCACTCGATCTAAAAATAGTTTTGCTTTTAAAGAAGGCATTTCAAACCTTTCTGATACTACTTCATCCATCCGAACTGTCCCAATCTTCATTAACCCTGGTACAACCTTTTGGATAAACGGCTCTATTTTATCACTTGGAATATGAAATTGATTACGTATGGACTGGTTCATCATCTTTTTTAAGGCAATAAGCCTATTACAATCCTCTACCGTTAAAGAATATAGCTTTCCTTCTAAAAGAGCATACCCATACGCACTCATCACGTCCACCTTTTGCAAGCCAGCAATTTTCAACATATAACCGCTGTTTTCTCCCTTATGAAATGCAAACGTTAAAGGTAACAATCCCCCTGAAATATGAAATCCATTGTGTACTTGCTCATCTTGTATAAAACTCACAAAAGAAGCTTTAGAAAGCAAAGTAAGCATCTCCTCCCAAGAAGCGGGCGGAATAAAAATCATACTTTCATCTTGTTCAGAATGTATTTGCAACGATTCTACGTACATTTTCTCATTTTGATAAATTTGAATAAGTCGCTGAATAATTGTATCTGTTTCTTGTTCGAAACTATGTTCTTCTGGTATGTAAGTAAAATCATTTGTACATGTAAAAGCTTCTCTTCGCTCGACCTGATGTAGAAATTCTCTAATCTTATGTATAAAGTATTGTTTCTTTAACCGTAATTGGATACCTAATACCGCTCCGCCGCTTTTCAAAGATACCGGCACACAAATGAATTCCACATCTAATACTTCACGTGTATCGAAACGATGCTGCTTACTCTTTGGACGTAGCGGCTTTTGGTCAAATAGGTGCAACATACCATTTGCCAATCGCTCATCTTCAGTATATATAGAACTTGATTTTTGATTTATCTCAAGCGATTGCTCTTGTTGAAAATGATTGATGGAGAATAATACAGCTGCAATATGCTGACAGTATAATGGGATAGACGCAAGTGAAGGACATGTACACGTTCCAACAACATTACCATGATTCGCTTTTTCTATCACAACATAAAAATCTTCCGTCCCTTTCACAGTTGCCTCATAACCATTGCTCTCAACATGATAATTTGTAATATGTACCCGATTTTCTCGATAATACGTTTCACCTTTTTTATATGCAGCTTCTCCACATAACCGTTTAATCATTGTTTTATTTACCATACATGTAATCCTTTCTTTGAAATCAAAATCCTCCGCCGACTAAAACGATATTAAAAAATATTAAACCATATATTCATTCTTCTATTCCCATTTTATATAGAACACTTACTCTTATACAACATTTTACATGCATATATACGAAAAGGGATTGCAGCTTTCACACCGCATCCCTTTTTTCTACATGAGTTTTTGAACTCCTTGAACAGCTTCATATCCAAAATACATACCAAATCCAACTAATATGATTCCTGCTGCAAGAGAAATCCATTTCATGATACGATTATTAACAAATTTTCTACCGAAGTGAATCGTCGTTGCCATAAATAAGTCCCAAATCATAATCCCGACAAATATCATAATGCTGTATAGCAAAGCTTTTTCCTTACCTACAGTACCAATCGCACTTGTTAAAACTGCACCGTAGATTCCAATCCAAAATACAATATTAAGCGGATTAGAAATTGCAATGAAAAAACCAGCGGCAAATGATTTCATCGGATGTTCTTTTTCCTCGTTTTCTATACTGTCAACCTGCTTAGAAGCATCTCTTATACTTTCATAACCGAGATACAAGAGTGTAAAAAAACCGAATACCCAAATCATTAATTTGGCAATAGATGTTGTTAAATACGTAGAGACACCAAAATAAATAAGAAACATCATCATAACATCAGCTAACATCGCACCTACCCCTACAAGCCATGCGCTTAAAAATCCGTTTTTTATTCCCTTATTTATTTGCGCAACATTGATAGGACCAACTGGTGCTGATAAAGAACCCCCAAGCAATACGTAACTAAAAAGAACGCTAATCACGGTTCCTCTCATCTCCTTTATATGTACTCCTAAACGAAATGTATATTCCATTATATCCTTTCATCGCAGAAAATTAACAATTTCCTGAATTTAAAAAGAGAAAGAATACTCACCTATCCCGTAACTCTGAAAGCAGAATTCCGTGTTGCAACTTCTCTATCGTATCCAACAGCCAACGCTGCGGAAGACATGCAGCTATTTTTTTACTGTTGTCGGCATAACTTCAATCGGAAAATAATATCCAGCGATTAAGCATGTTGGTAGAATCACTGAAGCTCTCCTTTATACGAAAGCTTTGACCCCTTCTATCACAAGTCCAATTACAAAGCCACATACAGCACCATTGACACGAATCCATTGCAAATCTTTCCCTACATTTTTCTCAATCATTGTAATAAGTGTTTGATCATCTAATTTGTCTAAGTTCTCTTGCACAAGTTGTCCAATTTTTGAATGATTGTTTTCCACAAGTTTCACAATTTGCTTTTGCAACCAATTCTCCATTTTTTGCACTACTTCTGCATCTTCTTTTATTTTATTGAGCTGCTTCATCATAAACGGCAACAAATACTGATCTGTAAATTCTTCTTTTTTAATAAAAGTTACTGCTCTTTCTTGTACTTGGTCTAATAGTTCTTTTATTTTTTCAGCTGCATTCCAGTTCGCAATCCACGTTTCTTTCCATTTTTGTAACTCCTGTAATACTGCTTCATTTTCTTTTACTTGAACGAACTCCTCACGCATTTTCATTATGATAAGCTGTCTCGTACGATTATGAGGATTTTGCAAACTATGAATGTTACTTATGACAAATTTCTGCAATATATTTCCGATTTTTTCTTCATCGACAATGTTCAGAAATGACTTTAATGTGAACTGCAAAAAGCCATCTACTTTTATATTTTCCATCGCTTTCATCCCTAAGCTTCCAAGCTGATACCGCGCTTCATCTTGCGCGGTCCATTCCTTTGCTTTCGCTAACATATAATCAAGCGCCTTCTCATCATATTCTTGCCTTACGAGTTGATCCATTAAAATTTGCAGTATATTTCCTGTATCGATTGTATGCAAGTATGTTTTTAATTCTTTTTCTACAATAACAGCAAGTTTTTCTGTATTCATTTGCCGAATCGCTTTTTCAATAATCGTAACAAATCCTTTTTTGACCGTTTCTGATTGCAGTTCTCTTTCTGCAATTTGTAGTACCATTTGTGTTAACTGCAACTCTTTCAGTTTGCTTGTAATACTTTCCTTTGTCAGCCAATCATTTTCTAATGTTGTAACAAGACCTTTTGTCATACGTTTGCGATTTTTCGGTAAAAGCGCTGTATGCGGAATAGGAAGTCCCATCGGATGACGAAATAAAGCGGTAACCGCAAACCAGTCAGCGAGTCCCCCTACTAACCCTGCTTCAAAACCACCTTGCATAATTTCTCCTGCTACTACATGTTGAAACGGAATAGTAGCAACAAATCCAATTCCCATCACACCAAGAGAAATTCCTGCTATATATTTTGATTGTAATGACATTGTACACACACCCTCTTTATGTAAACTGAAAAATTTGTTCCATCATTATCTGTAAAAGTCCATATATATACTATAAAGAACCTCTTTAAAAATAACAAAGAAAATCCCACTGAATAAAGTTTCACTTTATTGATAGCAGGATTGTTCTCTTTACATATCGAAGCTTTTATATAACAAAATCATGAGGAGGCTTCATAAGTGAGATTAACAGTAATTGGTGGCGGTGATTTACAAAATGGAAATCACCTTCCTATTAACGAAAGGCTTGTAGAACTAACGTATAAACAGTCTCCAAACGTATTATTCATTCCAACAGCGAGTCATGACGATGAAAATTATATTGAATCATTTTTCAATGTCTTTGGAAAACAATTAAACTGTGAGATTCATGTTTTACGCACATTAAATAGGACACCGAGCAAAAAGGAACAGGACGCTCTCATTCATGCTGCAGATCTCATTTATCTTGGCGGCGGAAACTACATCCATATGATGGAATGTTGGAAAACATATGAAATAGATAAAAGTTTACAGCTTGCATTACAAAAGGAAACATTAATTGCAGGAGTTAGCGCTGGCGCTATGTGTTGGTTTACTTCTAGCATTCGTTCAAATGAGGAACGAAATGATTATGCGGAAGCACTTGGATGGGGAATCATCAACAAAAGATTTTGTCCGCATTATCATCAACCAGACCGGGCCATCGCCTTTCACTCACTTTTACAACGTTATGAAGGAAATATAGAAGGTATTGCTTTAGAAGATGATTGTGCCATTTACATTACTGAAAATTCATTTGAGATTATTGGAAAACCAGAAAAAGCTTGGGAATTTTACACGAGTAATGGAGAGCTGAGTAGGCAGCATCTTGACGTTACATTAAAAAGTTATTTATAAAAATAGCAATACCCCTCCATACAGGGTATTGCTATTTTCTAACTCACAAGTCGTGTAATTCGTTTTTTCTTCCATACAAATCGATAATAGCCATATTGTAAAAGCAAGCTCACAATAAAGGCAGCTGGATAGCCAATCCATATTCCTTCTATGCCAAGGTCAGTATGGTACGATAATACATAGGCAACAGGAACCTCTACAAGCCAAATCGATACGACACCGATAATCGTCGGCCAAAGTACTGTTCCACTTGCACGCATAGTAGCACCAATAATTTGCGCATGTCCAAAAATTAAATAGCTCCATAACGTAATCATTACTAAGCTATGCGCAATATCAATTGTACTTGAGCTTGTTAAAAATAGCGATAAAATTTCTCTTGCGAATAAGTAAATAAGAGCAATTAAGACGCCCCCAATGACATAATTCATAATAATACCAGCTCGAACGACTTTTTGTAATCGTCCAAACTGATTCGCACCAATTGATTGTGCAGCAAAGATGGAAACAGTAATTCCAAGACTAACTGCTGGCATTTGTACATAGCTTGCTACTTGATTCACAACTCCGTATGCCGCAGTTGCATCCGAACCAAAGCGATTGACAAATGCAATAACCGCAATCTCAGATAAAGAAACTAAAATCATATTAATACTTGCTGGAATACCAAGACGCAGCAATAATTTGAGCAGCTCCCAATCCATGCGAAGGTATTTTCGTACCGTCTTATCTAACTGTAATGGATGGTTTTTCTTCTTTAAGTACATAAGCATTACAACAAACGTGATGATCGTTGAAATAACAGACGCATAAGCTGCCCCATACACATCAAGCTTCGGAAGTCCGAGCCAGCCAAATACTAAAACCGGTAATAAAATCGTGTTTAAAGCTGTACTGACAATTAAGAAATAAAATGGCGTTTTTGAATCCCCTGTTCCGCGCATAAACGTTGTATAAGCAAAATATAAAAATAAAACTGGCATCGAAATAAATAAAATCCGTGCATAATGCACACTCGTATCAATAATATTGGCTGGCGTACCCATAAAGCGCATAATATCCATTGCAAATATACTTCCAACAATCGCTAAAATAACCCCTATAATAAATGTAAACGTTAATGTTGTCCCAACAATTGCTTTTAAACGCTCTTCATTTTTAGCCCCATACGCTTGACCAATTAAAATGGAACTACCAGATCCAATTCCAATTACAAATGAAACAAGTAAGAAAAAGAGTGGAAAGAACGCTGAAATAGCGGCTAAATCATGTTCACCAAGCCAGCGTCCTACAACTACCATACCAAATAATTGTCCAACTGATTGTAAAACATTACTTAACAGTAGAGGAACTAAAAACATGGACATCGATTTCCATATTGGTTTTTCCTTCATGTCTTGATTTTGTGATTCTACACTTTCTTTCATGTTCTCTACAGATGATTTCAATATTCATTTCTCCTTTATTTTAGGATTGCTCGGTTATATCCGCACTCTCCAAATGGTTGTAATTGTTCCAACCATTTTTCTTCTAGTTTTTTCAATTCTTCTTTCGGGTGAAAAGATTCTGTTTCTTTCTTTTGCAACACCTCTAATCCTTCAAACTTAAAGTCTTCTTCACCATATTGTTTTCATTCCTCTTGTAGTACCCGATTTATATGTGAACCTACATTTAGCTCAAAGCATCTTCCATTCATCATCTTTACATTCATTGTACTTTCTACACATATCTTTTGATTTTTTGTATCGGTAATTAAGTAAATGCCTGCTTCCACCTCTATCTCTTTGTATAGTTGTTTTTAATTCTGCTCTTTTATTCATTTTCCTCTTTCCTTTCTTATTATAACTTCACCCAATATTGGCTTCCATCATCAGTCCGATCAAGAAAACCATATTCGATTAAATACCTTCTTAACGTTACAAAATCGGAATATACACCTTTCAAAATTTCATTCACTTCTTTTTCGGTATACTTTTTGTTACGATTAAATTTCTTTATTAAATGACGCAATATAATTAATTTCCTTTTTTGTTTTTTTGGAAATTTAGCAAGCGGACCATCTAATCCTTCCGTAAAATGCATTTTTAATATTTCATCATTTTCTTCTTCGGTAATATTGTAACGATCGTCCACCATCGTAGCAGTTCTATGAATGGGTACAAATTTAGATGGCACGTTTTCCTTTTCTTCAGACAGTTCCATTAACGCTAAAAACACTCTTGCTTGCTTCATTTTCTCACGCAATGTAAAGCGATGATTACGAATCGTCGATGTACTTCCCCCATCCAGCTCTTTCACAATTTCTTTATCGCTATATCCCATATAAAAAAATTGAACCATCTTCTTTTGTAAATCTGTTAAGCCTGTATACTTTTTATCAAGATGCAATAAATAATCGAACATAGATATATGCTCATTTTGAATGTGTACTTGTACAAACTTTTCCGATTCATATAAAACTTGCTGTTCCTGGTAAATAACTCCTTTTCTAAAGGACTCTCCACACGCTAAACAAATATAGGTTTCTGTTTCTTCCTCAAACACATATCCTTTCTTTAATTCTTCAATCGAAGCATCCCAAAATTTCTCTGAAATATCACTCATACCAAACAATCCTCCGCATGGTTTACTTTAAGTATAAACAAATCATAATATCGTTTATTATTTCCTTTTCATCTTAACATAACAAAAACAAACATTTCAATGTTTCGTTTATTTATTTTATAAACATCTATAAAATATATCTACACATAATTAACATTGATAAAGAGAAGTCATTCTTTTAATAATCCCATACTTCGAATTTTTGCAAACAAAAAAGACGCTTTCTTTAAAATAGGAAGCATCTTTTCGTTCTTTATGATTACCATTATCATCTTGCGTTTTGCATAACTGTTTTTTTCTTCACACTGTTTACTAAAATTTGGCTCATTTTAATCATATCCTTTTTCCGATTTCTCTGACTCCATTCGTCTTGAAATTGATAGGTGCATCCACTAATTATAAGCATACAACTATATATAAAACAGATCTTTATTATTTTTTCACTACTCATTTCTATCACCCTCAATACAGAAAGCTAATAACCAAATCACAAAAGAAGTATATATCGTTTTTCTTAACTTAAATAGTTTACATGAACCTTAAGTTAAGAAATATGCAATTATGCATATTTTAATTATTAATCTACACGTTATGATTTAATACTACATAGAGGTGATTGATTTGAAATTTAAAGTGAAACAAAATCCGATTCATATTATTTTATTCTCTACGATTGCAATCGCTTTCATCATTCTTTTCTTTCTAGAAGATAGTCATTCACTTCTTAATACCTTTATGCTCGGAATGACCTTATATAATATAATTTCTTTCTTTCGGTCTACTTACAAATTCACTTCTTCCTCTCTCATTATTCATTGCGGTTTTGTAAGAACAGAAATTTTGTATGAAGACATTCGCCATATAAAATACTATGGTAAACCGCTCCATTCAGAGAAATGGACAAGACAACGACTTGAATTTGCATATGGACTATTTGATACTTTAACAGCTTGTGTACCGCAAAATGAAAACGAATTTCTTTCCGAATTAAAAAGCAAATGTCCAAATGTAAAAATATTAGATAGACACGTAAATTAAAAATAAGAGCACTGTCTCACTTTTATTATAAGTAGGACAGTGCTCTTATTCGCTTCTATGATAGAATATTTCAATTTAAAATTTTTATTCTTTCGGAGCAATCATTTTCTCCGGATCAACAATTTCGTCAAATTGTTCTTCTGTTAATAATCCTGACTGTAATGCTGCTTCTTTTAAAGTTAATCCCTCTTTATGTGCGTGCTTTGCAATTTTTGCTGCATTTTCATATCCAATATGCGGATTTAATGCTGTTACAAGCATTAAAGAACGATTCACATTTTGCTTAATTACTTCTTCGTTCGCTTCAATACCAACTGCACATTTATCATTGAATGAAACCATGGCATCCGCTAATAAGTGAGCAGATTGTAAGAAATTATAGGCAATAACCGGTTTAAATACATTTAACTCAAAGTTCCCTTGGCTAGCCGCAAATCCAATTGTTGCATCATTTCCCATTACTTGTGCTGCTACCATTGTTATAGCTTCACTTTGTGTTGGGTTTACCTTACCCGGCATAATAGAGCTACCCGGTTCATTTGCTGGAATAATAATTTCGCCAAGACCACTGCGCGGACCACTTGCAAGCCAGCGCACATCGTTTGCAATCTTCATTAAATCAGCAGCTAATGCTTTTAGTGCACCATGTGCAAATACAACTTCATCATGACTTGTTAACGCATGGAACTTGTTCGGCGCAGAAACGAACTGTTTGCCTGTAAATTGGCTAATTTCTGCCGCTACCATCTCACCGAATTTAGGATGAGCATTAATCCCTGTTCCCACTGCAGTACCACCAATTGCTAACTCTTTCATATATGTATTACTCTCTGCAATCATGCGCTCCGTTTTTTCAAGCATACGATGCCATCCACTAATTTCTTGTCCTAATGTAAGCGGCGTAGCATCTTGCAAATGTGTACGACCAATTTTAATAATATGTTGAAAAGCGGTTACCTTTTCTGCTAATGTACCTTTTAACTTCGCAATAGCTGGTAATACATGCTCTTCCACTGCCATTACGCAAGCTACATGAAGAGCTGTTGGAAATGTATCATTTGAACTTTGAGACATATTTACATCGTCATTTGGATGAATATGTACATCAATCCCTTTTTCTTTCAAAATTTGATTCCCGCGATTCGCAATCACTTCATTCACATTCATATTTGATTGTGTACCACTACCTGTTTGCCATACAACAAGAGGGAAGTGTTCATTCCATTTCCCTTCCATAATTTCATCAGCTGCTTGTACAATCGCTTCTGCTTTTTCTTCAGCTAATTTTCCTAATTTTTGATTACTAATCGCAGCACTTTTCTTTAAAATAGCAAACGCCTTTACAATTTCAAGTGGCATACGCTCAGTGCCAATCGGAAAGTTCTCTTTACTACGCTGCGTTTGGGCTGCCCATAATTTGTCAGCTGGAACCTTCATTTCTCCTAATGTATCTCTTTCAATTCTATACTCCATTTTTTCATCCCCTTGAAAATAAAATATCTACATTTCTTATTTTAGCAGAATTCCAATCAAATGATAAGAATTCTCACTTCAGTACCTAAATAAAATGGAATGATTCCTTAGAATATAAAAAGTCACCTTCTGCTCTTAGCAGAAGGTGACTTTTTATTTATGATACTTGCTTTCCTTTTTCAGCATCATCTACATACCAAATAAATTTACCTGTATATCCATAAATAATTGCTAAAGCTAAAGATACGAAGCTTAGCCACATAAATGGAATGTATGATAATGTCGCTACTCCTAAAATACCGGCCATAAAAATACCATTATCAGACCACGGAACCATACCAGCTGTTAATGTTCCACCTACTTCAGAGTTACGAGCTAATACGCGGCGATCTAATTTTAATTTATCATAGTTTTCTTGCATAATTTTTGGAGTCAAAATTAACGATACGTACATCGCACAGCCAAATACATTTGCTAAGAAAGCTACAATTAATGTAGACAACGTTACATTTCCGGCAGAATTTAATTTCTTCTCAAATTTCGATACGATTACTTTTAAAACACCTAGTTTTTCAAGTAAGCCGCCAAATCCTAATCCAAAAATAATAACAGCTACTGAACCGAGCATACCGTTAATACCACCACGGTTTAATAACTTATCAATAAATTCAATCCCTGACTGAATTGAGAATCCATTATATGCTGTTCCAATTGCCTCCCCAAAGTGCATACCTTGAAAAAGCGTAGCCCAAATCGCTCCAAGAAGTGCTCCCATTGCAATTGTTGGCATAGATGGGCGCTTCATTGCCAATAGCATAATAACAATAAACGCTGGAACAAGCATCCATATGTTAATATCAAACTGCTTCAATAAAGCTCCTTTTAAAAACTCTACTTTGTTTAAATCAACATGATCTCCACCATACATCCAGCCAGCAATTGTAAACATAATTCCTGTAATGATATAAGCTGGGACGTCTAGTACAAGCATCGCTCGAACGTGTGCAATTACATCTACTTTTGCCATAGAAGCAGCAAGTACTGTACTATCTGAAAGTGGGGATAGTTTATCACCAAAATAAGCACCCGACAGCACTGCCCCAGCCACTAATGGAAGTGGCAATCCAAGCCCTTCTCCAATTGCCATCATCGCGATACCAGCTGTTCCAACTGTTCCCCATGATGTTCCTGTTGCAATCGAAGTAATGGAACAGATGATTAACGTTGCTAATAAGAATATACTCGGGTGAATAAACTCTAATCCATAATAGATTAATGTTGGCACAATGCCACCAGCAATCCATGTCCCAATGAGTGCCCCTACTGCAACTAAAATAAGAACGGCTTCTAATCCATTAGCAATTCCCTTTATAATTGCATCTTGTAATTCTTGATAACGAAATCCTAATCTGAGTCCTAGCGCAATCACTAAAAACCATGAAATAAATAGCGCTAATTGAATAGGGAGATTAAAAATCGTTTGAAAAGAAAAGACGACAGCAAGAAACAGTAATAACAAAATGATGATTTCTGGAATCGTCGGTAATCTTACACTTTTCATTTGCTTCTCTCCTTACAAGTCGATAACATGATGTGTGTCGTCTTACTTGTATACGATATACAGTTAGCAAAGACAAACTAAAATTTTCACATTATTTCGATTTATTCTTTTAATATAATATATATGACCCTCTCTATTGTAAAAGTAGATTGTCCTTTTCGCAATGAAAATTATAAAAAATCTTATATTTTTATTTATAATTTCCAAAAATGCATATGAAACCTTTATAACTATAAATGAGAACAAGCTAGGTCCCTAGGAGAGGAACCAGCTTGTTCTCATTTTTCTTTTTTCGGCTTATTGATTACATTTCCCCATATTATAATTACAATTGTGCTGATGACAACAAATGCCGCATAGCCAATTCCAGCATTGTCACCAATTGTTTCTAAGCCAAATGGTAATAAGATTGTGACAATGCCGATTGTATAAGAAAAAAAACCTGATATTTTTGCAAGTTTTTCCTTATCTCCTACAAACGTTTCTTCTTGATATCCTGCTAGAAGAAATAATCTCTTTTTTATGTGAATTTGGTATCCTAACATGATGATGAACATACCTAACAAAAAACAAATGATAAAACCACCGATCATCAAATCTCCCCCTCCAATCATTTACCATCTCTCCATCTATTATCTAATTTATTTTTTCGAAAATTCCATTTATTTTTATTATTATTCGTGATATATTGCATATTGTATTACATATTTCACTGCATTTCCTCTAGAAAGGAGGCTTTTATTATGAATTCAGCTAGGTTAAAAGGAATTATAATGGTGATTATAGGAGCCAGTTTATGGGGATTATCTGGGACTGCTGCACAACAGCTTTTCCAACAAGAACGTGTATCTGCCGAATGGCTTGTAACAATTCGTCTACTTATATCAGGCTTTCTATTGCTCTTATTTGCATCATTTCGTAGTAAAAAACATGAAATATTCGGGATTTGGAAACAAAAAAGTGATGCGAATAAAATGATTTTATTCGGATTACTAGGTATGCTAGCTGTACAATATACTTATTTTGCATCTATTCGTGAAGGAAACGCTGCAATTGCAACATTATTACAATATTTAGCACCTATTTTCATCACTGTATACTTAATCTTCAAATGGAAGATTCGCCCGAAAATCATTGACTTTATTTCCATTACACTTTCTTTAATCGGAACATTCTTTTTATTAACAAATGGTTCTATTCATACCCTTTCTGTTTCTGCTCCTGCTATCATTTGGGGTATTTTATCAGGATTATCATTAGCATTTTATAGTTTATATTCAAAAGAGTTATTAGATAGATGGTCTTCAGCAGTTATTGTGGGATGGGGAATGATCATCGGGGGGATTGGTGTAACCATGTTACACTTCTTTTCTACAAATGAATTTATCTTACTATCTAGCATGAAATATCTCCACATTCAAAACTTACTTTTGATCGCATTCGTTATCATCTTTGGTACACTTATTGCATTTTATTTATATTTAGACAGCATACGATACTTAACTCCAAAAGAAACAACATTATTTGGTTGCACAGAACCTCTTGCAGCAATTCTTTCAAGTGTTCTTATTTTGCATGTTCCCTTTCAATCATTTCAACTACTAGGCGCAATTTGCGTGATCGTAATGGTACTTTTATTGAGCCAAAAACCTGATGAAGGGAAACCAAAATTACGGCTTGTTCAAACAAAAAAGAAAATAGGAAGTAAATAGCGAAAGGAGTTCTTCTTCATTATGCCTATTCCTCAAAATTATCAAAAACAAGAAAGATTATCCGCTAAATCACTCGTTTTAAATCAATTACAAGACTGGATTATTGAAGGGGTCTTACAACCTGATGAAAAGATTCATGATGGAGAGCTGGCTAAAGCTTTAGGAGTAAGTCGAACACCTGTTAGGGAAGCACTTCAAGTATTAGAAATTTCAGGACTAGTCGAGATGGTACCGGGACAAAAAACAAAAATTGCACCAATAAAATTAGAAGACGTACCTATCATGTATGAAACAATCGCTGGGCTTCATACAATCGCTGGAAAACAAGCTATGAAGCATATCAATGAGACTGATATTGTAGAGCTTTCGCAAATCAATTCTACATTTCAAACAGCATTGCTTGAGAAAAATACAAAAAAAACGTTACAATTAGATGTAGCATTTCATAATAAAATAGTAGCAATATCAAAAAATACATATATCGAACCTTTCTTAGCCAACCTTCACCTTCATGTATTACGCCTTGAATATATATTTTTTCAAGCTCTTACTCCAGCAAAGCAATCGATTGAAGAGCATCATTTCATGATTAAAGCTTTACAAGAGAAAGATGAAGAGAAATTAGAGAAAATGATCACACAAAACTGGTTACGCCCAATGAAAGAAATTCAAAACATCATTTCTACAAAATAACGAAGAGCCGTTTATGCTGCATCCAACATAAACGGCTCTTCTGACTTATTCTATATCTATATAACTATGCCTGAATTTCAGCGTATTTCTTAATGTTCTTGTATTCTTTTTCTAGTTCCTCTAATGAAAGCTCATATAATTGGCGATTGAGAATTTTAAATACCCCTGCCCCAATTAACTGATCAATCAATTGCTTTTTTCGATTTTCAATAGCAAAACGGAGTTGACTACACACTTTTAAAAAAACTCCTTTCTACAATGATTATAGATGATAATCTTTATCAATTATCGATTTGACTATAAAAGGTGAAACTTTATAAGTAAAATAATTTCATGAAATATTTACCTTCCAAACTGTTTGTGGCCACATTATATATATGTATGTTGCAAGGCAAATGTTATGACACTTTTTCGCATCTTTTTTCTTTCATACTTTGCAAATTGTCTTCGAATCATTGAATGCTGTATATTGACTTCTTCTTTTCACATATTTGTTCCTTACGTTCATAGCACTTATTCTTATCGTAATGTATCTGTTACACCCTTCCTATACCCTCTTCGTCATTTTCATGCTCGATTCCTTTTTCTCAAAAAAACAAGACTACTTCCCTTTCTTTCTCATATTGTTTAATAATGTACAACTAAAAAAGGAGGCGTTTCATTTGAAGCGATTATTTCTTTGTATGGAGCGTGAAATTATTGTTGCTGAAGAGAAAGATGGGGACTTCCAAATTCAATGCCACTTACAACATATGCAACCCACTTGTATCGCAGTTGACCCATTCCAACCGAATCGTATTTACTGCGGTACTTTTGGACGAGGATTATGGGTAAGCGATAATAAAGGAGATTCTTGGAGACCGATTGGCGATGCCTATCGCTATTTTGATTTTCCGAAAGAAGATGGAATTCTTCATTCTGCTATTACTTCTATTACTATAAGCTCCGCAAAACAAAAGAACGGTTACGGCACTATTTATGTTGGAACAGAACCTAGTGCGTTATTCTGTTCAGAAAATGGAGGAGAAACGTGGACAGAACTAAAAACGATGAAATCATTATTATCTTCCTATACATGGGCTTTTCCACCTCGTCCCTTTACGCATCATGTACGATGGATTACAATAGACCCCCATAATGAAAATACAATACATGTATCTATCGAAGCTGGCGCCGTTATTCAAAGTAATGATCATGGACAGACATGGAGCGATAAAAAATTCGGTGCTCCAATCGACGCCCATCAGTTACTCATGCACGATGATGCCCCTAACCGCCTATATGCATCATGTGGTGATGGATTTATGAACGGACCTGAACGAGCATATCTCGAAAGTTACGATAATGGTAATACTTGGATTTCATGCAGTGAAGGGTTAGAACATCATTATTTATATAGTATGGCAATTGACCCAGCTGATTGTGATACAATCCTTGTTTCTGCCGCACCAAGTGCCGACTTAGCTCACCACCGTATTCCTTATGAATCCTATATATACCGAAAAACGAAGGATACCTCATTTGAACAAGTACATAAAGGCTTACCACCTGCAATCGGCACAGTCATTTCCATGCTTGCTACGAATCCAGCAGAACCTCATACGTTTTATGCTTTAAATAATAATGGCGTCTTTCAATCTATAGATAGCGGAAAAACATGGGAGCAATTAAACATTCCATGGAAAGAAGAATATAAGACGCAGCACCCTCACGCCCTATTCGTAACTACCTTTTAAAAAGAAGGGACTAGCCTGCTAATCAAGGCCAGTCCCTTCTTCTTTTATTAGCTCTAAATTCATGTAAATGATTTAAATAATGAATCGTTTCTTCTTTTCCTAATGCCACATGATTTGCGAGCATCGTATCTCCTACTATTTTATGATATAAATCAAAATAGACATGATTGATCACGTGATTATCTTTTATATTCTTCAGCCCTTCAATGAAGGGGATCATATGGTTCACAACATCAAATTCACAAGCTACATTTTGTACATAATGTATTTCTGGAACGTATTGTATACTTTTATAAAATTCTATTACATTTATTCTTTCTCGATATTTTTCTATAATTTCTTCTTCAGATAAACCAGAATAACTATGACGAAATACATTTTGTACTGGTCCTGAAATCCATTTTGTTAAGCAGGTTTGCGGATTATTAACAAGAGCCACTGTATCCTTAAGAAACCCAGCTAACATGAAAGACATAAATCCACCGCCTGAACTACCAAAAAACAGCACATTTTTATGAAGTACCTTTGTTTTTTCGATTAACTTTGTAAGAATGGTTGCAATATCTTTTAAATAATATCGTTCTTTTGTTCCTTGCCCCCACCCTAGCAAAATATTACCTAAATATAAAGTAGGATCATTATAATAAATAACAGTATCATGTAAATCATTGATCCAAGAATGCCGTTGAAAAATCGGTGGCCCAATTGGATTCTCATGATATCCTCCCGCTCCAGATCCTAAAACGATCATCCTAGAAGAGTTTGACTTCACTCTAATTAAAAATTCATATTTCACCCCATTCCACATGACGGACAACATAAACGGTTCATCATATATAAGATGAAATGAATCTAAATTCTCATATTGAATGTGTATATTCTTATATTGATCAATCAAATAACCAACAACCCCCTTTTCATATTCTGCCTTCGATAACGAGAAAGTTCATCATCATAAAACGAGCCACCTACTCCCACTCTAAAACTTAGGCGAGAGTCTTACTGTCCTAAAATAACGGGATAAAATTGATATCTTTTTTATAATCTATACAGATTGTAAAGTTTAGACAAAATAAAAACATACTATATGTAATGCATCTTATGCCATTTTTGTTTGGACACTCCTATGCAATCTTGTATATTACACAACATGATTACTTTTCTACTAAAAATTTCTGAGAATATTTTCTCAAGTCTACAATTTATTTCATCTCGTATACTATTTATAAAGTTAGATTTTATCTAGCTATACATTTCATTTTATTAATCTATCACTATTTTATAATTAGGAGATGAGACATATGTGTGGAATTACAGGTTGGGTCGATTGGAGAGAAGACCTTTCAAATCAACAGCATATTTTGCAGGCTATGGCAAACCGTATTAAACACCGTGGCCCAGATGCAGAAGGCTTTTGGCTATCCCCGCGAGCAGCATTCGCACATCGTCGTTTAATTGTCATTGATCCTAAAGGTGGAGCGCAGCCAAAAACATATAAGGCTGGTGATGATACATTTGCCATCACATATAATGGTGAAATTTATAATTTTCGAGAACTAAGAGAAATCTTACAAAAGAATGGGCACACATTTGAAACATGTTCAGATACAGAAGTATTGCTCCATGCTTATTTGGAATGGAAAGAAGACTGCGTGCAACATTTAAATGGTATTTTTGCTTTCGCAATATGGGATGATCAAAAACAGCAACTCTTTTTAGCGCGAGATCATTTAGGTGTCAAACCACTTTTTTATACAGAGCGCAACGATAGTATTATTTTCGGCTCAGAAATTAAAGCATTACTTGCTCACCCGTCCGTGTCTGCTGAAATTGACGAAAGTGGTATTAATGAAATATTTGGGCTCGGGTCATTTCGAACTCCAGGATGCGGTGTGTTGAAACATATAAAAGAAGTGCGCGCCGGACATTATATCACATTTACAGAAGATAAAAAGGCAGTAAAAAGATATTGGACTTTAACAAGTAAAGAACATACAGATACTCCAGAAGAAACAGCCTCACATATTCTTTCCATTCTACAAGACACTGTAAAACGACAACTCATTGCTGATGTACCTCTCGTTTGTATGTTATCTGGCGGCTTAGATTCTAGTGGTATTACTGCTCTAGCAGGAAAGGAATTTGCAAAGGAAAATAAAACACTTCATACGTATTCCATCGACTTTGTAAACAGCGCCAAAGATTTTGAATTAACTTTTTCTCGCACTGGTCTAGATGCCCCGTGGGTAAAACGGGTATCTGAACATGTCGGAACAACTCATCACGATATTATTGTCAATGCAGAAGAATTAGCAAATCATTTATTCGTACCACTTTATGCAAAAGATTTACCGGGTGCCGGCGAGATAGAAACTTCACTATATTTACTATTTCAGGAAATGAAAAAAGACGCTACTGTTGCTCTTTCTGGCGAATCAGCTGACGAAGTATTTGGCGGATATCCTTGGTTTCATCAAGAAGAACTATTATATGTAGATCAGTTCCCTTGGCTCACCAACTGGAAAAACTCTTCCTTCCTCTTACAAAATGAAGTAAAAAAACAATCCAATCTTGATCATTATATTCATAATCGATTCCAAGAGGCCATTCAGGAAGTTCCGATCCTCCCTGATGAAAATAAAAAAGAAGCAAAACAACGCCAAATGTTTTATTTATTCTTAACAAGATTTTTACCGTTTTTACTGGACCGAAAAGATCGCATGAGCATGGCGGTTGGCTTTGAAGTGCGCGTACCATTTTGTGATTATCGACTCGTAGAATATTTATGGAACGTACCTTTTGAAGTAAAACGGATTGATCATATTGAAAAAGGCATTTTACGTCGGGCATTACAAAGCGTTCTACCAGATGACGTTCGCAACCGAAGAAAGAGCGCTTATCCAACTTCACAAGATCCGAATTACTTGCAAGCCATTCGCAATTTAACGCTTGATATGTGTAGCAATAAAAACAATCCAATCTTCTCACTTATCGATCATTCCGCATTGCTTGCAATTGCAAATCAAACGAATCAAGAAATCAATGATTTGGATGCGAGAAGTACAATGGAATATATGCTACAAACGAACGAATGGTTAAAAAGCTATCATATTCGCATTCGGTAAACAAAAAAAGAGCTCAGATTTTTACATACTCTGAGCTCCTTTTTCTATTTATATTCCTTTATACGTTTGTTCTTTTCTGTATCAATCGACCATCCAATAATGGTAGCGCAATCTCTACCTTTCCATTTCAGAACATTCTGTAACACAGGTTCAATTTGCAAGCATCCCCTGCTATGTAATACCTCAAACAATGATTGATCATCTTCTAACATTTTTTTATCGCAATCCAAAATTCCATCTGTTACCATTACAATATGATTCACTCCACGTTCTAAACCACGAACTCCTGAAGTAAAACAAGGTGTATTCGCTGCAAAAATATTTCTTCTTCCTATACATTCATAATATTTAGGCTGGTTAAGCCTTCCTTTCCCGTTCTTCTCTCGTTCAGAGTGAAATAAATAGGCAAAGCACTCTCCTACTGATAACCAATACAAGAACTCACCTTTTCGTAAACAAATCAAACAAGCTAGTTCTTCATTCTCTTGTTCACATTTCTCAATAAACCATTCATCGGTAAAGAGTGCTAATAAATACATATGTGTATGATGAAATGCCAGATGGACAGGATATGAGAACAATTCTTGTAACTTTTCTCTTCTCTCCGAAATTGCATCTATAATATATTGAATCGTTTTCGTTTTATGATGGGCATCAAAAATCATCACAAATTCAAATTGCGTATCCCACCAAGCTAGTACTGCATCTCCTCTTTCATACGCATCACTTTCTTGATTCCCGCCATAAACCCCAACTGAAAGAGGACCACATTTTTCAACATGTATTTGATCTACATACATTTTTTCATGACTAATCCATTTAAATGTATTCAATGATATCATCCTCTCTCTTACTATATGTATGCCCTTACAGTAAGAGTACCTTAAAATTCAAGAAAAATAAACTTTTTCTATAATAAAAAGACATTTACATCTTTACAAACGATTATATCTTATTATACGATATAATAAAAAATGGAAGGACTTTCTTATTATGAAACATATCAATCAAAACTGGGAAACGATTTATTACCATTTACGATGCGAATATGAAAATAATCTATCTCATCAAGCGATTCGAATTCTTCAAATCACTTCCCGAGAAGCAGAAACAACAATTAGCAAAATTGCATCTGAACTAAATCTCTCTCATAATACAGCATCCGAACATGTAAAAAGGCTCATTCAAAAAGACCTTATTCTAAAGGAACGGAATAAAAAAGATGAACGAGTCGTGAATCTCGCATTGACTGCTAAAGGGAAAGAAGCACTCATAAAACATACTTTATTAGATGAAAAGAAATTAAAAATATTGGAATCCCAATTATCAAAAGAAGAACAGCAAATAATTGAACAAGCTTTTTCCATACTTGCAAAGGAGGCCCAATATGCATTTCCTCGTTAAAGTCATTGTTTCAGCTCTCATGATCGGGGGCGTAACAGAATTAGCGAAACATTATAGTACAATTGGCGGTTTCATTGCTGCTCTTCCCCTTATTAGTTTGCTTAGCTTATTTTGGCTTTCTGTTGAAGGCGGGAGTAAACAAGATTTAAGTCAATTTGCAATTGGTGTATTATATGGCTTTCCTGCATCAGCGCTGCTTTTATTTGTGGTGTATCTTGGTTTAAAACACTCCTTCTCCCTTCATATATCTGTACTACTTGGCGTGGGCGTTTGGTGTTTACTACTCGTTTGTCAAAAAATATTTCAAGCTTAG
This sequence comes from Bacillus cereus group sp. BfR-BA-01522, assembly GCF_022662635.1. Taxonomy (NCBI): domain Bacteria; kingdom Bacillati; phylum Bacillota; class Bacilli; order Caryophanales; family Bacillaceae; genus Bacillus; species Bacillus cereus group sp. BfR-BA-01522. Next base: position 348,243 of record NZ_JAKUDY010000001.1, on the reverse strand, counting down.
AAGGTGATCATTATGACAAATAAAAAAGGAAGCAGTTCTTCTGCTTCCCCCTACATCTATTCGTAATCTTCCTCATATTCATCATATTCATCATCTTCATTATCATCGTAATACGAATTTCCGTTATTTACATAAATCGGGCCGTTTGCAACATCAACGCGAAGTACCCATGCCCACGGTACCGCTAAACGCTTATGTAATGAGCGCCAAAAATGCATGGATTTTCTTTCATACTCCTGAAACTCCTGAAGTACATCTTTATAGGAGGAACCGTCTAACTGAACATTCGCTTCTAATAAACGAGAATAGGCATAATGTTGTAATTCTAATTCAGCTGCAACTTCCATTTCTTCCGGTGTTGCCATGCCAATAATTGTTCCATCTGGCGGTACAACTTCATACACATTATGAACTTCAATAAGCCCTTCTTTCTCTTCCTCAAACATACAAACAGCCTCCTTTATCACACCATTTTATCTTGCAAAGCCTTACTTCTCTAATCACTTCCTTCTTTCCTGCTTTTTTGATAAAAAATTACAAAATATTCAGTTGATGATTTCATTGTTAGATTGACTCACTCTTCTTTATTTACATAATAAAATTATTTTATTATAACTTTTTTCTGAACGCTTCATTTGTCACTACAGATTTAATAAATACTATCGATTGAACGTACATAATTACAATTGCTTCCTTATAATCGTTTGCATAACAAAAAAACATGCCTTCTCATCCAAGCATGTTTTGTGATATTCTTCACATTATTTTTCTAAAAAATGAACCTCTTTACTTCCCGTGATGTAACATGAAATCAGCGAATTCTTCTTCGATATGATTTAACTTCGCAATCCCTTCTTTCCATTTGTGAATATAACGTGAAACTCCAAAAATAAATAAAAGAATAATAGCAGAAAGAATAATACCATATACAATTGCTACAGTACTCATAGTTACACTTCCTTGTAATAGGTTATGATTTTATTATAATCCTTTTTCTCGCAAAATGTCGGAAATTCAACTTTTTGTAACAAAATTGAATTTCCTAATTATTATAAAGAGAAACCTTTCGAATAGAAAGATTTCTCTTTCCTTTGTATATTATTCCACACCAACAGAAATAGTTTCTGGTAATGTACTGCCGCCATCAATGACGATATGTGTTCCGGTTATGTAACTCGATTCATCCGATGCAAGAAAACCAGCTAGCTGTCCAACTTCTTCAATTCTTCCTAATCGTCCTAATGGAACGCCTGATGCAATTCCATCAATAACAGTATTTGGTTTATTTGGATCAGATTCATTTGCAATTTGTTCGGCCATCGGTGTCATAATATAACCTGGACAAATTGCATTCACAGTTATATTATGTTTTGCTACTTCACGCGCCAACGCTTTTGTAAATCCCCAAATGGCTGCTTTCGTTGTCGCATAAGCTGTTTCTCCTTCATCTGCCACTAACGTTCCTGTTACAGACGACATATTGACAATTTTCCCGTAATTTTTCTCAATCATATATGGTAAAACAGCCTTTGCAAAATTCCACACACCATTAATATTTACTTGGAATTGAAAATCACGCATCTCATCCGACATATCTAAGAAATTTGCAAGCCGAATGACTCCCGCATTATTGACCAATATATCAATCTTCCCATATTTTTCATATGCATCTTTTGCAATCTCTTTAACGGCTGTAAAATCCGTTACATCCACTTGATAACTAGCTGCCTCTAACCCGTTACTTACAATTTCCTTTGCTGTTTCATGAACCTTTTCGGAAATATCAACGAGTAATACTTTCGCTCCTAATTCTGCAAATACATGAGCGATTCCCGCACCATTTCCCATTGCAGCACCAGTAACAAAAGCAATTTTTCCATCTAATTTCCCCATTTCATAACCCCCTTATGATTTGTAGAAACTGTCTCACAAATTCATCTTAACAAATATCCCTTTATATATCTTCGAATTACAAAAAATGTCAAATAATATTCAAAAAGAGACTGTCATAATAAATGACAGCCTCACAACTTTTAACATATGAGTCTATTGATTCTTTTTCGCTTCTATTTTTTCATGTGTTTTCTCAAGTTTATCCAATGCTTCTCCAACTTTTTTCTGCTTTTCTTTTAACTCATCAACGCTATCTACCGCTTTAATCAGTTTATCAATTCCTTTTTCTTCAATTTTTCGTTTCTTTTCTGCCCTCGCGTTTACTTTTTCTTCAATATCTTTCGCCTTTTGAAGCATATTTTCGGCATTAGACTTCACAGCTTTTTCAAGCGTCTCATCCATATTCATTTGTAACACTTTATTTGCATCGTCTTTTGTTTCTAAATACTTTCCATCTTTTAATGCATTTGCACCGTGGTCCATAAATTGAGCAACTTCTTTATATGAATTCGCTTCACTTCCTGATTTTTCTTTTTCTGCTTTTTCAAACCACATCACTGCATCACTATATTTTTCATTTTGCAATGATGTCAGACCCGTTTCAATATACGTATCATAGTTACTGCTACATCCTGCCATGATAGCGAACAGAAATAACGTAACAAAACTTATTTTTCTCATGATGTTTTCTCCTTTTTTCTTTACAACGCTTTTCATTTTAAATGTAACATACATACATCCTACTTTCAAAACGAAAAAAGATTACGAGATGCTCATAAGCAACGTTACATATCCAAACTAAATGTTTCTATTTTAAGCTGACATATTCACTCTGTTTTTCGTCCCATGCTGTTTAATTCCTACGAATACAACGAAAAATAGCCCTGTTCCTAACGTTATCACGACAATACTCGTTGGCAATCTATCTAATAAAAATCCATATATAATCATTCCAAGTGGTGCAATTGCGGTCGCAATCGTTTCAAGAAGGCCAAACACGCGACCTAAGTATGCTTGGTTGATTGTCTTTTGAATATGTACTTGCATCGGGATATTTACAATCATCATAGAAAACCCACTAAGAAGGACAAAAATTATGTAGTAAATAAAGCTTGCTACTTTTGGAATCGTTATTAATAATGGAACTACCGTACATAAGCTTAAACTCGCAAATATAAATAAACCAATATAAACAGAGCGAAATGGATTACTTATTTCCTTACGAACGGATAAAACAGCCGCTCCAATTAACATTCCAACTGCTAACATTCCTTCTATTATCCCCAGTTGCTTTGCAGATAAATGTAAGCTCTGAACAATTATATATGGGAGTGAAACGAAAAGTGCACTCGAAAAAAAGTTAACCCACAGCGCAATTTTCATTAATCCATATATTTCTTGTTGCTGTCTTACATATGTAAATCCTCCTTTTATACTCGTTAAGAAAGGTTCATCATTTTCTGTGTCTTCCTTTTTATACAAATGAAATGCGATACATAACTGTACAATAACAGCTAAAAAGAATGTGATACCATTTAAGAGAAAAAAGGATGTGATTGAAAAAAATCCAAATATCATTCCTCCAATGATTGGAGCTAAAATTCTTGATAAAGAATCCGCTGTTTGATTTAAAGCATTCGCTTTTTGAATTCTTTCTTCATTCACTAAATGCGGGATGGACGAGGTGAGTGCAACAGAATAAAAGCTTGCACAAACGGATAATAGCGCTGCTGAAATATAAATGAAGAAAAGTGATGGTTCAAATGTAGTAGCGAGAATAAACATCGTAAACATCGTCAAACTACTTAACAAATCCATGCCGACAATGAGCCATTTCCGGTTAACGCGATCCGCCACTGCCCCGGCAATAGGGCCACATACCATTCTTGGAACAGATCCGCAAATAAGCGTAGTTGCAAATCCTATTCCTGAACCCGTTGTTTTTAAAACATATAGTCCCATTGCAAACGTATAAATCCCTGCTCCTAATAAAGATATAATTTTTGCAACCATCATGAAAAGAATGTTTCTCGTTGCAATTTTTATCCTCGGATCATTTTGTTCTATACTTACATCTCCCATTATACTCTCTCCCCCTTAAGGTTAAATTGTGTTACACTTATTATACAATTCGATCCCATTTTCTTACAATCATTTCCTAATTCGACACTTTCTCGATTTATTAAAGAAACATTACAATCCATACAAAAGCTTTAAATATGTCTCAATTTGGTATATTATTCCTTCCCTTTAGCAAAAATAGTAAAGATGGGAGGAATGTAAAATGAATGTACAACGTGCAAAAGAGATTTCCGAATCCGCAGAACAAGCAAATGTTAGTTTTCAAGGTATGCCTGTTATGATTCAACATGTTGATGAAAACAGTGAAACAGCCCGCATTTATGATGCCGCAAATCCAGAACATGAATTAACTGTTCCAGTTAAGAGCTTAGAGGAAAGATAAGAACCCCCACTTCAAATCATTTTGAAGTGGGGGTTCTTATTATTCTGAAACGAACGGCACGAATATATCTTGTTGAAACATCTATTTCATTTCAAAAGAATACGTAATATACTAAATAAAACCTCTCTTAAAGGAGTTTTCATATATCTATGACATTACTTTTACTTACCTTCATTATTTTCATTGTCATATTAGCACTTGCTTTTATATGTATCACGTTAAAAAGGGGAACCTATTTAGGTCGTCCTTATCGATATTCTCTTATTGTGATGTCCCTTGTTCTCATGCATTGGATTTTAGTGTTAACACACTTTTATACACTGCTTCCAAATTACATAAGTGATTTTCTTTTCCTTCCTATTTGGTATTTTCTTTGCATTTTAGGATTTATCGTTTGTGTGAAAGAATGGCGAAATAATCGAATTGTTTCCATATGTGTCGGTGTATTTTCCTTTATCAGTTTTCTCTTTGGAATGTTGCTGCAAGCTATTTCTAATATGTAAACTTGTAAAAAAGCTATCCACTTAAGATAGCTCTTTTATCCGTTTTCGCTCCATCCAAACAGGTATAAATAAATACAGTACATATGCAAAAACCATCCAGATTGTGAAAGAAATCATTTGCTGTAGTGATAGTTGCGGAAAGAGCGTCGAAGCATAATATAAAAGAAAGGAATCGAGAAGCAAACCAATTCCCGTTCCAAAAATCCCTAGTTTTATAGCGGCATATCGGGAAGAATCTATTTTTTGATAAAACCGTAACACTACATATAATGCTATTGCTGTACCAATCTCCAAAATAAGAAGCATAGGAAGAAATAAGCTTGATGTGATTTCAACTAATACGTAAGAACCAAATAAGATAAAAAATAGAGAAGCCATAAACCAAACACCAATTGAAAAAATAATTGTAATCCATGATTTACCGTTCAATGTTTTCTCCTCCTTTATCTATACTCCTACATGTTGTATTAATTTGTTTACCCCATTATATGCTTCTTCTGTAGAAAACTTTGGATTATATAACGCTTGTAGTGCCAATCCATCTATAAGGGCATTACACATGATACTCCAAGTTTCAAATGTAATTCCTTCAATCGGTGATTTTTCCCACATCCCTTGTAATCCTACCTGTAGTTTTTCATTTTCATAATGTAATAGTTCTCCAATCGTTTCTCTCATCGATTCATTCTGTAAACTACTTGCCAATAGTTGAAAAAATAAATGATGATACACAGAGTCTTTTGTACACCTACTTTTTGCTGATTGCAGAGCTTTTTCAACCTGAAACCCTTCATCCATCTCCTCCCACGCTGACTGACAAAATGATTCTGTCACCTCAAGTAATAGTTGCTCTTTCGTTTTAAAGTGATAATAAACCGTCCCTTGTGTCACATTTGCCTTTTCTGCTATAGCCTTTAACGTTAATTTCTCCATTCCTCGCTCCGCAATTAATGTTTTTGCTGCTTGCAACAATTGTTGCTTATGAATGACATTCGGTTTTGCCAACTAAATCTCTCCCTTATAAGTTAGTTATACAACTAACTTAATTATAAAAAAATTCAAAAGAAAAGAAGAAAAGCCTCCATCAGCTTTTCTTTCTTCTACTCTTCTCTCTATAAGACTGCCCAGATGCCACATTACAAGGTGTATAATATATTTGTGGTGTTGCTTTGTTCACAAACATTGTAAAGGTAATAAAACCAATGAGAAAGAAAATAAATAATGTAAATAAAACAATACCTACTGTGAAAAGAATCATAACACCACCCCTATTCTAAGCTTTATTACTACATGTTTCGATATCATTCCTTAAAATTCCTTGTTATAAAAACAAACGTAACAAAATAATCACAATTACTCCTGTTAATACGGTTCCTAATAAGCTCCTTGTATAAATAGCGACGAGAAATGTCGGAATTGCAGCAATCATATAGTCCCACTGCATCGTTTCATTCATCAGTAATACTTGCGCAAGAAGAGCAGCTAATATTGCAATCGGTATGTACTGTAACCACTTTAATACCCAATCTGGAATTTGAAATTTTTGAAATACAATAAGGGGCAGGACGCGTGGAATGAATGTAACAAGTCCAGCTCCTATTAAAAGAAACAACACATCTAATCTAATTTCCATTTCTCAATCATCACTCCTATCGTTGCTGCTGTAAGCGTTGCGATAATGACAGCTATGCTCGCTGGCATAAAGAAATGAGCGCTATATGCAATCATGATTGCAGCTACAGCAACACTAAGATGGATCATTCGTTTCGGTTTGCTGCTTATGAATTGCAGAACAAATAAGCCGATAAACATCGCAGGGAGGGCATAATCCATCCCGTACGTATGCGGATCTGGTATCCACTCTCCAAAAAGCCCACCAATAATCGTAGCGATAATCCAATTCATATATGCTGTTACATTTAACCCGAACATCCAGCTTTCTCCTATATATCCCTTTTTCACTCCGTGCTGCACAGCAACACCAAATGTTTCATCTGTAATTTGTGAACCAATTACTATATTTCTAATGAATGGTACTTGTAAAAAATATGGAGCTAGCGCAGCACTCATTAATAAATGACGTAAATTCACAAAGAAAACGGTAAAAATAATAGCTGATGCCGAAGCTCCAGCAGCGTACATACCAGCTAGTATAAATTGTGCAGAACCAGCATAAATAAGCGTCGACATAAAAGCGATTTCTATAATAGAAAAGCCAGCTGTCTTGGCGATTACACCAGCTGCAATACCAATACTTAAATATCCTAGTACAGTTGGCAAACAATCTTTCACGCCTTGGCGAAATGTTTCATCATCTTGCATCGCGAATTGTACTTTTGCTCTACTCATCATCCTGCCTCCTCCCTATCTTTTTGCCTCTGTTTTCCTGTTATAACATGAACGAAATTAAGGCAGTAACAGCCCGATTGGTAGGGCTCATCAGCCGCTTAGATTGTCCCCACGGATTAAAAACTGCTTTGTCATTTCTTAGTGGCCATTGTGATATCTACTAATATAGAAAGAAGCAAGAAAATAGTCAATAATATTTGGAATTTTTATAAAAAATAAACAGAATATTCCATTCGTTTTTTATCAACCGTTCACATATTAAAATTATGTATACAACATGGTATGTTTGATTTGCAGTTCTTACACTTAGTTAAGGGGGAATTTTTATGTTTAAAAAAGTCGCTATTGGAACGCTAGCAGCTGGATTTGCTTTATTGGGAGCAGGAGGAGCATTAGCTGCTGAACAATCTTTTGGGAAATACGAAATTGTAAAAGCAAACGATCAATTAACAGCTAGTTATGTTCAAGATGAAAATAGTACTGTCAAATCAGTAACGTCTGGCAAAGTTGACGGAGGCTATTGGATTCGTGGAAAGAAAGATAAAAATGTGTACTCATCTTATAAACATTACTCTGCACAAGGCCATGCTTCTGTTGTAAATGGAAAAGGTGATTACAAAAGTGGCGGATGGAAAGCAAAAAATGTGTTTAGTACAGCGCAACTACCATGGACATCTGAAGGTACAAATAAAGCATACTACGATCATAAATAATAACGAAAAAAACAAGAGGAGTTTTGCTCCTCTTGTTTTTCACTATTACGATTCCTTTCTTCTGAATCACTTGATCACGGCTTCTCTTTCCACATATTTAATGATATGATTGGGAAAAAGTTCATTTTAGGGAGAAATAATTATGAGAAAAATCATTTATATCTTGTTTACCACTTTATTATTCCTACTAGGAATTTTCGGATTGGACACCTTTAAAGAATACAAAACAAATCAACTATTATATAAAAATACAACAAGTATTTTATTAAATTTCCAAGATGCAAAGCCACATTCAGAAAATTACATTGCATTCTTTCAAAAAATAGCAAAAAAATATGATGTTAGTATTTCAAAGTACATTTTTACAAGTGAAAAAAATCTTACGATATATACAACAGACGTAAGTTTACATAACCAAGTGGACATAAAGGAAGGAACATTACCGACGCTACATTCAGGGGAATTTCTTAGTACATCGCAAAGCAAAGATAAACAGCAAAGTGGTGTAATCAAACAAATTGATCCACAATTAAACATGACAATTAAGCATTTAGATTCCAATACAAATTTCAGTGGGAATGGTCTATATTATGTTTCTACCCAAGATAAACAGAAAATTCACGATTTAGTAACCGAGTTAAATAAAGAAGTTGCGAATGCAGAAGTGTTTAGTGAGAATCATCCTTCTATGTTTCATTTCAATGTATCCCAAATGATAATCATTGGCTTAGTGATTCTCTGCCTTTACATTGCCATTGCTCATTATCTAATAAATCGATTAAAAGAATTAAGCATTATAAGAGTATTTGGATATTCTATCTCGAGAATCATTGCGCATGTTTTCTTATTGCTAACAAAGCCTATCGTACTTGCTAGTTTCACAGGATATTTGTTAGCTAGCATCTATTCCCTTTTACATAATGGTACAAATTACTTTTTGTACTTAACATGCCTATTTTGGATTTTTACACTTTTATTTGTGTTCACATTAACAATCCCTGCTATTTTTATGATTGTTTTTCTATTTTCTAATAACACCAATGTCTCCAAAATAAAAGGAGAAAAGCCTTATACTCTTATTATGATTTTAAATTATGGCCTAAAGCTCACCTTTATTTTCGTTCTTCTTTTCTCTGTTCATCAATGGAACGAACTAGCAAACGAGCTAAATCAAAAATTAGCTAGTTTATCTTCATGGAAACAGACAAAAAACATGTACGCTACTTCGGTAACTTTTAATGGTGAGCATGATAGAAAAATAGAATATCAAACAGGTAAGCTGATAAAAGACTTCTATACAAAAATGGAAAAAGAGCATAAAGGCTTTCTCATAGATGCTTCAAACTATTATAAAGTGAACGGTGAATACACATATCATTTAAATGCAAATGGTGAGGACCCGGCTCTCTCTCCAAATGGAAAAAGCATAACAATCAATGAAAATTATCTACACTATAACCCGATTGATTCCGTAGATGGTACAATGGATAAAAAAATAATAAGAAAAAAGAATGTCATGAATATACTTGTTCCAGAAAAACTAAGGAAGTTTGAAAAAGAAATTAAGAAAAATTACCGGCAGCATTTTTATTTTCAACAAGTGGAAGTCGAAAATATTTATAATGAAGCACTAGGGAAAGCGAAAAATACAACGAAGGAACAAGATCTATCTGTCAATGTGATCTACGTGAAAGATCACCAAAACTACTTTACTTATGATCCAAATGCGGAAGTAGAACATAACAATATCGTTACCGATCCAATTGCAATTATCGATACTGGTTATTTCGATAATTCCTTCTATTTATCTTATGTTTCAAGATGTTTCTATTTTTATTCCGACAATCATGATGCTTATAGCACCATTTTGCCGACTATTTCTAACAGCAACGTTCAGTCATCCATTCAACATGTAGATTCACTCTATGATAAGCACGGTCAAGCAATTCAAGATTTAAAAAGAGAGAAAGAGAAGATAACAATTTTTATTGTGACACTCATCTTATCCAACTTGCTCTTAACCTATAATGTAGTAGCAACATATTATCAAAAAAATAAATTTAAACTATATGTACAAAAATTATTTGGATATAGCGCTTTTGCTAGAAATACTTCGCTTATTTTGTTGCTATTTGCGATTAACTTTATTCCAACGATCAGCATGTATGTCTATCTTGGTAACATACTCCCTTTCTTAACAGGACTGTTTGTCATACTTTTAGAATTTGTTTTTGGAACTGTATTTGATCAAAAAATTAGTAATAACACATTCCATTCCATTATAAAAGGAGAGCATTAACATTGATTGAATTAAAAAATATTCATAAACAATTTCGCGGAAAAAAAATACTAGAAAACTTTCATTTAAAAATTGAAGATCAAGATTTTGTTGCTATTGTTGGAGAAAGCGGTCGTGGTAAAACAACATTATTAAACATAATGGGGCTATTAGAAAAAGCGGACGCTGGTGATATTATTATTGATAAGATTACAAATCCTACTAAAAAACAAATTTTACTCTTACAAAGGAACGAATTTGGTTACTTATTCCAAAATTATGCATTAATTGAAAATGAAACAGTTGAAAAAAATTTATTGATTGCTTTAAAGTATCAGCCTCATATGAATAAACGTGAAAAAATAAAAGCCGCTTTACAAGAAGTAAATCTTGTTGGCTATGAAAAGAAGAAAATCTTTGAATTAAGCGGTGGTGAACAACAAAGAATTGCTTTAGCTCGCATCCTTATTAAAAAGTGCAACTATGTTTTCGCGGATGAACCAACAGGTAATTTAGACGAAAAAAATCGAGATCAAGTATTTGACCTCTTAAAAAAAATGAACGATAACGGCAAAACGGTTGTATTTGTAACGCATGATTTACAACTAGCAGAAAAAGCAAAACGAATCATTCATATTTAATACGAATGATTTATGAAAAAATCCCATTCTTCTCTACTAAAGAATGGGATTTTTAAATTAACGTAATATTTCATTCGCTTCTTTTTCATAAATTTTATCAAATGATGTCATAATACGTTGTGAAGCTTGGACCATCTTTTGATTGGTCATAATATCTGCCATTTCTTTCGTCATATCTACATTTGAATTTTCTAGCATGTAGTTACGAACCGCTCCTGTTCCATTTGGCAAATCAGCAATATCCCCCTCTGCGAGTGTAAAGCTTTTATTTTCTCGCTGCACAAGGCGTGCATTTACTTCCGTATTTACCATCTTCGTTTGCAAACGAGCAATATGATTTTGTGACACCGCGTCATATAGCATACCGTCTTCTTGCACTTTGACCTTTGTCCCTTCCGGAATACGAATACGCTCATGATTCTCTCCAAGGACATAAGCACCCGATGATGTTTGTAAATAGCGATCCTCATTTATTGTAAACTGACCATCTCTCGTTAAAAATGTTTCTCCACCTTTGGAAGTCACAAAAAATGAGGCAGTTCCCGATGTCCCATCATCTAAGTAAAAATCTGTAGGACGATTTGTAATTTGCACACTTCCTTGTATTAAATTCACATGTGTTGCGGCTGGCACAACTGCATAATCCGTTGTACCAACCGATGTACTTGGTCCATCTCCAAGACGGTACGTATTTTGTGAATCAAATACTTTAGAAGTTAGATTTTCCGCTTTAAAACCAGGTGTTTGTGCGTTTGCTACGTTATTTGCATGTACATTAATGCACTGTATGTAATTCATCATACCCATAGAACCTATATAAATACCGTTCATACGAATTTGAATAAGACAAGTGCCTTATTCTACACCTCTTTTCTTATGATGTATATAACATCTGTTTTGCTAAATGTTCTGCTGTAGCGATATGTATATGTTGCTTCACATCTTGCCCATCTGTCATTAAGACAATCGGAGCTGATGAGACTGCTGGAATTTTTAACAACTCACCGCTACTTGCTGTTTCATCAAACTTTGTAAATATAATTCCGTCAATATGAATTTCTTTAAAATTCGTAATGATTTCAATCATATCTTTACTTTTCATCGACGCTGATAATGTTAAACAGATAGAATCAGGATTCACTCGTTTCATCATTTCAATCATTTCTGCGACTGTTTCTGCTGTACGATAATTTTGCCCAGCTGTGTCAATGAAGATATAATCCATGCGTACCTCTTCTTTAAAATACGTAAGAGCTCTTTCCATAGCCGCTTCATCACGAACTGCAATTACTTCTGCCCCAATTGCTTTCACATACTCTTGCAACTGTTGCACCGTTCCAATTCGGGAATGATCCGTTGTAATAAAACCAACCGTTTTCTTTTGACCATGAAGCTGCCAAGCCATTTTGGCAATTGTTGTCGTTTTTCCCACTCCTGTTGGTCCAATTAAAGCAATCGTTTGTACATCTTTTTCAAATATATTTTCTGTATAAAAATGCGACTCCATATCTTCCAATATAAACGTGATCACTTCTTCTTCTGTAATCATCGTCGCATGTTTAAACTTCATTTTCATTTTTTCCGCATATGCGTTAATAAAATATGGTTCAACTTCATTTTGTTCTAGCAGACGAATCACTTTTTGAATAATAAATGGTACAGATTGTTTAGTCCTTTCTTTCACGAGAACTTCCTCGCGCTCCTGTTCAGCAGGCGTCATATGTTGCGGCTTTCCTTTCGGATGCTGCGCTTGCGCCGTCTGTTTCACAACCGTAATTCCTCGCTCGAACATTTGTAATAATCGCTGTTTCTTTCTGGCCCATTCCTCACTATTTCCCATCTGAATGGCTGCGTACGGAATCGAAGTCACTCGATGTTCTAAATTATGAAGCACCTCTCCAATATCGTTTGCCCGCGTAACTTCCGTTGAACCTTCATGAACAGCCCCCATCAATTGTTCATGAAATTCTGGCACTTTTGTCTCCTCTTCCTTTTTCTTATCTTCTGGAAAAGCAACCAACATTTCATATTTCTTTTTCCAAAAGAACGGAATACTTCGCTTTACACTTTCATCGACGACATAATAATAATTATCACCATATTGCTCAAACAATTTGCGGTATAATTCGTTTTTTGAAGCAGCCTTAATGAGCTTAAGCGCTTCTTTTTTCTCGTTCATTTCCACAATCTCACCTCCTTACTATTCGATATAAGCAATTTGATCTACAACAATTTCTGGCGCAAGTTCACTAATACATAACACCTTTGCTTCTATTTGATATCGTTCAAGAAGTCTTACAATCCCAAATCGAAAATCTTTGCGGCGCGTTAATAAAACGGGCTCTCTTCCCATTAAACGCGCTTGTTTAAAGATGTGCTGTACTTGTTCTATAACGCGCGTTTCCAATTCTAAATCCCAGTTTAATAAATAACCTTGATAGGAGTTATTCACAACATCTGCATCTAACTCAAGAGAATCAGAGAATAGCGCCGCATAAATTTTCCCATCAGGATTTTTCGCATGTTCACAAATGACTTTTGAAATACATTCGCGCACAAATGAAGTAACCCCATCAACGTGATTTTGATAAACTTCTTTTCCATCAATAATCCCTTCCATAATTGTTGGTAAATCCCGAATTGAAATTCCTTCTTTTAAAAGCTGCTTAATCACGTTTTGAACAAGTGATAAATCAATTTCTTTCTTCTTAATTTCTTCTAATAGAACACCGTGGTCGTTTTCAAGCGATTGAATTAAATCTTTCACATGTTGACGCTGAATTAACTCATGAAGATTGCGACGTATAATAACATCTAAATGTGTAATTAAGATGCTGAGTGGTTCTAATACTTGGTACCCTTTCATCTGTGCATCTTGTACCATATGTTCTAAAATCCAATATCCATCTTCACCAAATATTGGATCTTTTGCTGGTTCTGCATCTAAATCAGCCATCACATTAGGCGTCTTCAGCGCTAATAAATAACCCGATTTCAACACCCCTTCAGCAACTTTCGCTCCTTTAATTCGAATCATATAGCGCCCGCGCGGTCTAAAGCTCGTATTATCTTTAAAGTTAATTCCTGGTACATTGATCCCAAGATCTGTAATAATCGATTTCCTCATGAGAACAACTTTATCACGGGCTGTTTCCCCATTAATCTTCTGCTTAACTAGCGCCGCTAAATCCAAGCCAAGTTCGACGATGATTGGATATTTATCTGTAAATACACCGAATGAATCTTCCACTTGCTTTAGCTGATCTTCATCGTTTTGAATCATTTCTAATTCTTTTTGCATTTCCGCTTCTTTTTCTTTTTCCATACGTTTTTTATTGCGAATGCCTAAGAAAATAATTCCGCCACCAACAAGCGCAAATGGTAAGAATGGAAGCGGCGTAAAGATCCCCATTGCCATAAAGAGACCGCCAAGCGCATAGACAACAACTTCATGCGCCATTAACTCTTTAAAGATTCCTTCACTTACTGTATCAGGTGAACCGTCAAATACTCGCGTTACGATAATCCCTGTTGAAATCGCAAGCATTAATGAACCGATTTGGTTGACGATTCCATCGCCGACAGTTAACTGCGTATAATGAAGCGCAGCTTCAGAAAAACTCATCCCCTGCTGCATCATGCCGACAATTAAGCCGAAAATAATGTTCACGAATAAAATGACAATCCCGAAAATAACGTCCCCTTTAATGAACTTTCCGGCACCATCCATCGCTCCGTAAAACTCTGTTTCCATATTTAATTTTTTTCGTTTGTCTTGTGCATCTTTTTCTGTAATAATACGCTGGTTTAAATCAGCATCAATAGACATTTGCTTCCCTGGTAAAGAATCCAGTGTAAAACGAGCTGCAACTTCAGCGGTACGAGATGCACCATTTGCAACAATAAACTGGAAAATAATTAACACCGTAAAAATAACGATACCAATTAATAAGTTCCCACCAATTACAAACTGACCAAACTCTTCAATAACATGACCTGCATTCCCGTTTGTTAAAATCGCCCGCGTTGTCGAAACGTTAATCGATACGCGGAAAATCCCGATTAATAACAGCATGGTCGGAAATGACTTTAATTCGTCCCACTCTTTAATACTTGTTGCTCGCATATAAATAAGCACTGCCATGCTTAATAAAAAGACGATAATTATATCAAGTATAAAGGGCGGAAGTGGAATTAAGAGCGCCACGACGAATGACGCTGCTAAAAAGATAGAAAAATAGGTTCTTGCAGAATCTATCTTAAACAAAGAGATCGCCTCCAAACGCGCTTTTATACTTCAATTTGTTTCGTTTGAATTAAATAGCGCATAACTTCAATGACAGCTACATATAAATCTTCTGGTATCGCCTCATCTTCTTCCACTTGGTAATATAAGGACCGAGCAAGCGGGCGATTTTCTACCATTGGTATTTCTTGTTCCCTAGCAAGCGTACGCATATATAATGCGAGCTCATCTTCTCCCTTTGCGACAACAATTGGCGCAGCATCCACATGTTTGTTGTAGCGAAGCGCTACGGAAATATGTGTTGGGTTATTAACAATAAACGTTGCACCATCCATTTTCTTCGCAATCGTTCCTTGTAAGATAGCATGCATAAAGTTTTTTCGCTTTCCCTTTACTTGCGGGTCTCCTTCATTATCTTTATGCTCTTGCTTTACTTCTTCTTTTTTCATTTTAATATCTTGCTCATACTCCCATTTTTGATAAATGAAATCAATAATAGAAAGAACAATTAAAATGATTAAAATGGCTAAAAAAATCAATTTAATTTGGCTAATAATTTCTGTTAGTGATGCGGTCCAGTTAAACCCAATCATACTGACAATTTTCTCTAAATTCTTTTTAAACAGAACGTACGCAACATAGCCGATTAACACCATATAAAACAATGACTTTACAATATCGACTAAACTTTTCCGGCTAAATAATCTCGTAAAATAATTTTTCGGATTAATGCGCGATGCTTTCGGTTTAATAATTTTAGACGAAAATAAAAAACCAACTTGGATCATATAATTAAACAGATGAAACGCATAAACGAGGATGAAAACGGGTACTGATACTTTCAGAAGCAGTATTCCCATTAAATAGAAATACTCCGTCGTATCGGCATTTTTACCAATTTGATTAAACAGCACCGCAACAGAATTGGCAATTTCATAGCCAAGCCAATCTCCAAAAAAATAAACGACAACTGCTAGTACGAGAATCGAGAATAAATTATTTAAATCTTTACTTCGGGCAATATTCCCTTCTTCACGCGATTTTTTGCGCTTCTGCGGGGTGGCCTTTTCTGTTTTATTATCCTTTGCCATATGCGCCCCCTACTTTGTTAAGAAAAAGTTAAATAGTTTTGTATATTCCTCAAGCAACGTATCCGTCATATTTTTAAAAACATAGCCGAGCATTGGTACACTCATCGCAATAAATAAAATCCCGCACGTAATTTTAATGACATATGCGTTCATAAAGACGTTTAATTGCGGTGCGTTCTTTGCAATTAAAATGAGAACAAAGTTAATAATAAACAAGCTCCCCATGAGCGGAAGAACAATTTCTACCGCTGATGTAATCGCAAATAATAATGTCGCTAGCAAACTATCTAAAAAGTTTGTTGTGAGCAATTTTGAAATCGCCTCTGTATATTGAAACGACTTTAAAATCGTGGCAACGAAATAATCAATGCCGCCTAATGAAATAAAAATAATGAGGAAAAATATATCAAAAATCGTTGATAATAAAGTCGATTGTGCCCCGGCATTCACATCAAATAAACTCGCCTGTGACAATCCAATATCAAAATCTAAAATATGACCTGCCATTTTCGGAATGTTCCACAGCATTTCGACGATTTTTGACAGCGCTAAACCGATTACAATTTGTGTTCCGGCGTATGCTACTACATCCCATACGGTTTGAATATGAGAAACATCCACTTTGTCAGCCACTGTAATCGAAAGCCCTAATCCAAATGTAACCTTTGCCATCGCTGGAACAGAACGCCCTGAAAAAAACGGTAAAAAATATAAAAATGACGTAATACGGCAAAATGCAAAAAATGTAGCTGCCCATAACTCCATATTCATTTCATTCACCCATCTTTAATACGAGCGCAGTAGCGACGGAATTTTATCAAACAAATCTAAAATAAGTGTCGTTAATTCTTGAAACATCCACGGACCTAAAATGATAATCACAAGCACAATACTCGCCATTTTTGGCAAAAAGGTCAGCGTTTGTTCTTGAATTTGCATCATCGCCATTATAACAGCAATCACGACAACAACAACCATACTAACGCCTGCAATCGGCAATAGTATCATCACTCCTTTATAAAAAAAGGATTGGAAAATATCTATAATTGGTGATGTATTCATTTATATGACTCCTATCACATAACATCAAAATCTTGCCCGCTTTAGGCGACCGTTTTAAACATAATATCGACGATTTTTGTATATCCACCTAAATATATGAAAACGAGTATTTTAAACGGTAAACTTAAAATCATCGGCGGCACCATCATCATCCCAAGATACATTAATAGCGTACTAATAATTAAATCGATAAAGACAAACGCTAAATAAATGAACATCCCCGTCAGCAAACCTTTTTGAATTTGCGTTAATGTAAACGATGGAACGAGCGTAAATAACGAAATGTCTTTCATATTTTTCGGCAACTCTTCTCCGCGCACTTTCAGCATCATTTTTAAATCATGCTTATACGTATGCTTAGCCATATACTCCTTCATAATAGGCGCGGTCTTTTCAGCCGCTTGGCTAACTGTTATTTTCTCCTTCGTCATCGGATCCCACACATCACCTTTTAATTGCCCTAACACCGGCTGCATCGTAAATAGCGATAAAAAGAGTGCTAAACCAACAAGCACTTGGTTTGGTGGTAAATTCATGACGCCAAGCCCTTGTCTTGTAATCCCAAGGACAATCATAAAATATGTAAAGTGCGTGAAAAGAAGAACAATAGAAGAAGATAGTGATAAAAGCGTTACAAGTGCAAATAACTGTACACTTGAATTGCTCGTAAACTCTTTCCCATTTTCAAAATCAATAAAGCCATTTGGCTCCGCATACGCTGGATTTGCAAAAATAATAGAAAAAATAATAGAAAATACAAAAATGACCGCAACTAACGATAAATTTTTCTTTATTCTCATGATGGATCCTCTACTTTTTTCATTTCACTCTTTACCGCATCTTCTAGCGCTTGTTGAAACTGATTTCCTGTTAATTGCACAGATTGTACACCGTTCTGACTTACAACAGTGAACACTTGCTTTCCGTCCACTTCAAATAAAAAGGCGCTCGTTTGGTGATTTAAATACAAGCCGTCCTTTACTTGAATATGACCGTTCTCGCCTTGTTTAAAAAACTGCTGTTTGCGCGTCCTCTTTGTCATATAGTACGCACCATACCCGAGAACACCAAACAGTAATACAACTTGCAATAAGGTCGTCATATACGACATATGACTCCTCCTCTACTCTTTTTCCTGTACTTGTCTTTGCGCCTTTAAAAGCGCAGCTTGTTTCTTATCGGCTTCAATTTCTGAAATAATAATACCAAACTGTTCATCCATCACAATTGCTTCTCCAATGCCGACTTTTATATCGCTTAAATATACATCGACTTTATGACCAAGGTTTTTCTCAACCTCGAGTACATCACCAACTTTTAAATTCTTCACATCGCCAAGCTGAACCGACGCTTTCCCAAGTTTCACACCGAGCTCAATTGAAATATCCGAAACGGTATCAATATGTGCTTTCGCTTGCTCCTCCCGCTGAATTGCGTATTCTTCTAAACTCATTAATGATACAGGTGACACTTCATGCTTCATACAATCCCTCCTATTCTACAAAACTTTTAAACAAAAATGCTTTACGCGTTTTATCTTTTCCGATAAAGCAATTAAACTTATGTTTCCCGTCAACATAACCGCACAATTGATCGGTTACTTTCGTATGAAGCGGGATAATATCACCTTCTTCAATTTGCTCCAGCTCGCCAATTGTCATCTTCTGTTCACCTAGCGCTATATGAATCGGTTTATACACTTGATGAACCTTTGCTTCTACTTCTGACGTATACTTTTTCCGCTTATCAGAAGAATGCTCCACAATATTTTCAGATGTTAACTTATCCATAATATCTTCAACAGATAAGAACGGAATCCCAATGCGAACGGTCGTATTCCAATACTCTGTTTTCAAATTCACATTAAGTAAGGAAATAATATCACTCGCTGTCGTAATCTTTAATGCATTGGGATCCGTCTCCGTCGTCACAAACTTCGGCTGAATCGCTACAATGCTTTCAAATGATTGCTCTAAATTTTTACAAAGAATCGAGAAAACATTATCAAGTGTTAAAAACTCGAACGCTGTTAGCGGTCTACGTATAGAAAAATCACGCTTACTATCCCCGCCAAGCCAACATTCATGAATATAAATAATAAATGCAAGATCCATCTCAATTACAATTTCCCCAAGCTCCGGTAATCCAAGATCAATCACGCAATATAAATAATAATCTTTCGGCATTTTCTCCACATACTCACTTGTAAATGGAACTTGTTCTACAGTTGATGGCTCTAGTTCAATTGGAATGCGCATCCGCGCCGCAAGCGACTGTGACGTTTGCTTTCCAAAACTCGCTGCAATCGCTTGTAAGCTTCGTAAATGCTCCACACCAAATTTCTCTGGCCTATTAAAATCGTATTCTTGAAATTTCTCTTTCTTATCTGCCTCTTGCGCGAAAACAGGCATCTCCGACCCATCATTCATCGCCTTCAGCAGCGCATCAATTTGCTCTTGGCTTAATTTATCGCCACTCATGAAAATCCCCTTCCCTATCCTTTCAATTCAACAATTTCAACGTACATTTTTCCGTTTTTCGTCAAAATTTTCCCGGTACCAATCTCTTCATTCTCCAGCATAAGACGAACCGTATTTTTCGTTGAATCTTCAAGACGATACAATGTCCCTTTCGTAATATGAAGCAGATCTTCAATTTTCTTTTTCGTTTTGCCAATTTCAAAATAAATTGTTAACGGAATATCATCTTGTAATTTCAAATCTAGCCAACTCCCCTATCATGTTCACAACAATTTCATATCTTTCTTGTATGTGATGAAATTTTTTATTTTGAAACATCGATATTTAATATTTTTTTAATATATCCTTCTGTTTCTTTAAACGGAGGCACACCTCCATACTTTCTTACATTGCCGGGGCCAGCATTATAAGAAGCAAGCGCTAAAACGAGATCGCCGTTATTTTTTTTCAAATACCCAGCGAGCTCTTTTACCCCAGCTTCAATACTTTCCGCTGGTGAAAATGGATTTTGCACACCAAGTTCTCTCACATTTTCTGGCATGAGCTGCATTAATCCCTTCGCACCAGCGTGGGATACCGTTTTCGGATTAAAGTCCGATTCTACTTCAATCATTTTTTGAATTAATGTTTTCGGAATTCCATATGTACGACTCACCCGATCAATAATATCCATATACTTCCCTTCATGTTCGGAACGTATTTTTTGAATATTATACTTCTTCGTTAACCCCCACATATCAGCAGTCTCATCACGCAATTCTGGGAAACGCCGTACCATTTCTTTCTGTGCAACTTGAACCGGCTCAGCTTCCTTTCGCTTAGACGTTTCCACAGGCGGATTTTTATCTTCTACTTGTTCACTTTTCGTTTTAGTCTGCTCATTCGCTTTTCCTTCCTTTACTACAGCACTTTGCAACGTTTCTTGAAAGCGACTGCTAACGAATGCTTGCGGACTGCTTAACTTTCTCTCGATTTGTCCCTTCTTATAAGAAAGAACTTCTTTTACTATATTCCCAATCTCCATAATATCACCTTTTTGGTAAACAAAGATAATCTAATATTAGAGTTTTTTAAAAAAGTTTGCAATAATCCTTTTTGATAAAATTGTAATAAAAAAATGGCTAAATTGTTAAAATACTATTTTTCCATATTCATTAATCCGAATTTTTAGTTGACACCTATCATAGCAAGGATTACAATAAATCTCGAAATCGATTTTTTTGTATATTGCTGTTTTTCAATTTGCAGAAAAATCAATATAAAAAAATGGAGGTTCTTTCACATGAGAATTAATACAAACATTAACAGTATGCGCACACAAGAATATATGCGCCAAAACCAAGCAAAAATGAGCACTGCAATGGACCGTTTATCAAGCGGGAAACGCATTAACAACGCTGCTGACGATGCAGCAGGTCTTGCAATCGCAACTCGCATGCGTGCACGTGAAAGCGGTCTAAACGTAGCTGCTAACAACACACAAGACGGTATGTCATTAATCCGTACAGCTGACTCAGCAATGAACTCAGTATCAAACATCTTACTTCGTATGCGTGACCTTGCAAACCAATCTGCAAACGGTACAAATACTAATGGAAACCAAGCAGCATTAAATAAAGAATTCGATGCATTAAAAGAGCAAATCAATTATATCTCTGCAAACACTGAATTTAACGATAAAAAATTATTAGATGGCTCCAACCAAACTATTGCAATTCAAACATTAGATAACGCTGATAAAGGTAAAAAAATTGACATTCAATTAACAGACGTTTCTACAACAGGATTACAAATTGATGACTTGAAAATTATTAGCGGTACATCACAACAAACAGTTAATGATGTTGCAAATATATTTTCTGCTCTTGCAAATACATCTGCTTCTAGCGTCAACGATGTAGAGACTGAAGTTCAAAATGCTATGCAGGAATTCAAAAAAGTTAAAGCCTTCATGTCTGATGCTGATGTTAAAGCGGTAACTGACGCACTTAAGGACTACAATACTAAAGCCTCCGCTGCTACCCCTGTGCTGTCCGATGTTCAAGACGCTGCTAAAGCCCTAGGTCAGGCGTTTGACCCATCAAAGGTAGCAATTGGCGATCCTAATGCAGCAATTGCATCAATTGATGCTGCCTTAGAAAAAATCGCATCTAGCCGCGCAACTCTAGGTGCTACATTAAACCGCCTAGACTTTAACGTAACAAACTTAAAAAGCCAATCTACTAGCATGGCTGCAGCTGCTTCTCAAATCGAAGACGCTGATATGGCGAAAGAAATGTCTGAAATGACGAAGTTCAAAATCTTGAACGAAGCTGGTATTAGCATGCTTTCTCAAGCAAACCAAACTCCACAAATGGTATCTAAATTATTACAATAATCCATTTCGTGAGTATGTATACATAAACCTCTCTGCTTGCGGAGAGGTTTATTTTTTCTATATAGATAAACATTAAAGTTTTTAGATGAAGTCACGATCTATTTTGTCTTCTTCCTATATATGAAATCAAAAAGATAATGTGAACATTAGCCGTTTATTCGTTTTCGAACATCAACTTTATATCAATTTATAAGGAGTGTCTATTATGCGTATTGGTACGAATGTTTTCAGTATGAATGCTAGATGGTCGCTATATGAGAATGAAAATGGTATGAATGTTGCGATGGAGCATTTAGCAACCGGTAAGAAGCTGAATCATGCTTCTGATCACCCTGCTAATGTTGAGATTGTAACTCGTATGCATGCGAGAGCGAGTGGTATGCACGTAGCAATTCGAAATAATGAGGATGCAATTTCGATGTTGCAAGTGGCAGAAGCGGCGCTCCAAACCGTAACAAATATATTACAGCGCATGCGTCATTTAGCCGTGCAATCAGCAAATGGTACAAATTCAAAGCAAAATCGAGAGGCACTCAATCAGGAGTTTCAAACATTATATGAAGAAGTTCGTTATATTGATGAAACAACGGAATATAACGACTTACCTGTATTTAATGGACAAGCTCGTCATGTTGCACTTGATGACCTCGGACATACAATTCATATCTCAAAAAAAGAAAACCACTCTCCCCTTTCCTCTCGTCAAAATGACATCAAGATTTCAACAGAACAAGAAGCAAGGGCTGTCCTTGTAAAAATAGAAGCAGCTTTACAAAATATAATGCTGCACCGCGCCGATATTGGTGCGATGATGAATCGATTGCAGTTTCAAATTGAAAATTTGCATACGCAAAGTATCGCACTTACAGATGCCGCCTCTCGCATAGAAGATGCTGATATAGCGGAAGAAATGAGTGACTTTGTGAAAGATAAACTCTTAACAGAAGTGGCGCTAACCATGGTTTCACAAGCAAATCAAGTCCCGCATATGATTATAAAATTGCTCCAATCGTAATTACAAAATAAAAGGGAAATACATATCCGCTATGTATCTCCCTTTTATTTTGTACCCAATTTTTTAACGTGACATTGTCATCACTTGTCCGCTTCGATCAACCATAATTTTCATTTTTCCGTCTTGCGCGTTATATAATCCTAGTTTATGTAAATCTTGCTTGCATACACTTACAAAATACGGAAGCGAACGAATTTGATCAATATCCGAACTTGTGATGAAATGAATTAAATGATGCGTCATTTCTTTCATATCGTTAATAAGTTCTTCTTTTTCACGCTGCAGTCGTTCATTTTCTCTTCGCAAGGATGCAATTTCATCTTCTAAACTATTTGCATTCTCTTCTTCTTTTATACGCTTTGAAGCAATACTAGAAAGCTTATAAATCCCTTCCATAAACTGATGTAGTTCCCGCTCTTTCATCTCATGATGTTCACTAATTGTTTCAAAGTTACTCGCAATTCCTGATAATACAGTAACGAGATTGTGTTCCAGCTCGACTTTCGAAATTGTTTCGCTTGCTGCTTTTTGCTGCTCTTGTTCCCGCTCTAGCACTTGTTCTGGAAGCGGCACGTATTTACGCTTACGCCCTGGCTTTTGTTTTTTTATATCGGCAAATGGTAGTTCTTCTTTTTTCAATTTATAATACGTATTTTGCAATTGACTTTCTGTTTTTGGAAACAGATTCAACTCTTTTTTACTTATATACTTTGAAATATTCACGATATTTAGCTGATGTCGCTGACAAAATTGATAGACTGCATACAATAGCTCCAGTTCAGACTTTAACCATATAATATTTGTTTTTTCGTATATTGACATTCCACCATGTTTTTCGATATCCATTTGAAATAATACCATTTTATTATATAAATCAATCAACTCTTCATATCCAACTTGAAATTGTTGCTCTATTTTTTTAAATTCTGATTCTAAATGTATATTATTTTTTTTATGATTTGACATGTTTTTTAAAAGATGTAATACATTAATTGCTTTATGGTGATACATAATCTGCGTCACTCCCCTCTCATTTTTTCACAATTCTTATATTTACTCCATTTTCTTCTAGAAATTGAAATTCCCAAATCCATAATATAACATTTCGAAATTGTCTGTCAAATAATAAACATACAAAAATGTATAAAAACTATCAAAATAGAATAAATCATATTCTTATTGTTATACATTTTATTAAACTTGAAATATTTTTTCTTATTTACATAAAAAATCTTTTCATGTAAATTATATAATATAATTCTTACAGCTTCACCGAAAAAATCTTGCGGTTTTACGCAGCGCGAACATGCTATTTTTCAATTCAAATAGAAAAATCGTCTTTTTGTGCTTCAGATAAAAAACCCCCCAGCTTCCTATTGAACTGAGAGGTTACGATAAGATCGAGCGTATACTATTTTCTCATAGAAGTTTTTCTTTATAAAACGAGCTTATCAACTAAACCGATTAACTCTTGAATATCCGGTTTACTTACTTGTGCATTCGCTCCAACAGCTTCTCCTTTATGGTACAGTTCACTTGTAATTAAAGAAGAGAAAATAACGACTGGTAATTTACTCATCACTTCATGATCTTTGATTACTTTTGTTAAATGGTGTCCATCCATTTTCGGCATTTCAATATCAGTAATCAGCAGATGAATATTCTCGAACATTTTCTCGCCTTGTTCTCTTGCTAATTTTTCAATTTGTGCTAATGCTTCGGCCCCGTTGCTAAAGAAGTTTATTTTTTTATATCCAGCTGCTGATAATGTTTCTTCTAATATTTGACGAAGCATTGCTGAATCTTCAGCAATGTAAATAATTTTTTCACTGCGATCTGTTTTTTGTTCAAGCCCTGTTAGTTTTTGCGCTTCATAACCAGAATTACTAATTTCACAAACAATTTTTTCATAATCTAATAGTAAAATGATTTTTCCATCTAGTTTCACAATACCGGATGTTGTTTCTTCAAGTCCCATTGATAAGGAAGCAGGTTCATCAATTTGTTCCCAAGAAATGCGCTGAATACGATGCACTTCATCTACGCGGAAAATAACTTTCATTTGATTTAATTCCGAAATAATAAACTTTGTTTGATCAAGTGGTTTTGTCGATTTTAAGTTCAGCGCTGTTGCAAGATTAATAACCGGTAAAATTTCACCGCGCACTTGAACGACACCTTCTACGGCATGATGTGATTCTGGCACAGAAGTAACGGGAAATGGATTGATAATTTCGCGTACTTTCATCACATTAATGCTAAATAAGTTTTCGCCAACTGTGTATGTAACAATTTCTAATTCATTTGTTCCGCTCTCTAATAAAATGCTTTGCGCTTGTGACATATAAGTGTCACTCCCCTTTCGATAATTCTATATATATATTTATTAGGCTTCATTAAGTATAAAAGGCATCTATCCGAATAGCAAGAATATACAGATAGATGTCTTATTTTCTATTACAACTATTCTTGAATAAAAGAAGAGAGCTCTTCTAATAATATTTCTTGTGCCTCAACAATCTCCGATGGTGCTGTTTCCCATCTTTTTGCAATCTCTTTCTCTACTCTTATTCGAAATTCTAAGTCCATTTGCGCTATGATATATTCTTTCGTCTCTACATCGCTATCGAGAAGGGACAGCGCATATAGTTCCGGGTCCTTTACTTTTTGAAAAAGCTTCTGCCAAATAGCTGGTGCAATATGTTTTAATTTTTCCATATGAATTTCCTTATGAGAAAATAGCAATTCATATTGAATAAACGTGACATTTTCCTTCATTACTTTGAAATAACAGTTATTCTTTTTATCATTTTCAAAGTAACCATTTGGATCAGCAATAATATTTTCTACTTTTCGAATCAAATCCGGTAAACTATTTGCTGTCATCACAGTGCGCTGTTCGCTTTCACTTGGTGAAATAAATGTAACGCGATATTTATTTGATGCCATGCCTTTTCACTCCTTCTACTACAGAATAGATTTTACGCGGTCTTTAATAGTTCAATATTGTTAAACCAAAAAGCAAGTTGTTGATCTGTAATGTTAGGCAATGAAACGAAAAACTCACGGCATTTCATTTCATCTTTAAATGCTTGATATTTCCATTGATTCTCACGACAAATGCCCACAAAATAAAATTCATGAATGCGCCCAATCGCTGCCTTCTTTTCTCCAAATGTGTACGGCGGAACTTGCTTAATTATAAATTGATCCGGTAAATATATATGCTCTGTTCGCTCGAACTGAATAATTTGCTGAGCAAGTTCTTGTTTATCTTGAAAAAAAGGCAATTGTAAAATGCGTTCTTGTCTTGTCATATAAATGTGAAACCCTCTCTACTGGATATATGATACACTTATCCACTATCTAATTAGATTGACAACTTCATTTAATACTTCATCTGATACTTTAATTACTTTTGCATTTCCTTGGAAACCACGTTGATATAGCATTAAATCAACAAACTCAACAGATAAGTCGACATTTGAAGCTTCTTGTGCACTACCGCGCACTTGACCGGAACCGTTTTGACCAGATACACCTAATGTTAAAATTCCCGTTGAATTTGTCGCTGTATAGTTTCCATTACCTGTTTTCATTAATCCACCGTTATTCGGAAACATTGCGATTGCTAATTGTCCAGCTGCTTTCAAACTACCGTCAGAGTATTTTACCATTACGTAACCACCATCAGAAATGAAACAATCTTTTACTGTTGCAGCAGCTCGTCCGTCTACACCTTCTGGAGATAACGTTTTATCTGTTGGATGATTTGTAATCGAACTAAAATCTAAATGAATATTGCCACCGTTAAACGGAACATCCGCACCTTGTTGTTTTGGCTCAGGATTTCCAACGTCATTAAAATTCAGTTCACCTGTTCCATTTGGAACATCCTCAAAGTTACCTTTTTTTGAATCGTTACGTAATTGTACTTTGTAGCTGTAATGATGTTCACCCGTTTTGGTAAATTCTACGCGCATCGTCCACGTATTTCCGGCATCATCATAGATTGGTAATTCTTGTGTCACTTTTGCTGTTTCATTCGCTGGAATGTTCCCTTTAATGATTCCTTTTGTTGTTTGAATTCCGCCAACTGCTGTGCCCATTGGCACTTGAAGCGGTCCTGGAATACCAGATGAATCTATTTGACCTGTAGCTGGATCAACTGGATACGCAAATACATATTTCCCTTCTGAATTCACAATATAATAATCAGACGATATATCAAACGTACCCTTTCGTGTAAATTCCATATTTCCACCTTTTATATCACCTAGAACAAAAAATCCATTTCCTTCAATTGCTGTTTGCATTTTTCCGCCGTTTAATGAAATGGTACCATCGCTAAAATCTGTAACTGTACCGCTTAATTTTACACCGTTACCAATACTTCTCGGATTCGTTCCAGCGTAATTTTCATCGCCTCTAGACCCAATTGCATTATTGTATAATAAGTCATCAAACACTGCTTTTTGTTTTTTATAGCCAATTGTTTGTGCGTTCGCAATATTATTTGATGTTACACTTAATGCATTTTGCGTTGCATTCATTCCAGTAATACTTGTATACAATGATTTAATCATCTTTCCTATACCTCCTTATTTTTGCTCTGCTTTCACTTTTTCTGTTTCTTCTGTACCCTCTTGTTTTTCATCTACTAAGTTTGTTTCAGAAATTGGTTCATCAGAAACACTTTCAACAAAGCGAAGCGAAACAACGTGCTTGTCAACTACAAGTTGCACTTCATTATTTGCAGCGAGGCGAACAATATCTACTTGACCAGACACTTTCTGACCATTATTATCAACACCTCTTACATACTTACCAAGAAACTTCATTCCTCCATCAAGCGCTGTCGTATACATCGTTGTACGAAGAGAATCTACAGCCTTTGTCATATTTTGTACTTGTTCCATAATTGACATCTGTGACATTTGATTCATCATTTGATTCATATCCATCGCATTAAAGGGATCTTGATATTGCAAGCTCGTTAGAAACAGTTTAAGAAAATCGTCCTTCCCCATAACACCAGGTGTTTGCTGCGTATTTGCTGATTTTGTCCCATCTGTTCCACTAACGGCCTTTGTATCCTTCGTCTGTACTCCTGCTTGCAATGGAAGATGGTTTGTATTTGTTGTATGTAATCCAACTGTTGGCATACTTTATTCCTCCAATAGTCCAGCAAATTTTCGGCTTTCTTCTACTCTTTTCTTTTCAGAAGTATTTCTTTGTTTTTGCCTTTGCTGCTGTTCTTGTTCTTTTCGCTCTCCATCTTTATTTGTATAAGTAAGCTGAATATGAATATTTTTTTCTTTTAATTTTAGTTTTAATTCATCAAAGATGATTTCCACTCGTTTTTTCGAATCATGTTTTTCAAGCTCGACATGCACCTCAATTTGCTCTCCATGCTTTTTCATAAACACAGTTAGCGTCCCCAATTTTTCAGGGTTTAATTGGAATAACACGCGCTCTTGCTTCACAACAAATTTTTGCAATGCCTCTACTTGTGCCCGCATCTTGTTCCCTAAATCAGAAAGAGTCACTTTTTCTCCCTGTCCACTTTGTTTGTACATTTGATCGGCCCCCTGTACATGAAGCTTACCAAACGATTCACTTCCTGTTCGTACAGAATCTATTTCTGGCAACTCCTGTTTTGGTTGCTCTTCACGCACTACGTTCGGTTCCTCTACCTTCTCTATATCATCTTGCTTCTTTGTAATATCACAAGTTTCTGTCTCTACCATATTCGCTACTTGTAACAAGTTATTCGGCATTGTTACTTTCTCTAAAACCGTTTGAATTGTATCTTCTAAACATATTGCATTCTTACTATCTATGTTAGCCAGAAACGCTTGTAACTCTTGTAATTCAGCTTGGGGTAATTGTTCTAATTTTATATTCCCGTATGTTTCGTATAACGTCTGTATTTTTTGTATGTATTGATATAACAATTCTGGTTGAACACGTAACTGCTCAATTGCAACCATTTGTTCTGACACAGCGAGCAGTAATTCTGTTGTTGTTTTCTGCTCTTTTGTTTCCACAGCGGCATGCTCTTTCTCTTTGCTTACCTTTTTCTTTACAAGTGGCGTTTCTCCCACTTCTTCTCTTCTTACTTCATCTTGTTTTACACGCTTCGTTGTCGTTTTTTTTTCACCTTGTTCATTCATTTTGCTTACAAAAGAAGAATTCTCATCTTTTTGCCGTACGATTCGCTCTTTAGATTGTGGAGGTAAACTCGTTTGTACCGGCAATACTGCATCAATCACTACATTCACCTCATCTATTCATACACATTTTTAAATCAAGAAGTGTTTTTTCTTCTAATTTTTCTTGCTCTTTTGCGATTTTTTTACATTCTTCTTGATACATTTCATCAATGATACGTTCTTTTTCTTTTATTTGTTCTAAAAAACTTTCATTTTTCTTAATAAATCCAGCGATCTTTTGTATTTTTCTATTCCATTCTTCTATTCTTTCAGGTGAAAAAGTATGAGAAGAAAGCATGCCAACCATAACTTGTCTCTCAGCTTGAACAATGTGACTGCGCGACTGAACAACATAAAGATCATATTCTTTTTTCTGTTCGATTTTTCTTTTTTCTGTTGTTAATTCATATACTTCTTTCAAAATATGCTCTTTTTCTTGATTGATTTGCCATTTAATCGTATCATACTGCTGCTTATTCACCTGTTTTCATAGCCCCTTTCTATTATAACGCTCCCTTTTTCTATTATATAGTTTTTTTCAAAAAAAATCTGTGAAATATTCAAAAACAAAGATACAATTGCACCCTTAAGACTTTTATACAATATGAGCCATTGCTTGTACCGTTTCTTGAAATGGATAACTGTCTGTTCGACCTTGTTTTAAAAATGTATAAATATCTTCTATTTTATTTTTACATGCAAAAATGTAAGCATTTTCTTCATTTTCTTGAATCGTTCCTAATTTAAAATATAATTCGTTTTCTTTATAAATAGACATTATTTTTCTAATTTCATTCGCAAGTTTCCAATGATCTGGCGAAACGATTTCTTCCATAATCCTACTTACTGAATCTAATACAGAAATAGCTGGATAATGATTAAGCGTTGCTAGCTCTCTTTTTAATACAATATGCCCATCTAAAATACCGCGAGCTAAGTCTGGTACGGGACCATTTAAATCATCCCCATCAACTAAAACGGTATAAATTCCCGTTATAGATCCTTTTTTTGTTTTTCCAGAACGCTCCAATAATTTTTTCATATAACTTTCCATTAAAAGTGTTTTTCCACCAATCGGCAATTCTTTCACTGCAATATCAACGCTGCGTCTTGCATCAGCAAAACGTGTTACAGAATCCATCATAAGTAAAACATTATTTCCTTGATCTCGAAAATATTCAGCAATAGACGTTGCTAGTTTTGCAGCACGAAGCTGCATGAGATGACTTTCATCTGAAGTTGCTACAACAATTACACTTTTCTTCATGCCCTCTTCGCCAAGTTCCTTTCGAATGAAATCTTTTACCTCGCGCCCACGCTCTCCTACTAAACTAATGACATTCATATCAGCTTTCGCGTTTTTGGCAATCATTCCTAATAATGTCGATTTCCCAACACCGGAACCAGCGAAAATCCCAATTTTTTGACCAATACCAATCGTTAACATCGAATCAATCGATTTAATTCCTGTTTCGAATACTTCGGTAATCTCCTCACGCTCAAACGCATGAATTGGCGGTGCATCTAGTTTCATTTTTTGAAGCGGGACATTCTCGCTTGATTCGTTTAAAATCTTACCATTTGCACTTAATACTTTCCCTAGTAAATGCTCTCCCCGAGGCACTGCAACGTCTTCTGCAATTAACGTAACAGAATCCCCATAGCATACTTTCTCAGTCTGTTCAAATGGAAGCAACATATTGTTTTCCTTTTCAATCGCAATGACTTCACATAACACACGATGTTCTCCTACAAGACAAACATCGCCGATTTTCGCTTTTGGTCCTTTAGAAATAAAGAACTGTTCCTGCACGCTATGTACTTTTCCTGTTTTCGTATAAAACGGCGTTTCGATAAATGCATTCCACTTCCGATGTTCATTCATCAATCTGCTCATACATTTTGCTCCTCAAATATCTTTTGTTCTTCCCACTTTTGACGAAGTTTTTCAAATATAGGTTTAAATTTAAATTCGAAAAACTCTTTTTCTTCCTCAATGACAAATTCACCAAATTGCAATGAAAAATCATATTTCCATTCGACAAGCTCTAATAGCCAATATTCTTTTGTATTTTCCTTTTCTTCTTCCATGCGCTCAAATGTTTCTGGATGAACTGTGATAACTAACTTTTCAAATGAGGTTGGGAGCGTTTGAACAATTCCTTTTAAAATAGGAAGTATGTCTAATTCTTTTGTCTCAACCGCTTGATTTACAATCTTTTCAGCAAGTTGCAACGATTGCTCCCATAATAATTCAGCCCACTCATATGCTGTTTCCTTTTGCTCGATTTGAAACTGATTGCGTGCTTCTTCCAGTTGTCTCATTTGCTCTTGAACATGTAGCTGAAACTGTTCTTTTTCGACCTGAAGCTGATTGCGCTCTGCTTCTAGCAGTTGTTTCTGATTGCGTAACTCATTCATTTCTATATGCAGCGCTTCTTGCTGCGCACGTAATTCTGCATGATCGACATTTACTTCTTCATGCTCTACCAAGATAGGATCTGGTTTTGGAAATTGTAATTCATACGTTTCTTTAGAAAAAGAAACAGAATTCTTAGGAATTCTGTTTTTAAATAAGGACATCATCTTCACCTCTTTGAATAACAATTCGTCCTTCTTTCTCTAGCTTTTTCACCGTACCGGTAATGATTTGTTGTGCTTTCTCAGCATCCGTCATTTTAAGCGGTCCTAAGCCATCTAATTCTTCGAGAATCATATCTCTACGGTTTGAAGACATACATGTAAATAATTTTTCTTTGATTTCTTCTTTCGCAATTTTTAATGCTTTTGCGATTACACCATTATCTGTAATTTCTTCTAGAACGCGGCGAAGTGCAAGGTCGTCAAGACCAAGTAGATCTTCAAAGACAAACATGTTTTCTTTAATTTTTTCGGATAGTTCATAATCCACTTCATCCAGCTTTTGAAAGACTGTTTTTTCAACACCTCGGGAAACATTATTTAAAATGTTCACAATCGTCTTCAAGCCATCTGTTTTATTAATGGCGCTAAATGCCATATTATTTAATTTCGTTTTTAAGAGTTCACCAATTTGGCTAATTAATTCGCTATCCACTTGTTCAAGTTTGGCGATACCCCTTACCGTCTCTACTCGCTTATAATCTGGCAATCTCTCAATTAATCGCGAAGCGAGCTGCGGTTTAATGTAAGAGGCAATAATGGCAATCGTTTGCGGTGATTCATCATTTAATACTGTTAAAAGCGGTTCTAAATCCGTAATGGAATTTAAGAACTCAAAAGGATTATCTTTATTATACCAAAGGTCCTCTAATAGTTTTTCTAATTCTTCTTCCGGCATATTTTTAAAGATGCGGCGAATATACTCTTTATCTGGTGTAACTAAATTTAGTTCTTTCACATTTAATTCATATAAAAATTCCCCTAAAACATTTTCTAATATTTCAGGTTTATATACATGAAACTTAGCAATTTCGCGAAGCAATACCTCTTTTTCCTCAGCCGTCATATATTCGATGACTTTCGCTGCCACCTCTTCGTCTAATGTACGAATGAGGATGGCAGCTTTTTCTTTGGAGGATATTTCATCAAACATCGCTTTTCCTCCCTTACTGTCCGTTTAGCCATTTTTTAATCACTTTTGCAGTGCCTTCAATATGTTCTTGCGAAGCTTCTTTTACTTGTTCATCCAATGTTGGTTCTGTTTCTTCTTCTGGCTCTGGTTCTAATTTTTCCTCTGGAATTTCCAGAATCGTTTCACTAGCAGCTGCTACTTCTTCTTCCGCTAACGCTGCATTCTCTTCTAATTCCTCTTCTTTCTTTTTCTTCCGTCTTGCTAAGAAATACCATACGAAACCACCAAGTGCAAGAAGCCCTCCAGCAATTCCTCCGATTAGCCACCAGTTAAAATCACTTGTTTCTGGCTCTTTTGTTTTTTCTACTTTTGGTTGGTCAAATTGAACCGTAACAACATTGACTTGTCCATTTGTAAATTGACCATTTGGATCAATTTGTAAACCTGCTGCTGTTCCAATTGCTTCTTTAAATGTAGTCATATCCATTTTACGCTTTACTAACGTATCGTTATCAACCCATACAACTACATTTGTTTTTGTTAACTCTGGATGCTTTTTTATTGTTTCAACTGTTTTATCAATTTCATAGTTTTCTATTTTATTTCCATTATTATTATCATAAATGACTTTGCCATTTTGTTTACTACTTGTTTCATAGTTTGGCACTTCACCATTTGCTGTAATACCTGCGCCTTCTTTTGGTTCTGCACCTTCTTGAGCTGTAGAGCGTTCCTGCTGATCTTGTTTGCTACGAAGAACGCCTTTATCACCGTATTTTTCAGTTTGTCGTGTCACTTCATCATAATTGACAGTTACTTTCGTATTTACTTTAAATTCATTTGGCTTAAACATCGTCATTAACGTTGCATCAATATCTTGTTTTAGCTTATTTTCAATTTGTTGCTGCATTTCTACTTCTTTCTCATAAGACGATGAACTTGCATGCTTGGATGCCTCTGCACCTTTTGAAATAATCCCTTTTTTACTGTCAATTACACTAACTTCTTCTGGCTTTACTCCAGGAACCGCTGCACTAATCATTTGCTGAATACCTGCAACTTGGTCTTCTGTTAACATTTGCCCGCGTTTTACCCCTACTGTAATCGCTGCTGTTCCCTTCGCTTTTTCTTCATCAAAAATTGTTTCTTTCTCCGGCAATGTAATTTGTACATTTGCACTTTCCACTGTCGCAAAGTTTCTTACAATATCTTGTTCAAGTTGTTTCTTTGTACCAACAATCTGTTTCATTTTCTTATCTTGTTCACTAGAGCCAAGAGAGCTTTCTAATAAAATTTCTTCACCGCTTTTCGAATTAAACGGTAACCCCATTCCATTCATTTCTTTTCGAATCCACGGGGCATCTTTCGTCGGAACTTGAATCGACCCATCATTGGCTAGCTGATAATCTACACCTAGCTTTGATAATTCTGCTGTAATCTCTTGCTTATCTGCATCATTTAAATTTTGATATACAACAACGTATTTATCTGGCAAGGTGAAGTATAGAAGCACTCCTGTTACAATCGCTAAAAGTGCGGCACCAATTACCATCTTATGCCATGTTTTTAACGATTGGAAAACATTCTTTATCTTTTCCATTTAAACACACCCGTCCATTTTCCTAAATTTGCATATTAAGTAGTTGTTTATAATTTTCGATTAAATGATCACGCACAACAGCTGCTGTTTTCATTTGTGCTTCTGCTTTCTTCTGTTGAATGAGCACATCATGCGTTTGACCAACACCTTTTGTCAGTAAATCATACACTGCTGTTTGAGCATTGTTTTGCGTTTGATTCATATCTTCCAATAAATCAATAAATCTTTTCCCCTCAACAGTAGGCGCTTGTGAAGTATCTGGCGTACGAATGGGTTGAATGGTCCCAAATGGCTGGCTATTGATCAATGGTACAATTTTCATAATCTCCCTCTCCTCTATTATCCTCGGCCGATTTCTAAATCTTTATCGAGTATTTTTTTATTTGCATTTAATACACTTGCATTTGTTTCATACATCTTTTGCGCAACGATCATATTTGTCATTTCTGCTGTCACGTCAATATTGGGATACCGTACATATCCTTCTGCATTTGCATGTGGATGCGCTGGATTGTAGACAAGTTTTTCATTCGCATCTGATTCGATACTCTTAATTTTCACGCCGCTTGTCGTAGTTCCCTTTAACATGCTAGCAAAGTCATGATCTGACTCTAATACAACGCTGCGGCGACGGTACGGTGCTCCATCTGGCGCTCCGGTTGTATTGGCATTCACGATATTATTAGAAGTAACTTCCATCCATTTTCGTGCGGCTGTTAATCCTGATCCGCTTGCATGAATTGCTTGAAACATAAACTGTCTCTCCTTTATCCTTAACGTCCTCGTGCTGCTTGATCAATCGTATACTGCGTATTAATTGCATTGATTGAAATACCGTATAATTGATTTGTTTTCATTAAATCTAACATTTGTGTTGTGACATCAACACTATTTCCATCGTTATTTGTTTGCATCATTTTTTTCTGAATCTTTGCATATGTATTGTTTGTACTTGCTGTTGGTACATGCATAGTCCCTGTATTGTTCGTACTCGTTGTTGGTAAATGCATAGCATTTGTTCGGTACAGCTCTGGATTTGTGTTCAAATCCGCTGCATTTTTTTTGTATAATGTACTACTTTTTTGCATTTGTTCAGAAAATGTAACCTCCTGTGCTTTATAGCCAGGTGTATTTGCATTTGAAATATTGCTAGAAATCGCATTTCGTTTTGTGACTAAATAATTCATATAATGACCTACATCATTTATGAAATCTGGCATATTCCACACCCTTTCTTTGTATCATTCTCTGCCTCAGTACAATCATCCACTGATGGAAGTTTCACTTCATAATTCATTTTTTTATATGTATCTGATTATTAAAATAATATCTTAATATGTACTCTTCAATATTTTATGTCATTTTTCTAATATTGTCTTTATAAAAATAAAAAAATAGAAAAAAGAACATAAAAAACTATCTATTTATGCACATAAAATGAAACCTCTATCAGCGGAATCCTATTTCGTTGAAAACAAAGGATTCGCTTACGAATGGATGAAGTGAATCCTTTGTTTTTTATTTATACAACCAAATTAATATTTCCCATAAACTGAGTTTGCTTTCATTTGTCCTTCATTCGATAAAATCATTTCTTCTAAAATCTTTTGTTTATCTCGAATATGCTGCGCTGCTTTTATAATATATGGGCTCACTTTTTCCGCAACTTCCGCTCGCTCTTTCTCATCTAACGTCATCATCCAGCGGTTTAGCATTTCACTCTTTTCCGCAAACTCTTCCTCTGTTACCTTTAGCTCACCTATTTCATTAAAACAACCGATAAACATTTGGTAAATATCATTGTGCATTTTCTAACGCCCCGCGATAGCCATCTATTAAATCTTGCAACACTTTCACAATTGCATCAATCTCGGTTGCTTCTCGCGTTATTTTCATTGTTTGAATTTGCACACTGATCCAATCATATAAGCCGAAAAGACTATCATATAAGTCTTTTGTAATTTCTGGATTTAATTGTAATTTTAACTCTTCAAAAATACGCTCTAATTTTTCAAGAAGCACATCTCCTTCTTGAAATTGAAACGTATTCAATAAGTCTTCTAATTTTCGAAACTCAACGATGCATCTTTCATAAATAAAAATTGTATTTTTAATTGGATTACTCGTCATAATGTCATTTTGCATATAACGTTGCCACGCTTGCATACTTCCACTTCCTTATCTTTCATTAATCATCACTTTTTTGTTTTGTCATTGCTTTAATTGTTTTTAATTGACTATCAAGAAGAGCTAATGTACTTTCTAACTTTTGATATTTCTTAATAATATCATCTTGTTTTTGCTGATTCTGTATATCAATATCATTAATTTTTTTATCTAAATCACTTACGCGTGAATCAATATTTTTGACGCGCTCCGCTACAACACCTTTATCACCAAAAAGTTTGTCTAAAGGTTCTTCCATCATTTTCCCTAACCCTTTCGAACTAAAGAAAAATTGTTTCGCGACATCCGGCTTCTCTTTTAACGTTTTCGTCAGTTTCTCGTCATCTACTTGCAGCGTTCCATCTTGTTTGATTTGAATACCAAATGTAAATAAATAGTTGCCATCTTGCGAAAATGTCACAACGTCATTCATTATTTGGCGAATACTTTGCATAATCGATTGTCCTTGAAACGCACCGCCCTTACCGGCAAAAATATCTTCTGTAGAAACTGCTTTATTGTACTCAGCTACCATTTTTTTTATCATATTTGCGGCATCTGTTATATTCGAATCACTAACTGTAAACTTTATTTCAGTTGGTTGATCGCCAGCTTTCCCCTCTGTTTCTTTTAATAATTCAATTTTCACACCTGGAAGTGCTTCAATTGTATTTGTAGGACTTGTGTCTTCAATACCGTTAATGCTAAATTTAGCATCCAGTGCCTCCGCCCCAGGGACTGTATTCATAATTTTTGTGCCAGACTCTTCTTTATAGAATCCTAGCTTCTGAAATAATTTTGATGCTCCATCTTCTAAGCGAATTGCGTTTTGTGTTCCTTCTTTATTAGCAGATATAAAAATTCTACCGCCAAGCGTATAAGCTGATACCCCATAGTTTCCATCATTAATTCGATTAATGAAATCTTTATATGTCATATCAGCTGTTACTTTTAGTTTTTCATCCCCGATTTGTAACGTATCATCTACCCCGATTTTTTCGTTCATATCAATTGTTTGATCTATAGCTGATGAAATTTGATGGCGCTGTGCAAGTTGCATAATTTGCAAGTGAAATGTCCCTGCAATTGCATTACTATCTGCTTTGACATTTATATAGCCGTCTTGAGATGTTGTAACCTTTTTTTCATTCCCTTTAAAAGCTGCTAAGTCTTTAAACGTTTGTGTAAAGGATTTAAATTCAGATTTTAAACTTGTATATAATAATTTATCTTGTGAAAGTTGATTTTTCTCATTACTATATGGCGTTTTTTTCATTTCTAACGCTGTCATCTCTAAATCGACAAGATTTTTCGTATCAATGATATTGTTACCAAGGTTCCAAATCTGTTGCCGATCTCCAAAATTAGATATAGATGTACCTGCCATATTTCCTCACTCCTCTTTCTTTACATATAATCTAAAATACTCAGTTTACTCATGGTGCTAACTGCTTTTAATGTCGCTTCATATGTTGCATTAATATATGCTAAATCAGAAATCGCTACCGCTAAATCAACATCTTCAATTTCTTTGCGATTTTCTTGCAATGCTAAATTTTGTTCATTTAAAATCGTTTGAAACGTTTCCATTGTGTTCATCGTTGCACCAACTTCAGTTGTACGATTTAACACTCTATCTAAATTTTGTTTATTCTCCTCCAAGGTCGGTTGCAAAGCTTCTTGGTCGCCATTTTGCAGTGCATCTCTCATTTTTACTAACGTTTCAATTGCAGGAGATAATAACCCTTTTCCATTCCGAAATGCCTTGATTTCGTAGCCATCATTTAATGTCCACGTTACATCTTTTTCTCCGCCTTGATATGTGCCATCTTCTGTAAATGGCGCTTGCTGCACACGATCTCCTCCAAAAAGGTAGCGGCCTTGCTCTTTTGTATTGGCTAAATACACAACTTGTTTTAAAATTTGGTCCACTTCAGCGCCAATTGCTTTTAACTCATTTGGACCATTTGTTCCATTTAATGCTTGCACCGTTAATTGATTTGCTCTTGTTAACGACTTAAAAATACCTTGCAACGTATTCTCTGTTTGCGTTAATACATTTTTCGAATCTGCTAAATCTTTTTGCATTTGTTCAATGTTTGCAAGTGAATGCTGAATCGCAAATGATTTACTTGCTGCTAGTGGGTCTTCACTCATTCGTAAATTCTTTTTACCAGAAGTCACTTGGTTGCGATGATATTGCTGTTGCACACTCAAATCCATTAAGTGATTTTTTGCCCAACTTGCATTTTGAAATGTAGATACTCTCATATAATCTCCCTCTTCATATATTTCAATCTATTAGATATTCCTTATCGTATAATCGAGAATAAACTATCAAACACTTCATTCATCGTTGTAATCGCCTTAGAATTGGAAACGAAATATTTCTGAAATGCCATTAAGTTCACCATTTCTTCTTCCATATTGACGCCTTCAATGCCCATTTTCGCTTGCTCAATCCCTTGCATTAAGTCTTGATGAATGTCTTTAAAAGCATTCGCAGCGCTTTTATCAGACGCTACTTTAACGAGCAGTTGATCTAATGCTTGTTTATAAGAAAGACCATCTTTATACTCTTCCTCGGTAATTTCTGCTAGCTTATTTGCTGTTTCAGCAGAAATTTTCATTTTTGAAACGTCATTTTTCATCTCTGGATTTAACTGCATATCACTTGCGTAATCGCCAACAAAGAAGTCCTTTTCCATCATGCTATTTACTTTCTCTTTTACAGTACTCATAAGTTCATCTAAATCTTTTTTATAGCCGGCAATCT
The DNA here is from genome assembly GCF_022662635.1 of Bacillus cereus group sp. BfR-BA-01522. Lineage (NCBI taxonomy): Bacteria > Bacillati > Bacillota > Bacilli > Caryophanales > Bacillaceae > Bacillus > Bacillus cereus group sp. BfR-BA-01522. The sequence goes on along the minus strand of NZ_JAKUDY010000001.1, from coordinate 308,821 downwards.
TTTCTTTTGCATCCATTGCCGCTTGAATCATGCCCCCGTTTAATGGAATATCTGTGCCATAAATTTGCACGCTCATTGGCTCATGGTCTTTTTGCAATTCAAGAGGATATGTATCTTGACCATTTACCGTTAATACACCATTAATTCGAACACTCGCGATATTAGGATTCATAGATTCATAAGACACTTCTATATTGGAATACTTAGACATTTCCGTAATAATACGATCTCTTTCATCTAACAACTGGTTTGGCACTTGCGTACCACCTTGACCAATTTTCCGATTGGCTTCTGCTAAATTTACAGCAAGGCGATTCAATTCATTTACATGCCCTTCAATATCTTCTGCTGTTTGCGTTTCAGCTTGAGCAAAATCTTTCGCAAGACGGTTTAATTGATTCGTAAACTTTCCAGTTTCTGCAATGAGTGTATCATAATAATTTGGCTGTACCGGATTTTTAGCAACTTCACGAAACGCATTAAAGAAACCGTCCATTAAGCTAGATAATGAATTCTTTCCAGTTGTCCCAACCATAGACTCTACTCGCGCTAAAGTAGAATTCATATATTCATAATAAGAAAACTGAGAAAATTGCTCATTATATTGCTTTGCTTTCACTTCATCTGTAATACGGTCCACTCCTAAAGTTTGAACACCGTATCCTATTTTTTGTTCTGGTGTATAGCCATTACTTGCCCCAACAGCTCCGTAATTCACCATTTGACGCACATAACCTGGTGTATGAATATTCGAAAGGTTTTGCTGCGTTGTTTTTAAACCTACTTGTGCCGCTAACATACCTGATAACGGTATATTATAATTTGATAACCGCATATTATTTCACTTCTCCCTTACAATAATTCATTGATAAATATTTGTGAATTATGGTTTCTTTCTAAATTGTATTCAGAAACTGAATCGACAATACTTTCTGTAGTTTTTAATAATACGTTTAAATAATATTGGTTTTTTAATAAACTCATTTTTACATTTTCTTCTAGCAAAGTTAATGTTTTTTGTAATTCTTCTATTTTCTTAATTTCTTCATCAGAGAAATAAGAAAATAGCGAGCGTATACGGTATGAATCTATCCCCTTTTCTTTGCACAACTGAACAATCATACCTTGAAAAGAAATTGTCAATTGCTTCACACCATCTATATACTGCAGTTGCTCTACTTGCAACTTTTGCACAGCACTTACATTTCTTTGTTTTAAATTCTCATAAATTTTTTCCCCAAGCACACTAATATTCTCATATGCCTTTTGAATGACAATGAGCTTTTCATATAATTGTATGTACATATAACTTCCTTCCTTTTTTATAATACTAAATTCACAATCAAACCATGAATTTCACCAATTTGATTTAACATTTCTAAATGACCTGTTTTTGTGTTAATAACATTCATCACGTCTTCTAATTCATTTAAACCCATTTCAGCTTGCTTTACAATCGTCATTTTTTGCGAATAACCGTACCTTGGATGACGCGACATGACATCTTTGTACTGTAATACATGATCAACGTAAAAATTCAAAAATGACTTCACCGTATTTTTATATTCCATTACGTTATCAAGTGTTAATTCTAATTCAAGTTTTTCTTTAATTTCCCCAATATTATCAACAAGCTCTTCCATTTGTTCTAATAACTTGTCTTTCTTTTGATCTACATGCAAATGATTTGAAAAACCTAGTCCCGCTCTTGCATTTGCTTCTTTCGGCATTTGGTTAGCAAGGGGTACATGCGATAAAATTGGGTTATGCGAAATCGATCGTAGCATATGTATCACCTATGTATCCATTTTTTCATTTTTGTATTTACTTAATCATAAAATCTAATTATTTATAATTATACTCTTTATAATGATATTTTGCAGTTATTTTTTGTAGAAGATATGTTACAATTTAGCATGAGGTGGCACAAATTTATGAATATTTTTCTCTGTGGTTCAAATCAATTAACAGCATTAGATCGAGAAGAAATAAAAAAATTTTTATTAGACTATGCTCATAAACACAAAATTCACATATTATGCTATAAATCTATCGAAAATGAAGTACTTCGCTTCTTTGTTGAAAATGAACGATTAGCTCAAAATTTATGTTTGTACACATTACAACCCTTTCATTTATTAACAGATGAATTCCAAGAAGTCGTCGACTATTTAAAAACTCACGGAGCAGAGTATATTACTTTCGATTATCCTTATAATTCCATATATCGGTCAGAATATATATCTTTTGTCAAACAAATTGTTGAAGACAGTCAATTAGTTCTTTGCTTCTATAATGGAGATAAACATACTTCTGTCATTCCTGTCGATGTTGCAAAAGATGCAGGAATTGATGCAGTGATTTATGATTTACCAGGCTTACATGAAAAGCAAACCAAAAAAAGCTTCCAACAAAAAATCCGCATGATGTAATACATGTAAAAAAGGGGGAGGCACAATACGATATGTTGTGCCTATGTAACGATGATAAATGAACAGAATTATGATTATTTTATAGCAAATTTGAAACAACAATTCCATATAGACATTTCCTTATATAAACAGGATAGAATGAGGCGGAGAATTGATTCTTTCCTCTCTCGCAAAGGCTTTGAAAATTACACTCATTTTATCAATGCTCTGCGAAGCGAGCAAGAATTGTTTACAAATTTTATCGATCACATTACGATCAATGTATCGGAATTTTTTCGCAATAAAGAACGTTGGCAAACGCTTGAAACAAAAGTTTTACCAAAGCTGCTCCAACAAAATACCGGAAAGTTAAAAGCATGGAGTGCTGCATGTGCAGCTGGTGAGGAACCGTATACCCTTTCGCTCATTTTATCAGAGCGATTGCCAGCTTTTCGATTTGAAATTCAAGCAACAGATCTCGATTTTCATATTTTAGAAAAAGCAAAACAAGGGCAATATACCGAACGGTCTTTGAAAGAGTTACCAGACTCTTTCAAAAATCGTCATTTTATAAAAGAAAATGATATATATACAATAAATCCTAGCATAAAACAGCATGTAACCTTTAAACAGCACGACTTATTAACGCAAAGTTTTGATACAAATTTCGACTTAATTATTTGTCGCAACGTTATGATTTACTTTACTGAAGAAGCAAGAGCGCTACTTTATGAAAAATTTAGTCGTTCCTTAAAAAAAGGCGGTGTATTATTTGTCGGTAGTACAGAACAAATTTTAAATCCTGAACGCTATAATCTTCAGCGCTTTGATACATTCTTTTATGAAAAAATATAAAAAGGTCGCTGCTTTCTAAAAAAGCAGCGACCTTTTTATCTATAATAACCGTATGAAAATAAGACAAACAATCCATATAAGTAAAAAACAAATCGTAATCGACCACTTATGTTCTTGCATCGCTTTCTTGAATTGCTGTGATAACTGTGTCATATTCATTTCGGCTAATGCACGCCATACACTTGCATCACGGTTTTGAGAAGGATGGACGCCATTTATCACTGAAGTTTCATTTGAGAGTTTTGCTATATACGTCGTAATAACGCTCATAATCATATTCAAATTGTCTTGCGAATGATTCTGCCTTGCCAAAGAAAGAAGCCCGCTTACATCTAATAATGGTATAGATACTTTCTTTCCAAAGGTAAGCTTCACTTCAGCGAAATCGTATGTTCCATCTAATAAAGGAATTCTTTTTATATGCGCTTGTTTTATAATCCCTTCCATACTTCTCATGATCTGTTCATACATTCCTTCTGATTGTTTCCCTTCCTGCGCTAATGCATGAAGTTTTGAGAACAACTGAAGTATCGTATCTATTTCCTTGGTGAGAAATGCTGTTAGCGCTTTTCCATCATCAAGGCTTGCAAGTAAAATACCGATTTCATGATTCTTTGTAATAATTTGAGATTGAGTTGTAATTGCTAGATTACTTTGTTTTCGCTCTTTATGTATTTCCTGTTTAGAAATAGTTGCAGGCTGTTTGAACGGGTGTAACGTCTTACTTTCAACACCAATGCGCTTCATCTCCATTTCCATGCTCCTTTTTAAGCACTTTCGCATTTCATTATTATGCTAGCTCCACTCTTTATTACTTTTTACAACAAAGAATAACGCGAACAAGCCCGCCATTATCAGAAAGATTTGTGAAGCTTCCAATCCTTCTTCTTTTGGCTGCTTTTTCTCTTTTTTACTTTCGACTTGTTTTTTCTGTTTAGAAACTGTTTGATTGTCCTTTTCACCTTTTTTTTGCTGCACTTGTTTCACTTCTTGCTCAGGCTGTTTTGGCTCCTCCTGTTTCTTCGGCACATCAGCAATTGGGTCAATCATCTCTTCCTTTGCAGCAACTTTCTCTTCTTTGATCGGCTCTTCCGTTTGCTCCTCTTCTTGAACTTGTTCTTTTGGCTCTTCGCTCTCTTTAGATACTTGTTCTAAAACGGAGATAATATACGAACTTTCGTGCACAAATCGGTTACCAACAGCATCAACGATTTCAAGATGAAGATGGTATCTCCCCGCTTTCATCGCTTCTGTTACTTCATAAACTTTCCGCCAATCCTGTTTATGCTTTTGATAATCTAGTAAAAAAGTAATATCATTATTCGGTTCTTCCCCTTTTAATATAACACGTACTTCTTTTACTATTGATTCTGCATCGGAGGCTTCCACACGAATCTCTATCATATCACCATTTTTTCGCTCTATTACCCCATCCTTTGCATTTGCAACAATAAGTTGTTCTAACCTCGGCAATTCTTTGTCTAAAGTCGGAGCTTCATTTTTAATGTTAACGAGTGGAATTCGTGTTTCTTTTTCTATGATTCCTTTACTCTCTTCGTCTTCGTACTGCTGCATGAGTTGAAGATGCCACTCTCCTTCTAAATCATAAGCTCCAACCGTATAAGACGTAACCCATTTTTTCGTTTCTTCTTCATACTGAAACGTTAACGGCCTCTTTTGCTCATATTGTCCTTCTTTCACTTGCAATTGCAATGCTCCGGTTATACTTTTTACATTTTGTTCTTTTGGTTCAATCGCAATTTCTAGCTTTTCTCTTGGAATAAGCTGCTGCTTACTCACCGTCACTACACCTAACTCTGTTTCAATCTTTTGTTCTTGCTCCTCTTGCTGCTTTTCTTGGTATTCTATTTCTTCTCTCGGTTGTTTATTATTTTGCACATCTTGTTGATTAGTTGTTCCGATATCACTTTCTTGTATACCCTCTTCTGCTTTACTTTGGATTGGAAATAAGAGAAGTAGCTGTAATATCATCCAGCAAACGAGAACATATCTCATACTATTCATCTATTTGTTCAAGCTCCTATTGTAACGTCTTATAACGACTTTGTAACTTTCACGCCAAAAAATCCATCAACATTTACAAGTTCACCATATGCAACTAATACATTGTTCACATAAATTCGAATTGGTTCATCCACCTCTTCATCTAGTACAACCGCATCGTTTTCATGTAAACTCAATATATCTTCAATTGTTCTCACTGTACTACCAAATACAAACCGCACATTCATTTCAACATTTTGGAGGATAGATGTATCTATATATTCCGGTTCGCCCGTATGAATCTCTAGTAGTTCAATTGGTTCTACCGCTGGTTCTGGAATCTCTTCCACGTTTTCTTCCTTGATACTCGCTTCTTCTTCCAGTTCAATGCTTTCTTCTACATCTACATGTAAAAGACGTTTTACCATTTCTTTTGCTTCTGAAAGCGGTAAAATTTGATACATTTTGGATTGAACGAGATCTCCGATTTCAAGATTAAATGTAATTTGGACAAGTTCATCAGAATCGGCTTCTTTTCCTAAATACTCCATCTCTTCTTTTAATGTAACAAACTTTACAGTTGGTGGCGTGATATCCATCTTTTCCATAAACATCTCTGACATGGCCGTTGCAGCATGCCCCATCATTTGATTCATGATCTCCTTAACACCACTTAGTTCCATTTCTGTCAATTCTTGCTCTGAATCAATTTCACCTGTTCCCATCATCATAAGATCTACCATTGTTAAAGCGACATCTTTCGTAAAGACAAAGACATTTTCACTTTTTAATCCTTCAACAAAATCAACATTTAAAATAACAAACGGAACAGGTACCCCATCATAATAACGAACATCAATCGTTTCTACATTCGGTGTACTAATGCTAACAGGTTGATTTAACAATGTCGATAATACCGTGGAAGCTGAGCCAATTGAAATGTTAGCAATTTCTCCGAGTACATCTTTCTCTTCTTGTGTTAACTTCTCTTGGAAAGGCGGCTCTTCTACTAATTCCTGTTTGTTTTCTTCCTCTTGCACTTCTTCTATAAGTTCTTGTTCTCCTCCCCCAGACAGTTGTAACAATTTACTTATCATTTGTTTCGCATGTTCAACTGAAACGATTTGTACAAGTTTAGAGTTGACAAGATGGTCGATTTTCAGGTCAAATGACACTTTAATAATTGTATTACTTTCATCCACACCTGATATTTTCTCTATCTCTTCAAATAATTTCACAACCTTAATCGTCGGTGGTGACATATCAACTGTATCTTGAAAGAACTCTGACATAGATGTTGCAGCAAAGCCCATCATTTGATTCATTGCCTCTTGGACTGCACTTAATTCCAGTTCACCAAGCTCTTTTCCTTCTTCTACTTCACCTGTTCCCATCATCATCAAATCAGCGATAGCTAAAGCGACATCCTGCTGAAGAACAAGAAGATTTTCCATATCCAAACCTTTTGTAAATTGAATATTTAATACAACATGTGGAACTTCGATATCTCTCGTATCATATAAATCTACCACTTCCACATGGGGAGTCGTAATACTAACTTGCCGATTTAAAATGGTAGATAATACTGTTGAGGCTGAACCAAATGATATATTTGCAATTTCTCCAAGAATATCATATTCCTGGGATGTGAGTAATTGATTTTCCTTTTTGAGCACAGACGTAGCCTTGTCCTCTTTTGTATGCTGTTCAGACATTTTTCTCGCCTCCTCATTTCCATTTGTTATAAAAATTCTCTTTTGCACCCGTTATATTTTAACAAACTTATCATGAAAATTGTAAACATAAATATGTACTTTATTCTTTCAGTCACAAAAAACTCCCCAACTTTAAACATTGGGGAGTTTCCTTTCTATTATAAACCTTCAGGGTTTAAAATGAGGACTACCCGTCCGTCACCAAGAATTGTTGCACCTGAAAAATGCTTTGCACTCTCTGCAAAAAAGTCCCCTAATGACTTTAAGACAATTTCTCTTTGACCGATAATTGTGTTTACGATAAGTCCGTAGCTGCGATGCGTATTGCGCACGATTAAAACTGGAATCATTTGGCTATCATATGATGCAAATACCTCATCTGCAGTTTTTTCACCGAAAATCACACTTAAATGTTTCACTTCAATAATTTGATCGCGATAATTTAAAACATCTTTCCCTTGCAATGATTGTATATCTTCTTTTCGAATTCGAATTGCTTCAACAATATTACCGAGCGGTAACGCATAGCGCGTTTCATTCGTTTGAATAAGCATAGATTGAATAATAGATAGTGTTAAAGGAAGCTCAATGCGGAATGTGCTACCTTTTCCTTCTTCTGAATCAACAATTAAATGGCCGCCGAGACTATTGAGTGTATGTTTTACAACATCTAATCCAACACCTCTTCCTGAAAGATCGGAAACAACTTCCGCTGTACTAAATCCAGGTTGAAAAATAAGATCAAATACTTCACGGTCTGTTAATTTATTCGCTTCCGCTTCTGTTACAACTCCATTTTTAATTGCTTTCTCTAATACTTTTCCTTTATGAATTCCGTTTCCATCATCAGTAATTTGAATGACAACGTGATTTCCACTATGAAAAGCTTCTAATTGTATTGTTCCTGTCTCATTCTTCCCTGCATCACGACGTTTTTCAACCGTTTCAATGCCATGATCTATTGCATTACGAATTAAATGAACAAGCGGATCTCCAATCTCATCAATGACAATCTTATCGACTTCTGTATCTTCACCCGTAATCTGTAAATCAATTTTTTTTCCTAAATCTTTCGCTAGCATGCGCACCATGCGTGGAAAACGATTGAAGACCGTCTCAATCGGTACCATGCGCATATTTAGTAATACATTTTGAATATCTTTCGAAATGTCCCCCAAACGATTTAAATGCTCTATTAGTTCTTTATTTTGAATCTTCTCTGCTAATTCATCGATGCGTCCACGTTCAATGACACTTTCTTCAAACATATTCATTAATCGCTCTATCTTTTCTAACTGAACACGAATAGAACGATTTTCTACTTTCGTGTTTTTTCCCTTTGCATTTCCTTTAGAAGATGTTCCTTTGTTAGCTAGTCGTGAAGAAGATGTGGCACTCTGCTTCGCTTCTTTCTCAGCTTGTGCTCCTACGACTGGTTGCTCCTGTTTCACTTCCACTTTTTCAATTTCAGAAACATGAAGTGCAGCTTGCGTTAGCTCTTCCTCGCTCCGCTCTGTATTCATATAGACTGTGAACTCAAATCCAAAAGCATCTGCTTCAATTTCCTCTATACTCGGAACTGTTTTTTCAATATCTCCTAAATTTTGCAATGCCTCTATACACATAATGGCTCGCACTGCTTTTAACATCGCTTGTTGTTCAATTGTAATATGAATCTCATGCGAAACTGTTTCCTTCTCAGGTACTTCGATTTGTTGCTGGTTATCTGTTGTACTGACTACATCACCATTTAACAAAGCTTCTAACTTCTGTTTTGTAGCCGTAACATCTAAATTCCCTACACCACCTTGTTGTACATCAGCGACCATTTTTTCTAAATTATCAATGCATTCAAAAATAACATCTATAATATCAGCATTAACTGCCATATTTCCATGACGAATTTCATCAAGAACATTTTCCATCTTATGTGTTAAATCAGCCATCTCTGTAAATTCCATACTAGCAGACATGCCTTTAAATGTATGAGCAGAACGGAAAATTTCACCGACAACATCCATATCTTCAGGATTTTGTTCTAAGTTTAAGACATTTTCATTTAATGATTGTAAATGCTCTTCTGCCTCTTCAAAAAATATATTTAATAAATCTGTTTGCATTTTCAACCCCCCTGCCTTGTCAAACACTTCATTTATGTATCACAATTTAATGTTTTAAAAACAACAGAAAAAGAGGGTACCACCCTTCTCTACCTCTCTTGTTCGATTCTTTGTGGCACCCCTTCCTATATAAATTAACCTGCTACTACTTTTGTTAATGCTTCAATCACACGATCGGCTTGGAACGGCTTAACAATAAAGTCTTTTGCGCCGCCTTTAATCGCATCTAATACCATGCCTTGTTGTCCCATTGCAGAGCAAATGATAACTTTGGCATTCGCATCCATTTTCATAATTTCTTTCAATGCCTCTAATCCATCCATTTCTGGCATTGTAATATCTAATGTAACAATATCTGGTTGAAGCTCTTTATATTTTTGAATTGCTTCTACTCCATTTTCTGCTTCACCGATAATTTCAAACTCCGGATTGCTTTTTAATAAATTTTTAATCATTGTTCTCATAAACATTGCATCGTCTACAACCAAAATTTTATGTGCCATTCTTTTTAATTCTCTCCTTCTATGTATAAATATATCATAATATTTCAGCTTATCATTCTCACTCATTATACAAAATAAAACGATAAAATTTAATATTTTTTTAAAGAATTTTTGTATTTTTATTTTTTTTGCTGAAATAGAAAATATATTATTCTTTCACATATATAACAACACGACGATTCTTTGCCCAATTATCTGGCGAATCATTTGGCGCGACTGGTTTTGTATCGGCATATCCAACCGCTGCTAACCTGTTAGGATCTATTTCATATACTTCAATCAGATGGTGAATCATATTCGCAGCGCGTGCAGAAGATAACTCCCAATTTGATGGGAATTTCGCATTACGAATCGGTCTACTATCCGTATGTCCTTCTACAACAATTGGGTTCGGAACAGATTGAAAAAATCCTGCTAATCTACTAATAATCTCTTTCGCTTCTGGTTTTACGTTTGCATCACCAGTATCAAATATTAAATTATCAACAATAACAATGCTAACCCCTGTATCTTCGCGGTATACCTGTACCTCCTGGATTCCATTCTCTGTTACATAACCTTTTAACTTCTTATACAAATTATCCATTCTTTTTTTAGACGATACTTTTTCACTATTTTTTTCATGAGAAATATCCGGTATTGTATTTTCCATCACTTCCGCATCTACTTGTTCTGCATCGCTAAACTTCTCAAGCATTTTTGATAATTTCACTGTATCTTGTTTTGATGTCGCAACTAATAATACAAAAAAAGTAAGCAATAACATTGTTAAATCAGTAAAGGTCGTCATCCATCGTGGCGAGCCTTTTGGCGGTCGTTTCATCATTATCCCACTCCTAAAAAGCTACGCTGCGCGTTTTTCTTTTTTTATTTTCGTTTCATATACATACGTATCAAGTTTCAATTTTAATTTAGATGGGATTTGTCCACGGTAAACTTCTGAAATAGCCTCTATAATAAATTTCTTTTCAATGTATATATCTTCAATACCACGATACACTTTTTCAGCAAACGGAATAGCAATCATATTGGCAATAACAGATCCATATAGTGTTGTTAACATCGCAACTGCCATCCCTGTTCCAATTTGAGTCGTATCCTGTAGATTTTGCAGCATAATAATGAGACCAATTAATGTCCCAATCATTCCCCAAGCTGGTGCAAAATCACCAATTTTATCTAACAATATTGCACCTTTTTTTAATTCATATACTTCTGTTTCAATATCTTTTGTTAATATTTCTCTTAACTCATCTTCATCGTACCCGCTTAGCATTAAGCGAATTCCTTTTTGAATAAACGCATTATCTATCTGTTCTCCATCCGCTTCTAATGATAACAGCCCATACTTTTTCGATTTTTTGGAAAACTCCACAAACATCTCAGTTAATTGTTCTAAATCCTCTTCTTTTCTATGCAATACAGAAAATATACTTTTTACATATTTTTTTATTTCACTAAATCTATAAGCAATAATAATTGTTGCGATTGTTCCTCCTACAACAATTAAAATAGATGAAACGTCCAAGAAATTTTTAAATCCTTTCATTCCACCTCCGCCAAGCATAATAGCCGTAATTAAAACAGCCAATGCTACTATAATCCCAAATGGGCTAGAAATATCAAATTTTCTTTTTTTCTTTTGTGGTCTAGCTAATAGTTGATTTTCTTCCCTCATATTTCCGCCCCTTCCTTTTTCTATTTTTTCATTTTTTTATTTTGATAACACGTTTTCTCATTCCTTTCTTATTATACTTCCCTTATCTATTTATCGCAATAACCTCATAAAATTGACACATTTCTTTTTTATATTAAAATTACAATATAACCATATAAGGAGGAACCATATGGAAAATAATGTTTTACAAGTCATTGCACTTGCAGAAAAATTAAAATATGAAATGAGACATAGCTGGCTTTCAAACGGTCGTCAAGAAAGTGTTGCTGAACATACATGGCGCATGTCGCTTATGGCAATCTTAGTTCAGCCTTATTTGGATAAAGAAGTAAATATGGAAAAATTACTTAAAATGGTCATTATTCATGATCTTGTGGAAGCAGAAGCCGGAGATATTCCCGCTTTTGATACAATGAATAGTCAAGAATTACAATTAAAAAAACAAGAAAATGAACAACAAGCTATGTTAAATATTAAACACACACTAGAAGGTCCTCTTGGTGAAGAATTGTATCATTTATGGATGGAATTTGAAGAAAAAGAAACATATGAAGCAAAAGTTGCAAATGCTTTAGATAAACTGGAAGTAAAGATCCAACATAATGAAGCAGATATTCGCACTTGGCTCCCTATTGAACATAAAATGACATTTCAAGTTGCTAAGCACACAAACTTCGATTCCTTCTTATCAAAATTACAAAAAATAATTGAACGAGAAGGCGAAAAGAAATTAATTGCCGCTGGCATTGATGTTGAGGCTTGTAAACAATAGTTTCCTATCAAGACACTCTAAAGAGTGTCTTTCTTTATTTAGAACTATATTTCATACGATTCTTTCTGTTCATTCATAAATCTATTAATTAATGCATCCAACTCTCTACTAAACAACAACACTTTATTGTGCGCTAATCCATATTGAGCCACAAGTACACTTAGCTCTTGCTTCTGATTTTCTATTTTCTCTTGTAATTGTCTCATCTCCATATCTATAATAAAAACTCCTTTTCCATATTATTACTTTTAAAGTATAATACATCCGCTCATATAAAAAAATAAAAAAACAAGAATTTATTTAAAAATTTATAAATTAAAATTCATAGTTATAGAAACACCCTTTATTGTACTCACTGCTCTTCATTAAATTCTCTAAACGTATGGGAAGAAATAGTTGTTTTTTCATTTCATTCAGCCTTATATTGTATCATTCTATTCGTGGCTAATACATTTGCATGAGATAGAACTTTTTCATTATTCTGCGCAAAAATAAAACATCCAGCTGGAAGTTGAGTTTTGAATCAGTCAGAATAAAAAATCCCCATCGATTCAAAAAGTTTTGCTTTATCCCATTCATTTTTTTAAATGGACCTGCTCCTTTTTGGTCAACAAACATAACGTATGAAGTACCCCCCTTGTTATACAAATGCACATTGGGAAAGGAGGAAAAAATCATGGGTTATGAAGCTAGTGGCTTTGGTTTTAGTGGCGGATTTGCTTTACTCGTTGTGCTGTTTATCCTTTTAATTATTATCGGATGCAGCTGCTGGGGCGGCGGATTTGGATATTAAAAGGGCACTCAGCTGAGCGCCCTTTTTTCTTATTTCTCCGCTACCCAAAATAGAAATAGGACTAGCACTTATAAAAAGAGCCTATCTCAAAATCTATACTTTTGAGGTAAGCTCTTATCACACTACCTTTTATTTAAACCCCTTTTATTTAAAAATTCCTTCATATGCATTCGTTTTTCGTTTGACATGAATGTGCTCATCGATTCTGTCCATGTTACATTTTTTTGATTGCTAGATCGAGCACTATAATATGCACTCATCGTTTCGTCATATTTTTCTAATAATGATTCATATTTCGCTACATCGTATGTATTTTCATGTAAAATGGCTTCGACTGGCAAGCGCGGTTTTACCTCATGTTCTTGATCTGGCACTCCAATTGTCATCCCAAAGACTGGATATACTTTATCTGGTAAATGAAGCAACTCACTCACTTCTTCTGGGTTATTTCGAATACCCCCAATATAACAAATACCATATCCCAATGATTCTGCAGCAGGCGCTAAGTTTTGAGCAAATAATGATACATCTACTGTAGCAACGATAAAATCTTCTACGCTATCGTGCTTGATCTCTGCTCCATGTTTCTCACAAGCAATTTCTAAACGTTTTAAATCGGCACAACAAACAACGAATGCTCCGCAATGTTGCACATGTCGATTTCCAGATTGCTCTGCTAGCTTTACTTTTAATGTTTCATCTGTTACATAGAGAACGGAATACGCTTGAACAAAATGAGATGATGCTGCATGCTGAGCTGCCTGTACCATTCGTTCTATTATATTTTTAGGAACCGATTCCTTTTTATATTTTCGTACTGACGTATGACTCTTCATTTTCTGTATCATTTCATTCATCAAAATCGCCCCTCTTCCTAATGAAAAATTAACACTTAAATTGTAGCAAAAACTATTTTTTCCTTCCAAGTAAAGTGACATCATAATAAGGTATTATATTCGATTCAACATCCAATATTTTGTGATTGCAAAATATTCGCGAATATTCGATTTGATGACAATTGGTTTCGGGGTTCTAGCAGAAAGCCCTTCTAAATGTAAGCCCTGTTTCTCAGCAATTTTCTTAGCACGAAACATATGAAAATCATTTGTAACAAGAAGACCCTTTTTTCGATCCGGTGGAATCAGCTCTTTAGAGAACGTAATATTTTCATCTGTATTTGTCGAGCGATCTTCCAGTATCATTCTTTCCTCTGAAATGCCCTGTTTCATAAGTCCACGTTTCATTGCTAATGCTTCTGAAATATGTTCCTTCTTCCCTTGTCCTCCCGATAGAATTGCGATTGTTCGCTCATTCTGTTTTAAATAGTTCGCCGCGGCATCAATTCGATATTGTAACGCATATGATGGTTTACTTCCTTTCACACTCGTTCCAAGCACAATCATATAATCTGCATCATTTTTCACTTCCATATGTCCATGCCTATATATTTCGTACTGCAAGAAGCTTATATAACCAATGATAATGAACATTGTAATCAGGCTATATTTTATACTTTTTTTCTTTGTTAACATTTACGATTAATCTCCTATTTTTCTACTTTTCATTATAGTGCCACTATTAATATTTTCATATATAAAATCCCAACAAAATAAATCAACTCTCAAAATGTAATATTTATCATCTATGCAGGGCATAGTAAAGAAAGTGTCTACCATTTATCATGCAAATTTGTCTTAAGGGGGATCAACGTTGTTTGTTTTTTTAAGTACAGTAACTTTCTTATATATATTATTTATTATAGTGATTAAACTATTAGGAAAGTCAGCATTAGCACAGCTCACACCGCATGATTTTGGCGCTATCATCTTTTTATCTTATTTAGCTTTCGGAGCGATTAAAATAGACAACCTATTTCAGGCCATTATGGGCATTATCATTGTTACATTTCTCCATCTTCTCATTACAAAGCTTAGCTTGTTAAACAAACTGAATCCTTTTATTCTTGGACATCCAACACTTCTCATCAAACATGGAAATATTTTATTTAAAAACTTAAAAGAAAGCAGATATCCGATTGCAGAACTACTCTCTAACTTAAGAGTAGCTGGATATCCCAATGTCAGTGATATTGAATATGCGATTTTAGAGGCAAATGGCTCTATTAGTATTTTACCAAAAAGAGAACTCATCCCGCTTACTCCAAAAGATATACATATAGATGTTCCATACGCTGGCTTACCAGTAGCAGTTATTGTTGATGAACAAATTCAATATGACAATTTAAAACTAATCCATAAAAATGTAGATTGGCTAAAAAAAGAATTAAAAGCAAAAGGATTTGATACAATAAAAGGCATCGCATTTGCTTCTGTTCAAGAAATCGATGGTTCTTTTGCCATTAGCCTCAAAAACGAAAAAACCCCTTAACGTGAAGGGGTTTTTTATTACACTGCACGTTCTCTTTTTTATATTTCGTATCCTTACTGGATGAGAGATACGATTCATACAAAGTATGATGATAGCTGTTAATAATTCAGCAACAGGCATGACAAGCCATATTCCATTTACCTCAAATAGCTTTTGGTATAATTCATAAAAGTGGGATAATGATCAATAAACCACGGCTTATAACAATAAAAATAGAATTTTTTGTTTGCCTTACCGATTGTAAATATTCCTCATATACAATATTGTAATCTAAAAATACATATTGAAGGAAAAATAAAATTTTCGAACATATGAAAACCAGTTTCATTTTAATGTGGGCTATTATCTCTTTTGTAATAATGATATTTATTTTGCCTTTATTATTCACAGAAATTCCCAAAGATGTAAAGTTGAATATTGCTCTTATTATTTCAATTTATGCTATTCCTATGTTTTGGATTGGTTTTAAGTTTAAAAGATATAATATCTCGTTTAGAACTTACTTGTCAAAACTATCTTCCTTTTCTTTCAGAAAAATTTTTGCATTAGCAATTATGACTATGATTTTCGGGTTAGATATGTGATCGCTAATCGGAATGATATTCTCATTAATACCCAAGAGCACTTCGCTAGAGGATACAAACGAAATAGTTAAAGCCCAAAGTATGTGGTTTGTTTGAATGAAAGCTATAATTCTTTCTTTCATCGCTCCTATTTGTGAAGAAATTTTGTTTAGAGGCTTTATTCTTAGTCGTTTTACATATAAATTCGGAATAAAAAAACAGTTATATTCTCTTCCATCTGCTTCGGTGTTTTACATTTAAACAATGTATTTGGAACCACAATATTTGGGATTATTTCTTGTTTAATGTACTTGAAAACTAAAAGTTTATTCCTTTCTATAATAGCTCACATGGTTAATAATATAATTGTAGCTTCAAGAAATATCTTTTCTGCTTTAAAGTCTACAACTACAAACACACCTTCAGCACAACCTGAATTAACTATCATTCTTTTTATGTCTGTTGCGCTAATAGAAACTGGATTAATGTGGATTATTCCTTTTATTAGAAGACATTCTGAACTATTAAGATATGATAGTTTACCGCCTTTAAAGTACACCACAACCTAATTAAATTCGTTATGGTGTATAAAAATAGTAATAGAAGTTTTGAAGTAGTAATAAACGTAATCATTTGTAGTACAGAAAAGGATAGATAAGGCTAAAATGCCTTTATCTATCCTTTTCTCTCATATATTATGTGAAGGATTTTTTGGTTTTGGGGTATCATAAAATTTTTAAAATCGATGGCTAAGTATTGGAAATCAAATCATATTCCAGTCTTCCCAGCATCATTAAAGATATATGGCATAAAAATTAAAAAGAAGCCGAATATTATCATCAAAGAATTCAATGAAAAGAAAGTAGATTGTTTAGCCCAGGCTGATCCAAAAATAATTACAAAAGTTACACCAGCTCCACGTAAAATAGATTTAAGAGAAACAGAATTTGTCATCATTTCAAATGTTTTCGCTTGTAAACTTTCAATTGATTTAGCTATTTTTATTTTCATGATCATCCCTTCTTTCTAAGAAATAGAGTACGTATGATATATAATTTATTTTATTCCTTTTTGCTTTTAAATTCAAATACCTATAGAGATTAGCCTTATGTATTTCAAGTTAAATGAAATTTGTATCTATATAAAGGAAAAAGAAGCTATTCTTTTTGTAGATATATATAGAAAGGATTATGTTTTTTTATATTAGATTAAATAAAATATTAAATTATATTAAGTGGTTAAACACCTGTTTTCCTCATATAACGTATTAACATGCTGTTTTAAATTTTTGATGAATAATAGAATCTCTTGGCTAGACATTCTAGCATGTTGAAGATGAAATATGTTTCCTTTTCCAATTTCTAACTCGTTTAAATTCAATGTAATAGGGATATTTCTAAAGACATGCCATAGAAAATACAAGTGTACAAAAGTTTCTCTAAAATATATACCCGATTGACAAATTAATACGCCATCCGATCCTTTACTCAAATTACCAAGGACAGAGGTATCTAAAAAAGCAATGATTTCTTCTTTTAAAACAATATATCGTACCCAAATTTCCTTTCGCTTTTTGTCTGAAATATGAGTGTCTACAAATAAACGATTATCAGGTTCTAATAATTCATCATACGTCTCAAACAAAGAGCAGCTTGATTTTATATCGTCAATTTTTATAACTGGATGTATATCATTTTGCTTTGAATTGTGGAACGAATTTGTAAGAGCTATAAGTAATTCTTTAAATAACTGCGGTGGATAATCACTGCCGTTAATATTAAAACGTTTTTGGGCATCAAAAGATAAAAAAACCTCTTTATCAATTTCGATTTGTTGCATTTCATTTAATTTATCCCATTTCATATTTATTTTACCTAATAATCAATTTTTCATTATAAACCCGAGCTTGTAAAATAAAGTGAAACTTTAATCAGCGGGGTTTTCTTCATCCCTGTTGATTATGAGCCCTCACGAATCGCGCTGTTACGGGCAGCCCTACTCCCACCTATCTTCCTTGCTTCTTTCTGAATCTTGAGGTGGGAGTCTTACTGCCCGAAAATAGCAGGATAAACTTAAATTCCTTATTTCATGTCAAAAGGACAATGGATTCACAAGCTTTTCTTGGAATCCATTACTCATCATATTGTTGATATTATTTTCCTCACACTTCAATAATAATCGGCAGAATCATTGGTTTTCGTTTTGTACTCGTATATATGAATTGACCTAACTTTTCTCTTATTTCCTTTTTCAAAATCGACCATTGGCCCGTATAAGATTGCTGCAGGCGCTGAATCGTTTCTACAACGGAGTGATTAATCTCCTTCAGAAATTCTTCTGAATCACGAACATATATGAAACCACGTGAAATAATGTCTGGTTCTGAAATCATATCTCCGTCTGTTTTGCTCAAAGTAATTACAATAATAAGCATACCATCTTCCGAAAGTTGTTTGCGATCACGCAAAAGAGCATTTCCTACATCACCAATTCCCAGTCCATCTACATATATGTTCCCAGCAGGTATCCTTCTTGATTGATAGGCGACTTGTTTCCTTATATCCACTACATCCCCATTTTTAATGATAAAAATGTTCTCTTTTTGAACCCCAACAGACTCCGCTAACAAACTATGATGGTGTAACATTCTAAATTCACCATGAATTGGAATGAAATATTTCGGTTTCATTAAAGTTAACATTAGTTTTAATTCTTCCTGATATGCATGCCCGGACACATGCATCCCTGTCGAACTTCCCGTACCGTAAATCACATTGGCACCTAATACAAATAAATTATCGATAATACGTGACACGTTACGTTCATTTCCAGGTATAGGCGTTGCCGCAATAATGACCGTATCCTCCGGCAAAATTTCCACTTGACGATAACTTCCACTAGCTAAACGAGCAAGTGCTGCCATCGGTTCCCCTTGGCTGCCTGTACAGAGAATTGCTACTTTCTCTGGATCTAACCTATTGATCTCATCCGCTTCAATTAACATTCCTTCAGGAATCGTTAAATATCTTTGCTCCATTGCGACAGATACTACATTTACCATACTTCTTCCTAGTAACGCCAATTTCCTTTTTGTTTTTAAACAAGCTTTCACTACTTGTTGCACACGATTCACATTCGAAGCAAAAGTGGAGAGGATCACTTTTCTTGGCGCTTTCTGAAACGCTTCTTCTATTCGTTCACCTACCAAGCGCTCTGAGGGGCTAAATCCGGCTCGCTCCGCATTTGTACTTTCAGAGAGTAACGCTAGTACTCCTTTCTCCCCAATATTCGCCATTTTATGAATATCCGGATATTGCTCATTTACAGGTGTTAAATCAAATTTAAAGTCCCCTGTATGTACGACTATTCCTTCATCTGTATGAAATGCAATCCCGAGACAATCAGGAATACTATGATTTGTTTTAAAAAAAGTAAGACGCATTGTCTCCAACTCAATTTCAGATTCAGAATCAATCATAATCAGTTTTGTTTGATTTTGTAAGTGATGTTCTTTTAATTTCAGTTCGATTAAGCCGAGCGTCAATTTGCTTGCATAAATGGGGATGTTTAATTGTTTTAATATATACGGTATTCCCCCAATATGATCTTCATGTCCATGTGTAACAAAGAGTCCTCGAATCTTTTCTTTATTTTCTTGTAAATATGTAATATCTGGAATAATGAGGTCAATGCCTAATAAGCTTTCATCTGGAAATTTAGAACCACAATCTACTACTACAATCTCATTTTTATATTGAAGGGCATACATATTTTTCCCTATCTCATTCACTCCGCCTAACGCAAAAATTGATAATGTATTTTCTGACATGCTCAAATTCAATATCCTCCCTTTCTACCGATTAAAGAATATCTACATAAGCATAGTATCCTTTTTATAAAACCATTCCATTTAAGGGTTATTATCTGCTATGAAAAGACGTTCCATACATATAAGAACATGAATTTTTTCGTAAAAAGATACTATCACTAAATCATGAAAACTATGAAAATCTTTAAAATTAACATTGATTTTTTTGAAAATGTATTATATATTTGTTACAGGTTCAAATTACAAGTTCAAAAGAACCTGTATTAAGAACCCTTGTTTAATGTGTACATACAATCTTACATTAAGCAAATTCCGAGAAATCGTTATATAAAACAAAAAACGAAAAGGAGAGATGAGATGGAATTTTTCTTTCAAATTGCCTTAATTTTATTAAGTACAAAAATCGCAGGGGATATTAGTGTTAGACTTGGGCAACCGTCTGTGCTTGGAAAATTACTTGTCGGTATTATAATCGGTCCTGCAGTATTAGGATGGGTAAACAACTCAGATTTACTTACACAATTAAGTGAAGTCGGCGTTATCCTTCTTATGTTTATGGCTGGACTGGAAACGGATTTAAAAGAACTGAATGAAAATCGCAATTCTTCTTTTGCAGTTGCTGTCGGCGGGATTGTTCTTCCATTTGTAGGCGGCTATGTAGCTGGTCTTGTAATCGGTATGGATCAAGCACACGCAGTCTTTTTAGGCCTCCTGCTATGTGCGACAAGCGTAAGTATCTCTGTCCAAACACTTAGAGATTTAGGGAAGATGAAAACACGTGAAAGTACAACGATGCTTGGCGCGGCTGTATTTGATGACATTTTAGTTGTCATTTTATTAGCATTTGCAATGAGCTTCTTAGGTGCTGATGATGTAAACTTAACAATGGTTGTCTTGAAGAAAGTTGTCTTCTTTGCCTCTATTATTTTAATTGGTTGGAAAGGCGTTCCAATGATTATGCGCTGGTTATCACCACTGCGCGTCTCAGAATCCATTATTAGCGCAGCTCTTATTATTTGTTTTGCATTTGCGTATTTCGGTGAAATATTAGGAATTGCAGGTATTATCGGTGCATTTGCAGCAGGTATCGCGATTTCTCAAACAGATTATAAACATGAAGTCGAAAAGAAAGTAGAACCAATTGCCTATGCAATGTTCGTTCCTATTTTCTTTGTAAGTATTGGCATGAACATTACATTTGCAGGTATTGGAGATAAGGTGTGGTTTATCTTAGCCTTAACGGTAATTGCTGTTTTAACAAAGCTAATCGGCTGTGGATTTGGGGCACGTATAACAGGATTTGATTTACAGTCCTCTACAATCATTGGATCTGGTATGATTTCACGTGGAGAAGTTGCTCTTATTATCGCCGGGCAAGGATTAACGTCTGGATTATTAGCAAAAGACTACTTTACAGCCATTGTAATCGTCGTTATTTTGACAACAATGATTACACCGCCAATGCTGAAGTACTCTTTCGGTGTGAAAGATAAGCAGTTAAAGCAAAGTGCATAATCTTCATCATAAAACAGCAAGCCAAACAATATGGCTTGCTGTTTCCTATTTTATACAATCCATCGCTGTTTTCAGCGTCCCTACTACAAAAGCAATTTCCTCACTTGAAATAATAAGCGGTGGTGCCAACGTTAACACATTGTTGTAGCCCGCTGTTGTCATCCCATTTCGTCCAATGATTAATCCCTTTTCTTTACAACCATTCACTACGCTTGCTATTTTCTCATCCTCAATCGGTTCTTTCGTCTGTTTATTACGAACTAACTCAATCCCAACAAGCAATCCTTTTCCTCGAATATCTCCGACGAAAGGGTGCTCTTCAAGTTCTTCTTTTAACTGTTCTAACAAGAGAGCTCCCATTTGTGCAGAACGCTCAATTAAATTTTCATTTTCCATAATTTCTAAGTTTTTAAGTGCAAGTGCACAAGCTGCGGGGTTTCCACCAAATGTATTAATATGACGGAAAAACTCATATTCCCCTGTCCCTTTAAATGCTTCATATATTTCTTTTTTTACCGCTGTCGCCGACAATGGTAAATATGCACTTGTTATCCCTTTTGCCATTGTCACAATATCAGGTTTCACACCATAATTCATAAAGCCAAATGCTTTTCCAGTCCGACCAAAACCACAAATAACTTCATCACTAATCAGTAAAGCTCCATGTTTTTGACAAATTTCATGCACAGCCTTCATATAGGATTGCGGCGGCATTAAAATGCCACCACCTGTAATGATTGGCTCCATAATAAACCCAGCGATCGTTCCGCCTAATTCCCATGTCATAACGCGATCGATTTCTTTTACACACTCTACATCATAAATGTCTTGCGATTTTATTTCCGGCATTCGATAACAATCTGGTGGTGTTACATGTAAAAAGCCTGAAGCAAATGGCTCATATTGATATTTACGCTGCGCCTGTCCGGTCGCTGCCATCGTTGCCATCGTATTTCCGTGGTAACCGCGATAACGCGATATAAATTTATAGCGGGATGCTTCCCCTTTTTGGGCATAATATTGCCTTGCTATTTTAAATGCTGTTTCGTTTGCTTCCGAACCACTATTAGAGAAGAAAATAACATATTCTCCTCCTAACCATTCATTTAATTTTTCGGCAAGTTTTATTGCAGGCTCATGCGATTGTGACATTGGAAAATAGGATAACCTTTGCAATTGCTCATACGCCGCCTCAGCAAGCTCTTTTCGCCCATATCCGCTATTTACACACCAAAGACCACTCATTCCATCTAAATATCTTT
Organism: Bacillus cereus group sp. BfR-BA-01522; assembly: GCF_022662635.1. NCBI lineage: Bacteria > Bacillati > Bacillota > Bacilli > Caryophanales > Bacillaceae > Bacillus > Bacillus cereus group sp. BfR-BA-01522. The sequence continues at coordinate 286,413 of NZ_JAKUDY010000001.1, read as the reverse complement.
TCCCGTCTATATCTTCTACCCAGCACCCTTCTGCTTTCGCTCCAACCATTATTCCTTTCGGGCTAAATGGTCGCATGCCGTGCCAAACATATTTTTCATCCTTTACAAGTAGTGCATCTGTTTGCTTCATTTTCACCATACATTCCACCTTTCATAACAACTTATTCTTTCTCAAGCTGTGCTGGTGCCATGATGAGTTAAAACTTCCTGCTTATCTTCATTCCACATGAACGATACAAATCCTACCCATTCCAGCGTTTAAAATGAAAAAAGAGCTCTCCCAAATCGGAAAGCTCTTTCGTTTAATGACTAGAAACATCACTCACGCCATATCCTGTATTAGATTTAACAAGAATTTCATCAAATTTCGCTTTATCCTCTTTCCTGCTGGAAAAAATTGTTCCTAAGTAAGCCGCCAAAAATCCGAGTGGAATGGAAATAATTCCTGGTGTTGTATAAGGGAATAACGCCTCGCCAATAAAAATTGCTTTCCCGGCTTCTGGGCTCCACACATTTGGACTAAATGCTACTAAAACAATGGCTGAAATTAATCCAACAAGCATTCCACAAATAGCCCCCGTCGTATTAAAACGCTTCCAATAAATTGTATATAAAATAACGGGTAAATTCGCACTTGCAGCAACTGCAAATGCTAAGGAAACTAAGAACGCAACATTGAGCGTTTGAGCAAATAGCGCCAAAATAATCGACAATATAGCTACGCCAAGTGATGCATAGCGCGCCATCGATACTTGTTCTTTCTCGGTCGCTTTCCCCTTGCGAATAATTTCATTATAAAAATCGTGAGCAAAAGCTGAAGCAGCTGTTAAAACAAGTCCCGCTACAACGGCTAAAATCGTTGCAAATGCAATAGCAGAAACAAAGGCAAATAAGAAATCTCCTCCCAGCGCTTTGGCTAATAGCGGCGCTGCCATATTCCCTGCTGGGTTCGCCTTCACAATCGCTGCATTTCCAACAAATGCAGCTGCACCAAAGCCGAGAAAAATCGTCATAATATAAAATGCACCGATTAACCATGTTGCGCATACAACAGATTGACGTGCTGTTTTTGCATCGCGAACCGTAAAAAAGCGCACAAGAATATGAGGTAAGCCTGCTGTTCCAAGAACAAGTCCTAAATTTAAAGAAAGTGTATCCAGTCCATCTTTATATTTCACTCCTGGATGTAAGAATGCTTCTTTCAGCGGTGTTGCTGTTTTCATCTGGGTGAACATGTCCGTTATACTAAAATGAAATTTGGAAAATACAATGACTGAAATAATAAATGTACCTGCCATAAGTAATACCGCTTTTACAATTTGTACCCAGCTCGTTGCCGTCATGCCCCCAAAAATAACATATACCGTCATTAATGTACCAACGATTAAAACTGACGTTGTATATTCAATCCCTAACAATAATTTAATAAGTGCACCCGCTCCTACCAATTGAGCAATCATATAAAAAATGGAGATGGTCATTGTATTTAACGCCGCAATGCCTCGCACTTTTTTCGCATTAAAACGTGCTGCAATCATATCCGCTAGTGTATATTTCCCTAAATTCCGCAAGGGCTCAGCTACTAAATATAACACGACTAAATAAGCAACTAGAAAACCAATGCTGTAAAAAAAGCCATCAAATCCCGTTAACGCAATCGCTCCTGCAATTCCAAGAAACGAGGCAGCTGACATATAATCACCAGCAATAGCCAGTCCATTTTGCCAACCCGTTAATCCTCCGCCAGCTGTATAAAACTCGCTCGCATTTTTCGTTTTTTTCGAGGCAAAATACGTGATCACTAGCGTACCAAGCACAATTATTAAAAACAGTATAAATGCCGTCGTATTCACTTTTATCCCCTCCCTTTTTTCACATCGTGGAGAATCCTCTGAGCAATTTCATCAAATGATTCAGCTTTTTTGCTATAAATCATACAAAGCGCCCACGTCATAACAAATTGAGCAAAAGCGAAAATCCACGCCCATGTCACATCACCAAACACTTTTGTATGTAACACTTTTGAATACGATGTTAAAATCGGTAAGGCAATGAAAAAACTAAAGAAAAAGATGCTCATCGGAATAATAAATCTCTTCTTCTTTTCTAACAATGCTTGAAATTCAGTTGATTGCACAATTTCTGTATAATTGATCTCTCTTTGCAACTGACGCGCCGAACTATCCTCTCGTTTCATTTCCCATTCTCCTCTCCATTTCAAAGGTCTAAATTTTATAAATATTCAGAAACTTATATTTATTTTAGACAATCTCTCCTTTGCTGCAAAGGTTTTTCAGTAGACATTTCCTGTCATATTACTACAATTTTCTACTATATTTTTTCGCAATAAATCTAAACATCATTACACTATCATGTCGTAAAAAGAATCCCTTAACAACTCGTTTCATCCCCCTCTTTCAGAAAAAAAGCAGTCGTAACGACTACCGTTACGACTGCTTTTTTATCTATCGTATTCACATGATATTACAAATTTGCTTGCCGATTTATTGTAGACAAAAAGTTCTTTGGATCAAATATATTTTGCTTCGGAATAATATGTTCAACCGCAAAAACCGTTACTTCCCCTCTCTGCACTTCACCAATAATCAGTCCAAACTCATCATGATTTACTGCAAACGTTGGTTGCTTTGTTTGTAATAGTCTTTCTACCGTTTGAAGTACAGCTTCATATAACGAATTTCTGTCGGTCACTTCTTTTCGAATTTTTGGACCTAGTGTAATAATGATTTCTTTTCCATGAATAATGGTTCGATACATAACAATCTCCCCTTCAATCTTGTATGAACAACATCAGTTCAGCTTCCTCTCACATATCCCTTCAAATAAGACTGAAGGAGTATATATTGTAAGGAAAAATCCGCTATGAAAAAACACCGAAGCCTTCTTAATGAATATATTCTATATTCTGCTGCAAAATTCCTTGTTTTACACTAAAAACGTTTGAAAAATACTCTCATACTATACAGAAGTAGTTGTGCGCATGAAGAAAAATAGCAGTATGTATTTCCCATTAAAACTAGGATTCCAAAATAATAAAGAAAAGTTGGATTCAATGCAGTTTTTTATATTTTGTTCCATTCAAAATATAAGAAATTTGAGCAAAAAATTATTTAAAAATACAAAAATTTAAAACCGCTTACTTGACTAAATTCTACCATTTCGTGTATATTTAAATTAATCATTTAGCAGAATATTCGAGAATATAGCATTTCTAGTTTTGTGAATGTGCAATATTTAAAATGAATATGACTAAATGAAAAAGTAATTGTTTTTAGGAGGAATTGTAACATGCAAGGAAAAGTAAAATGGTTTAACAACGAAAAAGGGTTTGGTTTCATCGAAATCGAAGGTGCTGACGATGTATTCGTACACTTCACAGCAATCCAAGGCGAAGGCTACAAATCTTTAGAAGAAGGTCAAGAAGTTTCTTTCGACATCGTTGAAGGTAACCGCGGACCTCAAGCAGCTAACGTAGTAAAACTTTAATCTAACGTATAATAGGGGGTTACCAATGAGGTAGCCTCCTTTCTTATTCCTTTGTATATTTCCCTTTTGCAGAGCAAAAACTATGTGAAATGTGAAACTACAAAGGAGGTAATCAGGATGGGCTCACATGTAAATGATTTTGAAGAAGTAAAATTCCGCGTAGAAACTGCACAAAAACTAGTAGGTTCTGCAACGATTACAATGGACCCGGAATCCTTGGAGCATGCGACAAATGCAGTTGAGTCGGCACGCTCCCAACTTGAAATTATGAAATCCGTTGCAACGGATTTAGATGAACCTTTTTTACGAAATGAAGAAAAAAAATTAGACCAATGCGAACATCAATTACAAGAAGCTAAGCATTGATCTTCCCTCTAACTGAATTCTATATATGAGAGGAAGAAATGAGACGATAAAAAACATCCAGAGGAACCTCTGGATGTTTTTTTATGATAATTGATTTCCATATTTCTTTAACTGTTGTCCAACTGTGCATTGCCGAATACAAAAAGAATGGGCATAGTACTTACTATGCGTTTGCCGATTATGTTCTTGTAAAAAACAATCTTGACAATATGTCTCTAATAAATCATTCACCTCGATAATCAGTCGCTTTTTATTCACCACTACACCCCTTTATCCAGTTATTTCTATATGACTATCGATTGCTATCCCTTCTAGCGCCTGTGTCGCCAATTGATGAGCTTCTTTATTTTGTTTTCGCGCTACTGGCTCACAAATCAGTTTCAATTTCATTTGCTTCGCCTTTTGTTCAATCTGATCTAAATAATCATTCAAATGCTCATCGTAACATGGCCATTTTCCAGCAAGTTGTTGCAGTACAACTTGCGAATCACCGCGTAGTCTAACTGCTTCATATTTCACTTGTAATTCTTCCAATACATGTATGCCATATTGCAATGCTGCATATTCAGCTTCATTATTATCATATATTCCTTCTATGTAAGCATTGCGACGAATTCGATAATTACTACTTCCCTTTTTATAGTAGACGCATATACCAATACCTGCTGTTTTTGTTTCGACATCGTAGCCACCATCAAAATAAAGATGAATATCTTGTGGTTCCTCTTCTACTTGTTTACTGAGCTTTTTCATTTCTTTTAGCGTCCACTCTACATTCATTTCATCATAAAATATAAGGGTCTTTACACGTCCAGTTTTCTCAAAGTCAGCTGCAAGTTGAAGTGCTTCCTCGATACTTATATACTCTGTTGTTAATTCAGTTTGAAGACCATGTTTTGTTTTATATTGCCAATGAATTTTGTATTTCATATTATTTTCCCCTTATAGATGACTTCTTATCTGTTATTATATTTTATCAAAAATCCGTATATTATATGCGAGTGAATCCGGTATCCATTTGTTATATGAACATTTCATTTTTCAGGGAAACGTTTATCTTTCTAATTTAAGGTAGTAAAACTCCCATCTCAAGATAGAGAGCGGAACAAGAAAGGTCGATGCGGACTGAAGAACCTTCCCACTGGTTAAAGTTTCACTTTATGTACAAAGAGGCCGCCCAATCTATTTCAATTGGCACGGCCTCTTTCTTTATGATTTACATCATTTTTTCAAATTGTACTCGTTTATTAATCCAATACATAACCGGCATTCCAACTGCCATGACAACAAATTCACCAGCTGCACATGTAAGCCATGTCAGTAAAAATGGTAGATCAAATGCAAGATGAAGTTCAATCGCTATCATAAACATTGTAATCGTAAAGATAACTGTATTAAAAATCATCCGTTCCCAAACTCCTTTAATAAAGCGCATCGAAATAATGGTAGCAAGAAGCGAAAAAACTGACTGTCCTACTCCAAATACTAAATCGTATGCAATCATCGGTGAGAAAAATAAGTTTGTTAAAAATACACCTAAAACAATTCCGTAAATGGATTTTTTATTAAATACAACGAGATGATTGAACATCTCCGACACCCGGAACTGTACATTTGTAAAGCCAAATGGCTGAATCAGTGTGGAAACAGCAATATATAAAGCTGCAATAATACCATTTCCAACTAATGTTTTAATATTCATCATAAAAACTCCTTAGTTTTTTTACGTGGGATGGTTTCGAACCACGTGATTCGTTTTTACACAACAATTTCATATTGTACGCAATAGCTAACCATTCGTCAATAGATTACTACCTTTTTTCTTATAGACAACGTATAATAAGAACGATGAACTATTTAGGAGGTTTCACTTCATGATAGCAACAATTCAAAATGAAAAAGTAATCGTTTCCATCTCTGAAAAAGGTGCAGAACTACAAAGCATTCGTTTAAAAGAAGACAACACCGAATACTTATGGCAAGGAGACGCTAACTATTGGGGACGCCGCGCTCCCCTTTTATTCCCAATCGTCGGTAGATTAGTCGATCATACCTATTATGTAGACGGCATTGCTTACTCATTAACACAACACGGTTTCGCCCGCGATCTTCCCTTTTCTATAAAAGAACAGAGTGAAACAACTATTACTTATATCGTCACGAGCAATGCAGAAACGTTACAAAAATATCCCTATGAATTTGAATTATTCGTTTCTTATGAACTCGAGGGGCAAACTCTACACGTTACTTACAACGTACATAATCCATCTTCGCAAGAAATGTTCTTTTCCATTGGTGCTCACCCTGGATTCAATTGCCCACTTGTAGAAAGTACATCATTTACAGATTACTACCTTGCATTCCGTGGACCAGAATATTTAGAAACGAGCATTTTAGAAGGACCATTTCTTTCAAAGGAAAAACAGCTTATTGTAGATCATGCATCAGAATTACCGCTTACATATGATTTATTCAAAAATGATGCTCTTATTTTTGAAAATATGAATACAAATGAAATCGCAATTCGATCTCATAAGCATAATAAATTTGTGAAAGTAACATTTACAGGCTTCCCATTCGTCGGGGTATGGACACCCGGAAACAATGCTCCTTTCCTATGCATTGAACCTTGGTATGGAATTGCTGATGAAGTAAACAGAGCAAAAGATTTCAAAGAGAAAAAGGGAATTCAGTCTTTACAAGCGAATGAAACATTTACATGTCGTTATAGCATTACAATTGGATAGTACATATACAACTTTCTCCCCCGCTTTTCTCATAAATAAGGCGGGGGGATCCTTATGATTCATTAACGGAGGTATCTTATTTTGATTGAAGTATATATTGATGGCGCATCAAAAGGAAATCCTGGTCCTTCTGGTGCAGGCGTTTTTATTAAAGGGATTCAGCAACCGGTGCAATTATCTATCCCTCTTGGGAGCATGTCAAACCATGAAGCTGAGTACCATGCCTTACTTATCGCATTAAAATATTGTATAAAACATAATTATAGCATTGTATCATTTCGCACCGATTCTCAGCTTGTAGAACGTGCGATTGAAAAAGAATATGCAAAAAACAAAACATACGCTCCACTTTTACAAGAAGCATTAACATATATTGATAAGTTCGAGCTTTTCTTTATCAAGTGGGTTCCAAGCAGTCAAAATAAAGTTGCAGATGAGCTAGCAAGAAAAGCGATTTTACAAAATGAACGGAGGTCTTAATATGAAGAAAGAGTGGATTGCTCCTTTTGCTTTATTATTCGTCTCCTTTATTTGGGGAGCTACATTTGTCGTTGTTCAAAATGCAATGTCATTTGTGAATCCTTTTACATTTAACGCTATTCGTTTTTTATGCGCTGGCATCATTTTATTATTCATCCAAATTCTATTTTCAAAAAAGATTTCAAAGAAACAAATGTACTGTAGTAGTTTCGCTGGACTCATTGTAGGCTTTTTTCTGTTTGCTGGCTATCTTTTGCAAACATTTGGCTTGCTTTATACAACCTCTTCTAAAGCAGGATTTCTGACGGGGCTCAGCATTATTATGGTTCCGATTCTTTCATTCATTTTTTTAAAACAAAAGGCGTCGCCCTCTGTTTTAATCGGCATTCTCACTGCCACAATCGGCCTTTATTTATTAACTGCTGCTGATTCCTTTCAGCTTAATATCGGAGACATACTCGTTCTCGGCTGTGCGATTGCCTTTGCAGCCCATATTTTAATCAACGGCGTCTTTTCCAAAAAAATATCACCTTTATTATTAAGTACATCTCAAATCTTATCTGTCGGAGTCTTTTCGACTATTTGCGCCTTTTTATTTGAAGATTACGAAAAAATATTCTCTACTTCTTTATGGACGAACAGCGCTTTCTTATTTGCGCTACTTGCTACATCTTTATTTGCAACCTCTATTGCCTTTTTTATTCAAACAGCAGCCCAAAAACATACCTCTCCAACAAGGGTTGCGATTATTTTTGCAATGGAACCCGTCTTCGCTGCTTTAACAGGCGTCCTTGTTGCCGGTGAACAGCTATCTACTTCAGCCATCCTCGGCTGCCTTTGTATTTTTCTCGGTATGATTTTTGTGGAACTTCCTTCAAAAGCAAAAAAAGAAGCGCAGGCTGCGTGAAGTTAAGCTTGTAACTTCCGCATAAAAGCCTTTGCGCTTTTTTTATCGGTAATTTGTTCTTCTTTCAATCTTTCTAGCAGCGCCACAAAATAACTCCCATCAAACTCTAATTGATGTTTAATTGTCGCCTCAATCGCTGCGTTTACAATTGTATCCGATGCACCTGTATATCCTTGACCAAACCTAATAAACCCTTGTGCTTCTTCAGATAACTTGAATCCTTTTGCATATAAGAATGAAAGATAATCCTGCACTGTCTGCATGCTGTTCCCACCTAATTTAAAAATTGTCCCTTTCCTATCATACATGTTTTTATGCAAGATGAGAATGAATTTTCTTTGAAAATTTCTTTATTCGCACGCGTTTGGATTTTTCCTACATAAACAGGTTCTCCTATCCGAAGAACCTGTTTTCATCAAATTTATTTTTACACAAATAAAACCTTTCTTTGTGCCCCTTCTAAAATCCCTTCTTGCATTTGTTGTATGAATCGATAGACTTTGTCTCTTTGTAAAGTAGCTCGTTCTGCACCACCGTATTCACATAACAGCAGCATCAGCTCAAGTTTATCTTCTCTTTCCATCAAGGAATCTTGTTTCATATGCTCTACAAACGAGTTTGTACCTGTAACATATTCAATTTTTGTTTGTGAAAACACATTCATAACGCTTTTTTTCATATGGTACCGAACTGTACCTTCTTCCTTCATTTCTTTCACAATACTTTTAAATATATCATTTGTTATTTTCGTCTTTTCGGCAAAATAATGCATCCATTCTTTACACGTACGTCCTCGCTTCTGCTTCACATATTCCATAAGATGTTTTACATACCCACGATTACTAGTTTTTTCTTTGATGATTTCTAATTCTTCTTTATGGTTAAGCTGTAAATACCCTTTGTTAAGTAACTCCATACATAATATACCAATCGTATATAGCGGTAGACTAAATGTATAACGACTATTAATATTGATTGGTTCCTCTACCAAAGAGATACTAATAAAATTTTTTGTCATTTCCCCCACTTCCTGCATCTATACTCCCCCTCTATACTAAAATTCCCAACCCTAATTGTGTTAATATAGAATAAAGCGCTTTCTTTTATTATAAGTGTAATGTAACAATGGGAAAAGAATGCACTTTAAGGATAGAAAGTATCCTCTAGGATATGAAATGGAAGGTGAAAAACATGGGAAAAGACTTACGTGATGACGTATTACAAAAAATAAAGAGTAAAGAATTTCATTGCGCAAAAGAATTAACGTTATCTATTATAAGTGGCAAGTGGAAAATTGTTATTTTATATCGGCTAGGAATACATGGTCCAATGCGCTTTAGTGCTATTCAGCAACTTTTCCCAAAAATTACTCATAAAGTGTTAACCAAACAGTTACGTGAATTAGAAGATGATGGGGTCGTTACAAGAAAGGTCTATCCAGAAGTTCCACCTAAAGTTGAATATTCTTTAACAGAACTTGGTGAAAGCTTACAACCTATTTTACAAATGATGTATGACTGGGGAGAAAAAAGAATACAAGAATTAAAGCAGAAATCATAGTAAAATATTCTAACAAAAAAATGTCTGACCAAGCTCTACTTGATCAGACATTTTTTATAACATACTTATGAACATTTCAGGTCTGCCCCAATTCATTTGATTACAAACACTGCGCATCTTACTTTCATCAATTTCGTGCACACTTTCTTCTAATGAGCACGAAATGGGAACTTCACAATGAATTTCCGCTAATTGTAAGGATAGATTTAAATTCTCTAAATCATTTTCAATTTTTGTTCGCTGCGCTTTCGTCAACGATGAAATATTTTCTAATACCGCAGCTACTGTACCATATTCTTGAATTAATTTATAAGCCGTTTTTTCACCGATTCCTTTTACACCTGGATAATTATCACTTGTATCACCCATAAATGCTTTAGCGTGAACGATTTGCCAAGGCTCTACTCCTTTTTCTTCCATAATTTTTTCCGGGGTATAGTACTCATAATTTCCAACCCCTTTGCGAAGTAGCATGACTGTAACATTCGTATCAACAAGCTGCAATAAATCTGTATCGCCGGTTAATATATATACCTCTGCTTCACTGCAATACTTTTTCGCTAACGTTCCAATGCAGTCATCAGCTTCATACCCTTTCATACCGATGACAGGAATGGATAACTGTGCAGTCATTTCCTGAACTAAATCAAATTGCGGAATCAACTCTTCTGGAGGCGCTGCCCGATTTGCTTTATAATTTGAAAATGATTCTGTTCGGAATGTTGTACTGCCCATATCCCAGCACGTTACAATATGAGTGGGTTCAATCGTTTGCGCCGCCGTTAATAAATGTTTCATATAACCATGAATCCCATTTGTCGGAGTACCATCTTGTCGCTTCATAAATTGTCCGTATACACTTGTTGCATAAAAAGCACGAAATAATAATGCCATTCCATCAACTAACAATACTTTATTCATAATTCCTCTCCTACTAACAAAAAATAATAACCTCACGCTAACACGTAAGGTTATATCAAATAGATTACCATTCTACGTTTTTTCAACCCATTTATTATACAATGTTTTTTCATATTTAGCACCATTCGTAACTCAAGATGTTTGCATGCAACATGTATGAAGCAATCCAGGATACGTATTTTTACCTGTTGAAATAACAACTGCCTTCGCTGCACCACTTACCACTTTTGTTCCTTTAAAACATACATTTTCAAGTTGAAGTGGGTTGTAGTCTTTCATTCGTTTTAATGGAATAAAACGTTTGCGTTCGAGATAATAACAGCTTTCAAATTTCTCTACATTTGTTTCTTTTCCAGTTAACATAGATTCATCCACTAATAAATCATTTGCGTAAATAATGCGAACATCAGCTGGAACTGTATCACCTGCAGAAAGAAAAACGATATCTCCCGGAACAAGTTCTGTAACAGGAAGATTGATTCTTTTCGATTCTTGCTTCATCTCTCCTTCTACCCTAGAAACTGTAACTGTTTCCACATCACACTGCTCACGTTGTTTTGTCAAACTAGGAATCACTCCGCCTAGTTTCATGATTACATTTGTCAAAAGTGTACGTTTGGAAGAGAATTCATTTTTCCCGTACACATGGATACGCTTTTGTGCTTCTTTCATAGAAAGACCGTCTCTTGTTGTTTTAAAATAAACAAATACAGATTTCACGTCTCTTGTTGCGATTTCAATTAACAACTCTTTATTTTGTTGTAACAATATTTGTTCTTTCATTCCTTTTTTACTCTGTTTGTGAGAAGTGTTACCCACAAGTTTGTTTACATGTAACATATGCTCGTCTCCTCCTTTACAACATAGGAAGAAACGCTTTGTTTCTCAATTTACCCCACTTTAACAGTATCCCCTTTAAAGTGTTCCATATTTAGCTTACGATGCTCCAAAAGTGTCACCTTATGATTCCATATAGGGGGAGGAACAAGTCGTTTCCTACCTACATTATATATTTTTGCTTCCAAGTATATGGGTAACGGAACCGAGTCAGAGTTCGACATGCTCCTCACCTCCTCTTTCATTTTAATTACAATTCATACTATGAAAATTCTCATAGCACGTTAACAAAAAGACCTTTACTCAAAAACGAGTAAAGGCCATAACATACAGAAATAAACGATTTCTACTCCATATAGAAATCTACGAACCTCTCCCTCGCCGAGCTTTAGCACTGTATAGCATAGGTACATTACCAGCTACATTAAGAAAAACCTTAATTCGATCATTCCTGTTGACCCATTGGCGTCTCTCGACATTTTTGGGCAGTAGCATTTCTCTATACAGGAGCCTCACCTAACAGAGACTTTATTGCATTACATAGAAAATGTTACTCTGATTTAAAATAGATGTCAACACTTTCGGTTTAAAGTTTTTAAATTGCAACAAGTATTTCTTGGAAACTAGGAGCTTAATAGGTTAAACATCCAGCAATGACAATTCCGATGGACACGGATAAAAACATAAGGAAAAGGCCAACCGCCTGATTATCTTCTTCAATGCTTTGATTAATATTAAAACGAGGCGTTAACCATTCTGCTAAGTAGAACACAATGATTTGTGCCAATACACCAATTGCTCCCCATATAAGCATATCAAGCAATGAAACGGAATGAGCGGCCGTTGAATAAAGAACGATGGCGAGACCAAGAACTCTCCCTCCAAGCGCATAGCTCGCCGCTTTATTTCCTTTTGCCATAAGCGAAAATTCTTTCACTTTTGTCGTCACTTCCATAAGAAACAGACCGATGCATAAAAGACCTAACGAAACAACTAAATAAAGTAAAAAATTCGTCATGTATACTCCCCCTTTTTGATTCCTATAGGTAAATAATAAGATTCATTCCCTGTAATCTTTTCACCAGCACGTATCCCAATGCTACTTGGCTTCCCAGCAATTAAAAACGAACCAAATACATAGGACAAATCTTCTTTCCCTTTTGCAGTCTCAAGAGAAACAACTGGAAGTTCTATGTACTTTTGAAATACTGGTAGTTCTTTTTTATATGTTTGATATGTATTTTGCGTCATAATTTTCATGTCTTTATCACGAATTGTAACAGTGTCGCCTTCCCGGCCAAACGAAGGCTTTTGAACAAAGGCATCTTTTCCTAAAAATTCATCAGGCTCTAAGTATGTAGGAAGCATATATGTCTGAATCCACTCTTGTTCTTCCCTTGTATAAAAAGCCTCCTCCTCTGCTAACCCCCAAATTAAACTTTGAACGGATTTCGGCTGCATAAGAAAGGCCGAAATCGGATTAATAATCGAAAGCTTCCCTCTCTTCACAAGTTGCAATAACTCAATCCCAACAAAATCTCCAGTAATCGGGTCATGATCCTCAAGTAAGTCTTCAATTGGATACGTTTGCCGATATAAAACATCAATCGGAATACCGTCCGTATCAACTAAAGCTTCATCCGTAATTCTTAGCTCTGACATTGGTACGATTTTACTTTCCACTTGACATAATTCTCTCAAATATTGCGTTGTATTCCAATCTTCTATATGTTCATGATGAGCTGTAAATACTACATTTGGATTTGCAATTCCTTTCGCACTTTCCGTTACAGCTTTTGTTATCCCCGAAGAAAGAAGACGTTCTTGCTGCTTGTTTGGATCATAACAATCAAAGGCCTTACAAACTGCTCCATTTATTTGAAAACATTCCATAATAAAGGTCGGCGTATCGCTATTAAACTCCAGCATTTTTATTCCACCATCTGTCACAGCGAAATCAAAACGCGAAATAACAGATTCAGGAAACAAAGACCTCATTCTAATATAAGGTAGACTGGAAAGTGGAAATCCAAGTTCAAGAAGCTGTGCGTCAGATAACGTGCGAAGAAGTCTAGCAGTCTTAAAAAATATTTTTCCCATTCGCTCTGTCGCAAGTTGTAAATTCCGAACCGTTTCTTCCGTTATTTCAAAAAGATAAAACAAGCTATATTCCCCACCATATAAATCAGACCAAAAATGAGGGAATTTGGAATAAAATCGTTTTCTTTCCTTTCTATATAAGGACATTATTCACCCTCCAAATCCACCTTTTGTACCGCTACCAATCCCTCCTTTAAATTTGGAAGAAGCTTGATACGACTTAAACTTCGATGATTTTGTAAGAGTATCCTTATTACGATAATATTTCCCGCCATAATAATAAGCTCCACCATGGCTCGAGTAACCATCATTACATCGCCAAACCCCCATCTCATCATCCCACTTCCACTTCGAACAACTTTTATCCTTTGGTTTTGGTGGAAGATCTTGTGTACAACCTGATACAGTAGTTGCCATTAAAGAAGTAATTACACTTGATACTAACAATTTTGTTTTTGTCACCTTCCCACTCCCCTTTATAAATTATATTTTTATTATAAAAGAATTCATGATAAAGTAGAAGAAAAAGGAAGAGGGATGGAAATTGCGGTTAGAATATCGACTGAATAGTAAAGAGGAACAATATCCTGCCTTATGGAACTATATAAATATTCCTGTTTCGGAAGTCATCGCTAGAATGACCTGTGAGTATTTCGTGAAAGAAGGGGATACGTATGTTGTAACAGCAACCGCGATGGATCATGATGAAACAGCGGTCTTATACGTACAAAAAGAAGATTTTCTTAATGATCCCTTAGATCATACATATTCTCATATCGGTTTTGAAATTAGAGAGCTACAAGGGACGGACTCTATTTTACTTGAAAGTAAAGAGGTTTGGAATCATGAGGATATTTTAGCGATTCTCCACTCCGATATCATCTATATACAAAAAGATGAACAATTTATAGAATTTACATTAGACTCAAGAGAAATTGATGAAGACCGAAAATGCTATGTGTATTATGGAACTTTTAATAACGAACATCGATAAGCTTTCCAATTACCATAATAAAAACCTTACGCCTCAAACGTAAGGTTTTTTATATAGTCCCACATCTGCCGTTCTCTCTAGATGTCCATAAACCTGCTCTCACAGGTGGATGTCCTCACAAACGCTCCCAGTTTCCTTCTTAAAAAGACGGCCTACTGTTTACATTTAAATATTGAACTTCCTTATTATACTCATTGGTTTAAGACATACATAAGCTACGTACACCGTAGGAATTTTATATGATATGAGTTGAAATAAAACCCCCGCACGTGCCGTTCCTCCTAAATGTCCAAAAACCCGCTACTCGCAGGTGGATGCCCTCACAGTTACCATACATCTTCCTCCACAAGGAAGGCTTGATTATAATAACTAAATGTTGAGCTTCCTTATTACTAACATCGGTTTTAGACATAAATGAGTTACGCACACCGCAGGATGTGTTATTTACTTGTCGTTATCTTACCACATTACAAACAATGTGTAAAATATAATATTTATACAACAACTTCTTACTGTGACCTTATTTTAATACAAAATATTTTCGTATGCAAGAGTTTACTACTGTTCTTTTTCAATTTCGTTTTCTGGATAAGAAATCCAATCGCTCCAACTTCCGGCATATAATTTTACATTCTGAAAACCAGCTGTTTGTAACGCTAATATATTCGGACAAGCCGTTACGCCAGAGCCACAATACACGATGATTTCTTTCTCTTTATCGAGATGATGGAAGCGCTCTTCTTGTTCTTTTTGTTCTTTGAACTTACCTTCTTCTGTGATTCCTTCTTTCCAAAAATAGTTTTGTGCTGTTGGAATATGTCCAGCCTGAGAATCCACTTGCTCTTCTATACCAGCATACCGTTTTGGCTCTCGCGAATCAATTAATGTCATATCGGCATTGGTACGAATACTTTCTCTCACCTCTTCCATCGTTATAAGCATATTTTCTTGTACGTTTGGAATGAACTCTTTCCGCTTCACTTCAGTACATTCAGATTCTGTTGGTAAATTCCGTTCTTTCCATACAGGAAATCCTCCATTTAACACATATACTTTCTTATGCCCTGCATACGTTAACAGCCACCATAAACGTGAAGCCATCGCACCGCTTTGACTATCATATGCAACAACTGTCGTATTTTCATCAATGCCAGCTTGCGAAAGCTTTTCGGCAAACTCTTTCATATTAGGAAGCGGATGGCGCCCACCGTGCTTCGTTACAGGGCTCGATAAATCACGATTCAAATCAAAATATAATGCGTAAGGGATATGCTCTTGTTCATACTGCTGCCGGCCCCAATTTGGATTTGCTAAATCAAAACGGCAATCAATCACTCGAACATGTTCATCTTCTATATGATTACGTAACCATTCAACCGTGACAATCATGCTTAACGACCTTCTTTCTCTGACAAGCGCTTTACATACTCCATAACCATATTCGCTGTTACAATCTTACGCTGTGGTACGATACCTCGTTTAGCCAGTTCATTCATTTGTTTTGTGATCCTATTAATTGCATCTACCGAAAACTGCTTTCCACTTGACGCAAGTGCTACTACAGCATCAATTGCTGCTTCACGCTGCGCTTCTAATTGTAAAAAAGTCTTCACAATTTCATTTTGCTTACGAGAATGTGCTGTAATTGCTGTATGTACTTCCATCTTCACTACCCCCTAGATTTAATAAAGTGAAACTTTAATCAGTGGGGGGGGTTCTTCATCCCCCGCTGATTATGAGCCCTCACCAATCGAGCTGTTACGGGCAGCCCTACTTCCACCTATCTTCCTTGCTTCTTTCTGAATCTTGAGGCGGGAGTCTTACTGCCCTAAAATAGCGGGATAAACCACTACTTAAAGCGTCATTGTAAGCCGAATCATATCACGACATACAATTTCATTTTCAATAATCTCCTCTTCATAATGCTTTGAAAAGTAATCAAAATCAATCGAAACAATGCGAAAACCACATTTTTGATATAAAGCAAGCTGCGAAACGCTAGAATTTCCTGTCCCTATTTCAAGTGTATGCATATGATATTCTTTCGCTGTTTGAATAGCGTGGCATAACAATTGTTTACCAATTCCTCTCCCTTGCAGCTCATCTACAACAGCAAGGTTCATGATTTCCATTGTATATGGCCTTGTTTCCAGTAATACATATACACCTATTACGTTTTCTTCATCTTTTGCAACATAAATGCGACCACGTTTTACATATGAATCAATTTGTTGCTCACTCGGATCAGCAAGTAATAATAATGACCGAGGAGCATTTTCCTTTTGTATGCGTTCAATTACAATCGCTATAAAAATTCTCTCCTTTCTCTTGTTCTAAACCCTCCTTGTCTACCATAAGTAATACAAAGGAGGGATTCACCATGGACAACAATGAGAAAAAGTGCAACGTCATCTCAATTGATGCAAAGAAAAAGAAAAGTGAAACTTATTCCTATCCAAAATTAGTTATCGAAGGGAAAACATATGAATTTTCTTCATTCGTCTTATGCGGTGAAACACCGGATGGTAGACGTTTAGTATTAACTCATATGATTTCCACAGACGAGTTTGCCGGATTTGTAAAATCACTCGATACTGTTCTGCAGAAGAAAATTGAGCGAATCTTTTTTTCATAAAGATTATAAAATATGAATCTCTTTCTCAATCGCTATCAATTGTTCTTGTAATTGTTCCTTACTTGTTTCATATAGTGACACATCAATTGTTTCTGCTAAAGCAAATAATAGACTTGCGTAATACTGCTTCACATCTTCCTGCATAACATTTTGGGATAAGTTCCATTTCCTTTCCCATTCCTGTTTATAATGATTAACAAATAATTTTTCTTCATCCGCTACATATTGAGATACGAAAGGCTCAAGCGCTTCTTTCGTATCGCTTTGCATAGCTGCTTTATCATTTTTTTCAAAAAAGCTTTTCTCATTTTTAAAATGAGATAACGCCTTTTTAAAATGTTTCATTTCAATAGATGGAAATGGTTCTTGATGTGCTATCACTTGATATTCATACTCTGCTACTTCGCTCATTGAAATGAATTCATTTTCTTTTTGGCATGTCATTACAATCTCATCTCTTGCCCGCCCTATCGCTTCATCAATCCATTTCTCAAGACGTAGTGATGTTGCTCGCATTTCTTGTAATACATCATGTTGGATAAACGCAACTAATTCCATAAGACATTCTTGTAATTTCACCTTCACACTTCCATCTGTTCGAAGTGCTGCAGGATTAATAAATTCCGTAAACACATCGTTATAACGTAAAAATAAGCGTTGCTGTACATAATATAACAGCTCTTTTACTTCATTCTTCATTGCTTGTTCTTCTGCCAAAACACTATATGATGAAATCATATGAAGTAGCCGTGCTCGCTCTGCTTCATATTTTTTTATTTGCTTCTCTTTTTCATTATTCCCTTGTTTTGCCCCCTGTATCATATTTGTTAGCAGCTGATCTGCACTTTGCAGTGCTCTGTATAAAGAATGTATCGATACAAGCATAAGATCGTGCATCATAAATGATGTAAATGACTCTTCAAATTTAGAAATTCCCGAATCTTGTAAAACACCATACTGTTCTTTCGCAATAACGTCACCTTGTTTTTCTTTTAATGCACATAAGCTGGAAATCGCAAAGAGACGCGGATTACGAATACCATATTGTAAGAGTTGCTCTGCAATATAACCTTTTACCATTTCAAGCTCTTCTTCAGATTGTGCTAAATCTGCAGCATTGATTAAAAAGAACATTTTATCAAGAGCAAATGTATCTTTGACGCGACCAAGCTGAATGAGAAACTCCCGATCTGCTCTTGAGAACACATGATTATAGTATGTTACAAATAAAATCGCATCTGCATTTTTAATATATTGGAATGCCACATCTGTATGGCGAGCATTAATTGAATCTGCTCCTGGCGTATCAACTAAAGCCACCCCTTGTCTTGTTAACGCACAGTCGTAATAAAGCTCCATATATTCCACAAAACATGACTTTTCTTCATTCGCGACATAATCAGCAAATTCAGCTACTGTTACTTGCACTTTCTCTCCTAACTGATTGAAAACCGCCCTATATCCTCTTTGTACTGCCCGCAAGAAACTAAATGTTGTTTTCTGCTTTCCACTTGGTGATGGATACTGAATAATTGTCTCTATTTGTGACAGCGCTTCTTCCAACGTAGATATTTCATAATGAAACAGTTTATAAACAGCTTTCATATCTTCTAATAATGCCTGTTTTGATTTAAACTGAACAACTACCGTACCATGAGGTTTCTCCTTTGTAACCGGTAAAATTTGATTAATCGTCGCCGTTGTTGGATTTGGTGATACCGGAAGTACGTTTTCGCCAAGCAACGCATTGGCAAATGAAGATTTCCCTGCACTAAATGCTCCAAAAAGGGCAACGGTAAACTGCTTTGTTTCCACACGCTTTCTTTTTTCAAGCACCTCTTGATATAAATGCTGCAAAGTAGGAAGTGACTCTATTATCTTTTCTGCACCTTTTACCCGCTCTAATATGTGAGGAATATTTAATTTTGCTTCGCTCTTTCTTTCTTCCTCATTATAAGAAAGTCTTTCCGTTTTCACTTCTTGTTCTTGTAATGTGAACTTCTCATTTACAACTAACTTCTTCCCTTGCAATATTTCTTCTATTTGTAACCCATCTGGCACAGGGATGCGCTCTCTCCAAATGTCCTGTAAGTAGTTCTCGTATTTATCATATGCTGCCGCATATTGTAATTTCGTTTCTTTTGCAGTTTGTAATACGGTATATTGCTCCAGTTCTTCATCAAGATGAACCATTTCTTCTTTGATCTTTTCTTTCAATATACTCGTACTGCTCTCTAAAATTTGCCGCGCTTTCGCAAAATATCTTTTCTTAAGCTCATTTGCGACATCTTCTGTATAAAGAAGTAAATAATCCCCTGTAAAACCAGCTCCTTGCTTAATCGTTTCTGCTAACAATGCAGGAGAAAAATCAATTTCCAATTCATATATGGATTTCCCTGTATTTTCTGTAAATAACTCCTTTTCTTTTAAGAAAGAGACGATAAATTCTTTCACGTGAAAATCAATTTGTGTTTCCACAGCCTTTTTCAGAGCAGAATAAAATGCTTCCAATCGCCTTTGTTTCTCTTGCTCTGTTTTTCCTTTTGCAAATAGGAAACCCACTTTAAATTTCGTTAACTTTGTTTCTAAATATTGATTTGCTAATTCTCTCATTTCAAACGGCATTAAATACGCATTATCCAATATTCCTTGTAAGCCTTTTATAAATTCATTTCTTACATCGGATTCTTTATGAATTGCACGCTGTTTCTTTTCAAGAAGCATTTCCTTCTTTTCTTTCACTTCTGAAAGAGATAACGGCGAAGCTAATTCTTTTTCAAAAGGTTGAAGTTGCTTTTCATTTTCAGCAAGAATAGCAGAAAGGTGCTCTTGTAATAAATATTCTGTTTCTCTTTCCATCCCTTGTTTCACATGTTGGTCGCGCTCTTTCATAATAGAAAATAGTAAACGCTCTAAACTTTGAATTTCATTATGCGGATGGTTCATCATTCGCAATGAAGTGTAAAAGATACCATCTACTTGAATATCCCAATTTAAAAATGATTGTTTCACGCTTTGCTTATACTCTGCAAATGACAATTCATTTTCTTTATGCTTATCAATTTGATTCACAACAAGATACACCGTTTTGTTGCGCTGCTTTAGCTCTTTCACAAATTGTAAGTTCACTTCAGACTGCACATGATTATAATCCATCATATAAAAAATAACATCCGCAAGATGCAGTGTAGATTCGGTCGCTAGTTGATGCGCATCATCTGTTGAATCAATTCCAGGAGTATCAACAAGCATAACACCATCAGGAATCGGTGCATCATTTCGGTAAATATGTACACCGATAATTTCATCCCCATTTTTACAGAGCTGTTTTAACTCTTCTGCTGAATATGCACCACTATATTCATAATGCTCCCCTGATTTTAATGTAACAATAACTCGATCCAGTCCTTTTTCAATTTTAACGACATTTGCGCTAGTTGGAATTGGACTTGTTGGCAATAACTGTGCTTTGTACAAGTAATTCATCATCGTCGATTTTCCAGCAGAAAAATGCCCACAAAAAGCAATCATCAACTGCTCTTCTTTATATTTTTGAATTACTTCAAACAACTTCAAGCTATTTTCTGTGTCACCATGCTTTTGCCATTCTTCATAAAAACAAACAAGTTTTTTCATACTGTTTGTCTGTACTATGTTTGTCATCCCCTTGTTCCCCTTTATTCCAAGATGTATATACCTTATTATCATACTAAATTTTCAGCATATTCTCATTAAAAATAAAAAAATCCCTTTCATTCTTTTTATAGGATGAAAGGGATTTTATATTAACTTTTTCATTTTGTTGCTCCGACTCCATTTAACACATACTTTGTTATGCCAATATATATAGCAACTGTGCCTGCAACAAATGCATATATCATTTCGCACACCAACCTTTTTGATAATGATTATCACTTTTGAATACATTTTATCATTAAAGAGAATCATTATCAATACATTTCTAAAAAAGAAAGCCCCTTTCTTCCAAGGGGCTTTGACCACCTGTTTTAAAGGAGTGAAAAAATTTGTTGTGCATCTTTATTATATCTCATCAAGCGCATCTTAGTAGCTTCAATAATTGGAAATTCCCGCTATGCCCTTTCCTGTCTATTTTGTATAATAAAAGGGATTTACTTGATAAGGAGGAGAATAATGGAACAAAATCTTTCGCAAGGTGAGAGGATTCATTCTATCGATATCATAAGAGGAATCGCTGTACTTGGTATTTTTCTTGTGAACTGGCCCGTTATTGCTGGTGTTGATTCTCGTGACATTACAGGAAGTTATGAAGGAATAGACAGCTATATTCGCCTATTTTATGACATGTTTATTCAAACAAAATTTTATACTATTTTTTCATTTTTATTCGGATTAGGCTTTTTCATTTTTATGCAGCGCGCTGAAGCGAAAACAGATCATCCAAAAACATTATTCGTTCGTCGACTTCTCATTTTATTCTTATTCGGCTTCTTGCATTACGTCCTTTTATGGGATGGTGATATTTTACATAGTTATGCAATTGCGGGGTTTTTCTTATTATTATTTTACAAAAGACAACCACATACCATTTTAGTATGTTCATTGATTCTATTAGGTCTTTTCCAACTGTTTATGTTATTAGCTAGCATCATGATTGCTTTTGTACCAATAGAAGAACTAGCGTCTTCTCTACCCATTATGCCATTAGAAAATTGGAGCATACAAGTGCAAGATCGCTTTCATGCCTTTTATTCTGAATCCATTGGTTTAAACATTTCAATGCTTCCCGAAACAGTTGGTTTATTCTTACTCGGCTTATACGCTGGCAAAAAAGACATTTTCCGCCAAGCAAAAGAATTAGATTCCAAACTAAAAAAGTGGCAAATCATTATGTTTATCTTAACACTTCCGATGTGGTTCTTTATGATTCGTTACTTTGTAACAAAACAGCCTTATGAACCAATCTACATGAGTGGTTTTACAATGTTTAGTGGGAAAACCTTATTTATTTTTTATATCCTCACACTTATGCGTTTATTACAAAAGGAACAATGGCAAAAATTATTACAGCCTTTCCAATATGTAGGACGAATGGCACTAACAAGCTACATTTCACACACAGCAATTACATTGATTGTGTTCGGTCTATTTTTCAAAAATGATTTGCCGGTTCCATTATGGATAGGCCCGCTATTTTGTATTAGTTTTTATGCACTACAAATCTTTATTAGCCGCTGGTGGCTTTCTCACTATCTGTATGGCCCACTTGAATACATTTGGCGCCTTGGTACATATGGGAAATTGATGTCAATCAAAAAGAAAAGCAAGGTCTCTTCATGAGAACCTTGCTTTTGTTGATTTACATTTCTGTGACAGCACTTTTCATTGAAACTTGCTCTTCTTTTGTTTTCGCTCTGCGCTCCGGAATCATATGAAATACAATATTTAAAATAACCGCTGAAGCACTTCCAAGTACAATACCATTGTCTGTTAAAATACGAATACTTTCTGGAAATTGTGAGAATAACGTTGGAACGACTGTTACGCCAAGGCCAATTCCAACAGAACATGCCACGATAAGTAAGTTTTCTTGTTTTCCAAAATCAACATTGCTTAACATTTTAATTCCATATGCCATCACCATCCCAAACATTGCGAGCATTGCACCGCCAAGCACTGGCTTTGGAATAATCGTTGTAATGGCTGCAATTTTAGGGATAAATCCGAGCACAATTAACATACCACCACATACATAAATGATGATGCGATTTCGCACACCTGTTAATTGCACAAGACCGACGTTTTGTGAGTAAGTCGTATACGGAAAGGCATTAAAGATTCCACCTAAAATCATCGCCAATCCTTCAGCACGATACCCTTTTGTTAAATCTTTTTCGCCAATCTTTTTATTACATATATCAGATAAAGCAAAATATACCCCAGTTGCTTCCACTATCCCTACGCAAGCAACGAGAATCATCGTAATCATTGGAGTGAATGCAAATATAGGTGTTCCGAAATAAAAAGGCTGTATTCCATGAAACCAATCCGCTTCCCAAACAGCCTGCAGGCTTACTTTCCCCATTAAAGCTGCCATAATCGTTCCAAATAAAAGACCAAGTAAAATAGAAATGGAACGAATAAATCCATCAAAGAAACGATACATAATAACGATAAATAGTAGCACACCAAATGCTAACGCTAAATTTTCCAAACTTCCAAAGTCTTTACTCCCTGCACCACCAGCCATATCATTAATGGCTGCTGGAACTAACGTAACCCCAATTACCGTAACAACAGAACCTGTTACAACAGGTGGAAATAACTTTACTAGTTTGCCAAATAGTTTCGCAAAAATAACAACGAACAATCCAGCAGCAATAATTGCTCCATATATAGAAGAAACACCATACTGCTTACCGATTGCAATCATCGGTCCAACCGCTGTAAATGTACATCCAAGTACAACCGGGAGACCAATTCCAAAAAAACGATTTGATAATGCTTGTAAGATTGTAGCAACGCCGCACATTAATAAGTCAATAGAAACTAAATAAGTTAATTCTTTCTGACTTAGTCCAAGTCCTCCGCCAACAATAAGTGGAACAATAATAGCCCCAGCGTACATCGCAAGCATATGTTGCATACCGAGAGAAGCAATTTTAAATGGATGTTGCTTCATTGCTATCTCACCTCCGCAGTTTCATGTTGAACAAAGGTAACCGTACCATCTTCAAGCGATGCAATTTCTGCCAATGATTCTACGCGAACGCCTCTCTCACGCAGTTTCTTCCCTCCATCTTGAAATGCTTTTTCAATTACGATCCCAATTCCCGAAACGCTCGCTCCAGCTTGCTCTACTAAGCTCATGAGCCCTAAAGCCGCTTGCCCATTTGCTAAAAAGTCATCAATAATTAACACTCGATCATCTTCATGAATATGTTTTTTAGATAGTGAGATCTCATTTGTTTCTTGTTTTGTAAATGAATATACGTTTGCAACATACATATTCTCTTGTAACGTTAACGATTTACGCTTTCTTGCAAAGATTACTTTTACCCCAAGTTCTAAAGCCGCCATAACCGCTGGTGCAATCCCAGAAGATTCAATCGTCACGATTTTTGTAATTTTCTCTTCTTGAAAACGTTTTGCAAACTCTTTTCCGATTTCTTGCATAAGTACTGGATCAATTTGATGATTTAAAAATGCATCTACCTTCAATACATCACCAGATAAAACTTTTCCTTCACTTAAAATCTTTTCTTGTAATACTTTCATATTTGTTCCTCCTCTTATGCAAATAAAAAACCCCAAAAGCAGCCACCACTCGTTACAAGTGAGAGACGCGCTTTTGGAGCTTCGCGAAAAAAAGAATACGAAACAAGCAAATCTATTCGTCCTCACTCATAGTCGAAGTATTTACGGTACTTCGGTAGAAACTTGCAGGCCTTATTCCTGCGATTATATGAGTGTAGCTAACTTATTTATAGATGGATTATAACGCACTTTTTTTACTTTGAAAAGCATTTCTAAGAAAAACACGTACAAATATTATCGAAATATCTTTTTTGTTCGACTTTTAAAACCCTTTCACCTCCCTCTATATTTATAAAAAATTCTTTTTGAGTCACACATATTTATTTCTTGTAACATAAAGGGAAACTTTAATCAGTGGGGGGGTTCTTCATCCCCCGCTGATTATGAGCCTTCACCAATCGAGCTGTTACGGGTAGCCCTCCTCCCACCTATCTTCCTTGCTTCTCTCTGAATCTTGAGATGGGAGCCTTACTGCCCTCAAATAGCGGGATAAACACAAAATCATGGTATATCAGTGATTCGGCACATCGCCACTACGAATAAATAGAAACAAAGACCCAAATTTGTAAAAAGAGACCACCTAAAAGGAGACCACTTTATAATAAAAAGGAGGCTGTCACCTACTCTATACAGGTGATAGTCTCCTTTTCACTCTCAATATTTTGATAAAATACGTGTTATGTTTTCAAAGCAGTCCCTTTGGGTTCTTCATTTTTTTAGTTCATAAATCTCTTTATATTTTGTTTCTAAATAGTCCGCTAAATAATTCGCATTTAGCCCCTCACCAGTTACATCCTCTAATATTTGTAATGGTTTTTTCATTTTACCATATTGGTGAATATTTTTTGTCAGCCATTCGCGAATTGGTGTGATATTCCCTTCTTCTAATAATGCATCGAAGTTCGGAATATCTTCTAACATCTTATGTTTAAATTGTGCGGCGTACATGTAACCAAGTGCATAAGATGGGAAATAGCCAAACGATCCATCTGCCCAATGGATATCTTGCAATACTCCTTGTGCATCTGTTTCTGGACGAATGCCTAAATAGCTCTCCATTTTATCATTCCATGCTTTTGGTAAATCTTTTACTTCCAACGTTCCGTCAAATAATTCTTTTTCTAACTCATAGCGAACCATAATATGTAATGGATACGTTAATTCATCTGCCTCAATGCGGATAAAGGAAGGCTTTGATTCATTGATTGCATCATAAAATTCATCTACTGACACATTTTCAAATTGTCCCTCACTAAATTGCTTCAATAATTCATAATTGTTCTTCCAGAAAGATTTATGACGCCCAATAAAGTTTTCAAAAAATAGCGATTGTGATTCATGAATCCCCATTGAAGTACCACTGCAAAGCGGTGTTCCTTCTAAATCCTCGGAAATATTTTGTTCATATACAGCATGCCCACATTCATGAATTGTTCCAAACACAGCCGTTCGGAAGTCATTCTCATCATAACGAGTCGTAATGCGAACATCGCCTCTATTTAATGTAATTTCAAATGGATGAATCGTTTCATCTAAACGCCCAGCTTCAAAGTTATAATTTAATTGTTTTAATACTTCTAAAGTAAAATTCTTTTGTTGCTCCTTTGGAAAATGCTTAAATAATACATCTGTTTTTAATGTTTTATGAGACGCTGAAATGTCTTTCACAAGCGGTACAATTCGCTCACGTAATTGTCCAAATACATGGTCTAATATTTCTACTGTTACACCCGGTTCATACATATCTAACAACGTATTATATTTATACGTATCATAACCCCAATATGTAATAAATTTCTTCTTATATGCAACAATTTTTTCTAAATATGGTCTGAACATTTCAAAATCAGACTTTTCACGTGCTTCCCCCCAAACACTTTCTGATTTTGCTTGTAATTTTACAAACTCTTCATACTCAGCTTGTGGAATTTTTTTATTTTGGTCATACTTTTTGCGACACTCTTCTACAATTTTTTTCGTTGTTTCGGAAATTGTATTCTCTGCAATTCGTTGTTCTAATACTGTTAAATATCTCTCCATCTCATCAGAAGTTGATAAAGAAAAGACTTCTGACGAAAGCATTCCGATGACTTCAGAGCGCTGATCTACCCCTTGTTTTGGAGCGCCTGTACGCAAGTCCCAAAATATTAAATTAAGTGCTTCGCCATAATTATTTATCTTTTTCACATATGCTAAAAATTCTTTTTCTAATTCATGTGTAGCGATTTTCATATCTCATTCCCTCCTTTTTCTATCTCCCCTTTATTTCGACATAAATAGATAAATTCCTTTTCTCCCTATAGAAAAAAGCTTGGCATTGACCAAGCTTTTTTCGTTAGATCATTATTCCTTCTACTGGCAGTACTTTCTTTACAGCTTCGACAACCTTTTCATTCTCATTTTCAGACAAGAATAACGAAATCGCTCCTTTGTCCTCACTTGTACGAATTAAGCGTCCAATTCCTTGACGAAGTCGTAAAATCATATATGGTACATCTACGTTCCAAAATGAATCATTTACATGTTTTCGTTTCGCTTCAAACACAGGGTCATTTGGAGGGAATGGAAGCGACCAAATAATGACATGTGATAATGATGAACCAGGAATATCTAACCCTTCCCATAAATGAACAGCACAAAGGACAGTCTCTTCTTCATTTTGGAAACGTGAAACGAGCTGACTAATTTCTTGATCTCCCTCATATAAGAACGGAATAGACATTTGTTCTTTGCTTACGTATTCTTTAAAGACAGCAAGCTCCTCAGTTGTTCGGAACAATACAAGTGTACGTCCATTGGTTTTTTGAATATTTTCAAGTATATATTGACACTTTCTTTCCCATGCATTTTCTTCATTATAGGATGGTAAATACACTTTCATTTGTTCTTCATAATCAAATGGAGAAGCAACCGAGAACGATAGATAATCTTTTATGCCGAGACTATTTGCGGTAAATGCAAATGAACCATTTTCAGATAATGTAGCAGAAGAGAAAATATACGGGATTTTTTTAGAGAATACTTTCTCTTGTAATACTTCTTCTACTGCACGTGGCATAATAACTAATGTAAATGTTCCATCCCCTTCTTCTCCCCACGTAATCGCATTTTTTTCATGCATGAAAAGACGAAGTGAATGTTCCAGTACATCTAAATGCTCGTCAACAATATTTAAATCATATGTATTGACTGTATACATTTCACTTTCAAATACCAATGCATCGCCGACTTCAGCAATTTTGGCATATAATCGTTTTGCTTCTGTAGTCACTTTTTCTGTTACCGTAATTTCCAAACGATCTGACCCTGGAATTTCTTGTTTATTCTCTTGTAAAACATCAAAGAAACGTTCTGTCTGCCAAATTGTTTCTTCTATTAAATGAGCAAATTCTTCACGAATATCATTTTGCAACAATCTTGTTAATAATTGTTCCATCATCGTTTGCTTTAATCGATACGTTAGTGCTTTTTGCGCTGCATATTCAACCAAATGTCCTTCATCAAAAACGACACAGCTACTTTCTGGTAGAAGCGGCATCTGTCCTTCACGCTTACGAGCATCATATGTCCAAATGTGGTCCATATAGAAATCTTGAGAACAAATAATTAAATCTGCTGCTTTACGGTAATGTTCACGAGAAAGCGTTTGACCGCAGCGATGGCGAGATTCACATGTGAAACAATCTTGGAAATAATCCCAAGATACTTTTGACCACTCTTCATCATTTAATAGCGGAAACTCTTTACGATCTCCATATGGTGTAAAATTTTGCATTGTTCCGTGATCAAATACAAATTGCGGCAATTCATAATATAAATCTTCAATTACTTCTGGAGCTCGTCCACTCATTACATCTTCTAGTTTACGTAAACATAAATAATTATCCATTGATTTTGCAAGTCTAACATCAACAGATAACCCTAACGCTTCTGATAACTTCGCGATGTCCCCTTCTTCTTTTACAAGCTGTTCAATTAGCGTTTCATCTGCACAAGCGATAATAGCCGGCTTTCCTGTATAACGTGCATAACAAATTGCATATAAAAGATATACAATTGTTTTCCCTGTTCCAACACCAGCCTCAGCAAACATAACCTTCTTCTCTTGAAACGCTCGTTCTAATTGAAACGCCATAAAAATTTGTTCATCGCGCTCTTCAAAACCTTTTTCTGGGAGGATATCGTAAAATACATCTCCAATCCACTCATTCAACTTATCATAAAAATTATCTTGTTTCCCTACTTCAAATGGTAATCTCTTCTTAGTAAACATGCTTAGCCTCCAACCAAAAAGTTTTTCTATAAAAAGATATAGCAACTGCTACTTATAAATAGCAGTTGCTTTCCCCTGTTGTAATACATAGAAATGCGTGAAAAAAGTTTTCCTTTATGTAAAGGAAAACTTTTTTTACTCTATTAATGACTTTAAATAACGCTTATCAATTAATGTTTCATATGATAACGCAGATAAATATTCTTCCTGTGCCTTTTGAATTTCATCTGCTGCTACACTTTGAAAATCAAGTTCTTTGCCGAGTTCATCATACGTACGATGAATCGCTTTTTGAATCATTGACAACTGGAACCCATCCATATCGATTCCTCCTTTTGCACATTACATAGTAGCCAGTATATGCGCAAAAAAGAGGTTTTATACTACGAATTACGAGGCGGACGTTTTCCGAAGTATTGGTAGTAATCTGTACGAATAAAGCCATTGAATAATTTACGCTTTTTCGACGCTTCTTGTCCATAACATTTTTCAAATGCCTCATAGCTTGTTAATACATATAAGGACCAAGTGTCTAACGGACGGAATACTTCTCCCATTTCTTTGTATAACTTTTCAACAAGTGCTTTTTCACTTAAACGTTCTCCGTATGGAGGATTCGTTACAACATAGCCATATTCCTCTTTTGTTGTAAAATCTTTTACTTGCATTTGTTTAAAGGAAATTAAATCGCCTAATCCAACTTCATCCGCATTATCTTGCGCGATTCTTATCATACGATGATCAATATCTGATCCGATAATTTGTAATGGCTGATCATAATTTGCTAAATCCTCTACTTCTTGACGCGCTTCTTTCCAATTTTGCTTACCAATCCAGTCCCATTCATCCGATGCAAAGTCTCGGTTAAATCCTGGTGCAATATTTTGTCCAATCAGCGCCGCTTCAATCGGAATTGTTCCAGAACCACAAAACGGATCAACGAATGGACGATCTGGTTTCCAATTTGTAAGTTTAATTAAGGATGCAGCTAACGTTTCTTTCAACGGTGCTTCTCCCTGATCAACACGATATCCGCGCTTGTGCAATCCGACACCACTTGTATCGATTGTTAACGTTGCAATATCTTTTAACATGGCAATCTCAATGCGGAATAAAGGACCATTCTCTTCAAACCAAGTTGTACGCTTATATGTTGATTTTAACTTTTCAACAACAGCTTTTTTGACGATACGTTGGCAATCTGGAACACTAAATAAAGTTGATTTCACAGATTTACCAATAACAGGGAATTCCCCGTTTTCAGGAATATAATCTCCCCAATTTAGAGCCTTTGTCTTCTCAAATAATTCATCAAACGTAGTTGCTTTAAATTCCCCCACTTTGATTTTGACACGATCAGCAGTACGCAACCATAAATTGGCACGACAAATTGCATTTACATCTGCTTCAAACGTTACTTTTCCGTTATCTACTTGGCACTCGTAGCCAAGATCACGAACTTCTCTTGCAACTAGAGCTTCAATTCCCATCGCTGCTGTTGCAATTAAAGTAACTTTTCCCATTTTCTATTCACCTCTTATGTATAATCAAACAATCATCACTCTATAAATGATTAAGTATGATAACGTATTGTTTTCTTTACCATTGTAACTCAAGCATCATTACTTCATACAAATAAAAAGCTCTCCTCTTTCAAAGGAGAGCTGAGTCATTACGTAATTGGTTCATAACGTTCTGTAAGCCATGTTCTGTTCCTTTGTACTACAAACGGCCCACGCCTCGTACTCCGGTGGTAATCATCTATCTACAGGTTACTCAAACCTGTCCTTTTCCATCGTTCATTTCCTTGGAAAAGATTCCCCTACCATTATTTGGGTTTCTCGCTCGTGGGGTTTACCTCGTTCCACTCCTATCATTTCTTCAAGGACTTCGTCACTGTGGCACTTTAAAGGTAGTCAAACCATATCCAAAAGGACTTAGGTTTTTTCCCTGCCGTTAAACCAGCCTCGCGGCCAGAATACCCTAGCTTATGAATTGGCTAGGCACGAACACTACGACCATCTCAGGTCGTGCGAGCATGGACTTTCCTCTACAACGTTTACGTTGCAGCGATTACCCAAACGCTATGACAAAGATTAGTATAGTGGAAACAAAAAGATTTTGCAATGCTTTTTTATATGTAAGATGTTTCAATCTTTTCCATTTCTACATTACTCGTATAATTTGCTTCCAAAAACAGCTTTTTCTAAATTAGATAAACGTTTCAAAATATCTGTATTTGTATTGCTATATACAGGTTGTGCAGCCGGTGTTGGAATCGTTTGTTGCGGAGCTTGTGCCGCAGCAAGTTTCTGCTCTTCTAATTCACGTTTCAAACGTGCGTTTTGCTGTTGCAATTGTTCCAGTTCCTTATGAAATACTTCATAATCTTTAATAATCATATCAAGAAACTTGTCGACCTCTTCTTGCTGATATCCTCTCATGCCTGTTTTAAATTCTTTTTCTAAAATATCTTTTGCCGTTAATTTAATTTTATCCGAAATCATTCTCTTCACCTCAAATTTTCACCAAAACTTTTATTAGCTAAATTTTTTCAGAAACAGTCACTTTTGTCAATCATATCTGCACAAGCAATCTTCTATATTACTCTGCATCATTCCACTGTTCTTCTTCTATTATATCTTGTAAATCAGAAAAAAGAATGAAATAGCTATGATAATTTTCTATTTCTTCTTTTTTCTTAGCCACCTCTACTATATATTTTGGACTTCCTGGTTTTTCTTCATCATATACAGCTAAAAGTGCGTCACTTTTGTCAATAAAAAATTGATTTTTTAATCGAAATTGCTCTGGGCTTTCATATCTTCTTTTTGTAATACTATCAACATGATCAGCTTGCTCTAAAATGAATTCATACCATTCTTTATTTTCTTCTTTCCAGTTTTCCTCTTGTGCTAAAAAAGGGGTAAACACAGCAAGTTTTAAATCGGGATATTCTAATTGTAAGTCAAACACAACTTCTGCAGCCCATAATTCAACCCCAAGTTGTCCACTAATCATCACCCATTCTAATCCTTCTTCCAAAAAGGCAAGAAATTTACGATGTAACGCTTTTTTTATATAAGTCACACCTGGGTGATCATTCTGAAATATTCCAAGTTCAAAAGGTTTATATCCTGTTACAGCTAAAACTTTCATATCAACACTCCAATAAAAAGAAAAGAACTAGCATCTCGCTAGTTCTAACATAACATTTACTTTTTAAATATTCCACCTACATTAGGGCCTGCGTTTGGGCCAAATGGTGATACATTAGGGCCTGCATTTGGACCAAACGGTGATACACTAGGGCCTGCATTTGGACCAAACGGTGATGCACTAGGGCCTACATTTGGACCAAATGGTGATACTTGATGAGGGTATCCATGGTGTCCACACCCTCCACCATGACCTGGGTCTTCAAATCCTGGATCTACAACATTTACATTTGAATGTGTTTGCGGGAAGAAATGTTGGTTTTTAATTTGTTGATGATGCACATGCGTTGTATGAGTTGGGTGAATATGTGGCACCACCGTTGTAGAAAAAGTGTGTGTTACACATTGTTTTGTTGGATGAACAACAGGAGGTGCTGTGCAAATAGGACCTGTTGGCTTATGCCCTCCAAAACAAGGATGACAATGACGCATAGTTTTTCTCTCCTCTCTCACTCAAAATCTAACTACACTTTACAATATGAGAAAAGAGTAAAAGCCGCTTGTTATATATACCTATTTCTTCAAAGGAAATTCGTCTAGATTATAAGTCATTAGATGAAGAGCTTGGCTTATTGTCACACGATTACTTTCCGAAGAACCCCCCAACTTGTTTTACAATTCCTGTAACTTGATTTACCGCATTCATCATTTGGCCTGCTGTATTCATCATTTTGTTCACATCATAATTTCCATCTGCTGTTTTAAATTGAGACACCAAACTAGAAAACTGACTCGGTTGCTGTTTCTGCTTGTTCATTTTTGGATATGGTTGAAAGGGCTGCTGCGGCGGATAAAACATAGATGGTTGTGAGTGCGGCGGTACGTAATACGGCATATTCATATAAGGTTGTTCATGCTGATTCATAAATGATACTTCAAATGGCTGATAATAATTTTGATTCCCATAATAAGGTGCGAAAGGATACATATTGTAGCGTAAATGCGGCGCTCCATTATGTTGATACGCGTTTGGCTGTGGGTTTGAATGAAACCCTTGATAAGTAGGTTGTTGAAACATGCATTCTCTCCCCCTTTATCTTCGTTTCTACCTTTAGAATATGTACCTACAAAATAAAAGGTGTTCTTATATAATTGTCTGTTTTTGTCGGAAGTTTAAATTTTTAAAAAAATAAAAAAGTAAACCCTTTCATGTTATGATATAAAAGAAGAAGATTCTCATGGGGGAGGAATCAACATGATATTAGGGGATTTAAAACAAGCGTTTTTACAAAAAAAGGGGTATTGTACAGAAAATATGAATGAATTGCTCGACTTTGCGCGACATTGTTATTTGGAAGGGAAAATCTGTATTTCAGAATATCGAGTGTTGATACGAGAATTGGAAACAAGTGGAGCAACAAGACCACGTCATAAAATTACAGAATCATAAAAAACACAAGAGGGATTCCCCTCTTGTTATTTACATAATTCCACAATAGTCTGTAACGTATATAAAATCGCCTGATGCGTTTCATAAAACCGTTTCCCTTTTCCTTTATTCACAAAGCATTGCAAAGCATTATTTTGTAAATTTTCGCACACTTGATCTATTTGTTGAAAATGGACATATTTAGGATGTTCTTCTTTTATCCATCTGTAAGCCAATTCTTTCCAAGCCCTCAACTCGTTATCTACCATATCCACAAACGGCTTCATATCGGTATAAAAATCATATTCTACCACTTCTCTTTTTTTAACAATTGTTTCATCGTTATACTCTATTAACTTTATTGAAGATTGCTTTAACGCTTGATCCTTCACTTTATCCCACCTTGCTTATGCACCTACGACAACGTTTTGAAACGTTTGGAGCCAATTTCCTTTCTCCTGATGATGCACTAATTTATCTTCCATATGTTGAATGTGCATTTCTGTTATTTCTACTTTCTTACATATATCCTCACGTCTGTCCTTTAAATCATGATTAATCCTAAGTGAAACTTTCATTTCCAGCAAATCAAGAGCACTTAACATTTGATCCATTTTCTTCATTACATTTTCCTTCTGAACCATCGCCATCTATAAAACGCCTCCTTATTTGCTTTCCCTTTGCCATGTAATTTCGACACCCCAGTTCTCACTCCTGCACGATTGACAAAACTAGTTGTGATTCGGCAAATAAAGTGAAACTTTCATTCGTATTTCTTCTTCATCCTTTAAAAATTAGAAAAGCTTGTATTCTGCATGTGTTTTATAGAAATGGTAACAATACAAATGGGAGGTGTTACTATGGCTAAAAATAAAAATGAAAAGAAGAAAAAACAAAGCAAACAGCAAAACAAACCTGAAACAGGAAATCCAAAATTAGATGGACCAAACTTCCCTGCTACATAAACAGGGGGCTGTTCATCCAAATTCGCTATTTCCTTCTAAAGTTCATCTTTTTTCACGCTGTTACAACAGCATTTTTTCATTCAATACGTAAAGAACGTAAGCTATATAATCGATCCCCGCACTTTCACAAAGGTGCGGGGCTTTTTTTATTATAACACGAAGCTGTTGAATCGTTTACGAAAGCTAATGAATGAAGCAATGTAATGAATCTTC
This sequence comes from Bacillus cereus group sp. BfR-BA-01522, assembly GCF_022662635.1. Lineage (NCBI taxonomy): Bacteria > Bacillati > Bacillota > Bacilli > Caryophanales > Bacillaceae > Bacillus > Bacillus cereus group sp. BfR-BA-01522. The sequence continues at coordinate 252,025 of NZ_JAKUDY010000001.1, read as the reverse complement.
CTTTGTTTCTTTAGAAACCATGTAGTAACATCAATCTTTTCCTGCGGCTCCTTAACTATAAAAAAATTCTCTACATTTGTATAAGAATGAAACCAATCTAATGGATCTTGTCGCGCCGGAGGGACAATAGAAAACACCTCCCTAAGTTGCGGTGTACGATATCCTTTCATTCCCTTGAAATATTGTTCATAATCTAATCTTGAGCCTGTAGGAATCGTATGCAAAGCAAAATCATAAAATAACTCCTTATACTTCGGATGAAATAATAGCCACGCTAACTTCTTACCAAGTTCAATACGTTTTTTTACATTTTCAAATCCAGTAACCGAAAAACCATATAAATCCCCTTCTAAAGTTGGAAAAACAACCGCGTTCAAATGAAATCTTTCTTGCATTTTAAAAAGTAATCGATCCAATACACGAGACTGAATATACCGATTTTCAATAACTGGTTTTTGAATTTTATTTTGCTCATTAATAATTAATGCTATCATTAACCGCTTTTTATTTCTTTCTCTCCAAAAACGATTCCATTCCTTTTCCATAAAAACAGATACATAAAAAGAAGGCAACAAATGAAAGAACGTTCTATTTCTTTTTTTACTCTCTTCATATAGTAATAACTGTGGATAAGCATCTAAAAAAATAAGGCAATTTGCTTTCTCATATGTAAGGAATAATTGTTGTCTCATCCCTTTAGATAGGATATTCGAGTAATTTTCTCCTTCTAAATCTGTCATATTCCAGCCAGCATTTCTCGAAACCATACTCGCTAAAAAAGACCACTCGACCTCTTTATTTCGCAAATAATATTGTTGATAAGCTCGTGTACGCGAAATGTTGTCCATATTTGCAATAGCAGTCTTTTCCTTAATATAGGTAATGAGTTGTTTCTCCTCTTTTGTAAACGAAACCATTTCTTCATCTCTTTTCCAATTCTTATCTTCACTTCCGTTACCTCTCATCCATTCACCGCCTCTCTTTAAAAAAATCGCATTTTCATTGCTTTTTTTGATATAATCACCTGTGTAAGTGATTCTAAGCAAGATGGAGTGGACAAAACATGACCATTCGTTACCCAAACGGAAAAAGATATAATCAAGCTTTACAACCTCAAAAAACAAAAATGAAAAAACATACTTATGGTAACAGGGGGATGTCTCTTGAAGAGGAACTAAATGAAACAAATCAATATTATTTGAGTCATAATATTGCCTGTGTACACAAAAAACCAACACCTCTTCAAATTGTAAAAGTGGATTATCCTGCCCGAAGTGCTGCAGTTGTAAGAGAAGCTTATTTTAAACAGCCTTCTACAACAGATTACAACGGTGTTTATAAGGGTAAATACATTGATTTTGAAGCAAAGGAAACAAAAAATAAAACAAACTTCCCGCTCCAAAACTTCCATCTCCACCAAATTGAGCATATGAAACAAGTTATTGCTCATGATGGAATTGCATTCGTCATTATTAAATTTACACTTTATAACGAAATTTATTTACTCGATGCAAAACACGTTATTTCATTTTGGAATCGCAAAGATACCGGAGGGAGAAAATCAATTACAAAACAAGAAATTGAGGAACACGGCTCTTTGTTATCATGCGGTTATCATCCTCGAATCGATTATATTTCTATACTAGACATGGTTTATTTTTCGTGATAGAGTCAAAAATAAGGCTCTTTTTTCGACTTTTGGGGAGAAGATGAAAGGTAGGAGAAAGTATAATGTCAGAAAATTATCGTTCTCGTACAGAACGAAAACATGCAAAACAGCAAACAAAAGATAAAAATAAAAAGGATAAACCCAAGAAAAAAGGATCCTTTTTCAAGAAATTTTTAGTGACTTGCCTGCTTCTTGGCATTGTCGGACTTGTAGCTGGAGTTTCAGCATTCTTTGTCATAGTGAAAGATGCTCCAAAGCTAGACAAAGCGAAACTTGTCAATCCTCTATCAACTAAATTTTATGATAAAGACGGTAACTTCTTTTATGAATATGGTGCTGAGAAACGGACTGCTATCACTTATGATCAAGTTCCAAAAGTAGTTGAAAATGCCTTTCTTGCCACCGAGGATGCTCGATTTTATGACCATCATGGAATTGACTTTAAGCGTACAGGAAAAGCCATTATGGAAAACATCACAGGCGGGTTCGGTTCACAAGGTGGTAGTACAATTACGCAGCAAGTAATTAAAAATTACTTCCTTACAATGAAAAAAACACCAAAACGAAAAGTGCAAGAATGGTATTTAGCTTACAAACTAGAACAGAAATACTCTAAGCATGAAATTTTAGAAATGTACTTAAATAAAATTAATTTAGGTAATCGCTCTTATGGCGTAGCAACAGCAGCTCAAAACTATTATGGAAAAGATTTGAAAGATTTAAAGTTACATGAAGCTGCAATGCTCGCTGGCTTACCACAAGGCCCTAATATTTATGATCCAACGAAAAAAGAAAATGTACAACGTGCAACAAAACGTCGTAACGTTGTTTTAACATTAATGAATCGTCATAACTTTATAACAAAACAACAGATGGAAGAAGCGATGGCAATTCCAGTAACAGAAGGACTCCTTCCTTCTAAAGAGGTTACTGAAATGCCTTATCCTGCTTTTTTAGATGCAGTTGTAAAAGAAGTTGAAAAGCAAATACCTGATGTAAATATTGGATCTGATGGATTACAAATCTATACAACTCTTGATACAAAAGCACAAGATTATGCTGAAAAGATTTTAGATGGGGATCTTATCCGATATCCAAATGATAAATTCCAAGGTTCTTTCGTATTTATGGACACACAAACTGGTGAAGTTCGTGCAGTCGGTGCTGGACGTAAAGAAAGTAAATCAACATTTAAAGGTCATAACTTAGCCACTGATTTAGATCGACAAGTTGGATCTACAATGAAACCTATTTTTGACTACGGCCCAGCAATTGAATATATGCAATGGTCAACTTATCATCAATTAAATGACTCAGAATATACGTACTCAGATGGTACAAAAATTCGAAATGCAACGAGCAGCTATAAAGGGGATGTTTCAATGCGTGAAGCATTAAAAAAATCTTTAAACATCCCAGCATTAAAAACTGCTCAAGCAGTCGGACTAAATAAGTCAAAAGAGTTTTCTGAAAAACTCGGGATGACATTTAAGCAAGGACCATATGAATCAGCAGCAATCGGTAGTAATGAAAGTTCTCCGTTACAAGTAGCTGGTGCCTATGCAGCATTTGGGAATGACGGTATTTATAATAAACCTCATTTCGTAAAAGAAGTTGTCTTCCCTGATGGTAAGAAGAAAAACTTTAAACCAAAAGAAGAGCGAGTAATGAAAGACTATACAGCGTATATGATTACAGATATGCTTCGCGATGTTGTTAAACCAGGATCTGGTGGAACTGGCTCAGCAGCTTATGTTTCAGGCGTCGATCTTGCTGGTAAAACAGGGACGCAAAACTATGACAAATCGGTGATTGAAAAATATGATATTCCAGCAGATGCGAACCGCGATAGTTGGTTTGCCGGCTATACACCGCAATATACAATGGCTGTATGGACAGGTTATGAAAATGATAGTTCAGAAAACTATATAGGCGACCGCTCAACGAAAATTGCTCAACAAATGTTTAAAGTCATGATGGGTAAATTCGCAACAGACCGCAGTCGTTTTGAACAACCTTCTTCTGTAGAACGAATCAATGGCGAACTTTACGTAAAAGGTGCGAAAAAAGATGCGATTAAACAAATTAAGGTAGATCCACCAACTGGTGTAACACCTTCTTATGACGCAGGATCAAATACAATTACATTAAGTTGGTCCGGTCCTTCTGATGTATCTTATGCAGCAAGTTATAAAGCAAATGACGGTTCTAGTGGTAGCTTATCCGTAAAAGGAACATCTGCTACACTTGGCGGTGTAAAATCAGGTGTAACATATAGCTTCTCTGTCGTAGCCCAAAAAGGGACTGGCACAAGTAGTCCAGCTGGCGTTTCCTTTACCGTTCCTGGTCAAAATGCAGACGCTCAAAAGAAAGCTGAAGAAGAAAAGCGTAAAGCTGAAGAAGAACTGAAGAAAAAAGCCGAAGAAGAAAAGCGTAAAGCTGAAGAAGAACTAAAGAAAAAAGCCGAAGAAGAAAAGCGTAAAGCTGAAGAAGAAGCGAAGAAAAAAGCTGAGGAAGAAAAACGTAAAGCTGAAGAAGAAGCAAAAAAACAACAAGAACAGCAGCAGAATCAGCATCCCCAACAAACTCCACCAGAACAGCCAACTGGTGGAAACGGTGGAACGAATGGAGAATCGACTCCTCAACCAGATGGACAATAAAAAAAGAAGTCACTATCTACTTTTAAGATAGTGACTTCTTTTTTATCATCATGTTTTTGGCGTATATTTTTTCTATTTCAATATATAGCTGTGTCAATTGGATGTACGATTGGTAATGATTCGGTTGCTCTATAATAAATGCATAGCGTTCCATAAAATTAACAGGCTGTAGCTTTAACTTCTCTGTATCCTGTTTTATATCTTTTAAACTAGATATTCTTTTTTCATTCATCCAATATAAAATCGATAATAAATAAGCACTGAAATGAATCATAGGCGCTTTCGCTTCGTTTCTTTTTCTCTCTTTAAATAACTTCGAAAGTGCCTCTTTCTTATTCGCCCACATTTGTAGCACTGCCGGTATACTCTTTTCTATTTTACGCCACGGTTGATATTTTTGTTCTATATCAAACAAAAAATAAGTATTTTGGATTAATTCTTCAAATGATTGACTACATGTATACACAATTTTTGTTTCACTTTCTTTGAAAAACGGCTCACATTGAAACTCAGGTGGTATCTCCACAACTCTGTTTTCCATTCCCTACTTCACCTTCATCCGCTTTTTACCTTCACGACATATTTCTAATAACGGACATACTTCACACTGTGGCTTTTGTGCTTTACAATGATAACGTCCAAAAAAAATCAGTCTATGATGCGTAACGCCCCATTCTTCCATAGGCACCTTTTTCATTAATGTTTTTTCAACTTCTAACACAGAGTCTTTCCATCGACAAATTCCTAAACGCTTACTCACTCGTTCCACATGTGTATCGACTGCAATTGCTGGAATGCCAAAAGCAACAGAAACAACTACATTTGCCGTCTTTCGACCTACCCCTGGTAATTTTGTTAATTCATCACGATCTGCAGGAACTTTCCCATCATACTCATCGATTAGTATTCTGCATAGCTTTTGAATATTTTTTGCCTTATTTCTATAAAGCCCTATGGAACGTATGTCTTGTTGTAATTCTTCCAAAGAAACTTTCAAATAGTCCTCAGGTGTTTTATATTTTTGAAATAAATTTTTCGTCACTTTATTTACAAGTGCATCTGTACATTGTGCAGATAAAGCCACTGCAATGACAAGTTCAAATGGATTATCATGAATTAATTCACAATGTGCCTCTGGATACATTTTCGCCATTGTATCTAGACAATAGCGAATTTGTGTTTTATTTAACATACATTTCCTCCTACCTTATTGCTCCAACCAATTATAAAAAGGGACTTTCCCTGTGTACTTTGTCTCTTGTTTTGTTATCTGATGTGAGCGTTGCTGATTTGCTCGAAACTTCCGTCCTTGCTCTTGTGCTTGATCTACCGTTTTGATTCCATTCTTTTTCCATTCAAATAAAATCCGATCAATATATCGAAAATTAAGCTTTCCACTCATTACAGCTTCCTTAAGAGCAGCTTGAATTAAATTAGGATGGTGTTGATCTTGATCCTGCCACATTGCCAATGTCTCACATTCAAATGGTGACAATGGTCTCCCAAATTCACGTTCGAAAATAGTATATAAATTCAGTTGTAACTGCTTTTGTTCTTTCTGCTCTTCTTCTATTGTTTCATTCATTAAATAATGTAATATTTTTTCCCAAAGTGGTTGTAAAGAATAACTTTCGCACATCTTCGCTTCAGACCTTTGTCCACCTTCTAAAGCAAGAAAGCCTTTTTGAATTAATGATTGAATCATTTCCATACACTTCATTTCTGAAATTGTCATTCGTTCTGCAATTTCAGAAGGAGTTGGAAACGAATTACCCGACTCTAAAAAAGTATGAACATGAAGTACAATCATAAATTCCATCTCATTTAAGCCCAATTTTTTATAGTGCATCATAAGCAATTTTGGAATGGCAATACTCCCCTGTTCAAACCAATGTAACATCATTTTTTTCTTCATAACCAAAACACCTCGCTTTCTAGTATAACACAACCTCATAGCATTTCTTTTTCCACAATTCGTCAAAAAACCTCCCTATATAGGGAGGTCATGTTCATTTGTTCAAAAGTGCAAATCCAAAATATTCTTTTTAAGCCTGCACTTTACCTTTCATAAATGTATGAATTCGTTCTAAAGCTTTCTCTAATTGCTCAAGAGATGTAGCATATGATAAACGAACATTGTTTGGAGCACCAAATCCTGTTCCAGGAACAAGTGCTACTTTTTCTTCCTCTAACAGCGCTTTTGCCCATTCATCTACTGTTTTGTATCCAGCTAGTGCTACCGCTTCTTTTACATTTGGAAATAAGTAAAATGCGCCTTGTGGTTTGATACAAGTGAAACCAGGAACTTGAATTAATTTATTATAAATAATGTTTAATCTTTCTTCGAATGCTTGTCGCATCATTTCCACAGGTTCTTGTGGCCCTGCATATGCAGCAATTGCACCGTATTGAGCAATTGAAGTAGGGTTTGATGTACTATGACTTGCTAAATTGGTCATTGCTTTAATAAGCTGCTTATTTCCTGCTGCATATCCAATTCGCCATCCTGTCATAGAATGTGATTTAGATACACCATTTATAATAATCGTTTGTTCTTTCAATTCATTAGAAAGCTGAGCAATTGAAGTATATTCTACTCCGCCATAAACTAACTTTTCATAAATTTCATCAGAAACAATTAAAATGTCATGTTCTAAGCATACTTCTCCAAGCTGTTTTAATTCTTCCTTGCTATAAATCATTCCTGTTGGATTGCTCGGTGAATTAATAATAACAGCTTTTGTTTTCTCTGTAATCGCTTCACGTAGCTGCTCTGCTGTAATTTTATATTGATTCTCTTCTAACCCTTCCACATAAACTGGTTTTCCACCAGCAAGTTTTACTTGTTCTGGATAACTTACCCAATAAGGAGTTGGAATAATCACTTCATCCCCTTCATCAAGCAATACTTGAAAGAGTGTATAAAGTGAATGTTTTGCACCGTTACATATAATAATTTCTGTCGGATCATACGTTAGTTTTTGATCACGCATAAATTTCTTTACAATTTCTTGTTTTAGCGTTTGTAACCCACCAGTAGGTGTATATTTTGTATGTCCTTGTAACATCGCTTTATGTGCAGCATCTATAATATGCTCCGGCGTATTAAAATCAGGTTCTCCTGCTCCTAAACCAATGACATCATGCCCTTCGGCCTTTAGTACCTGAGCCTTTGCTGTAATCTCTAAAGTTGCAGACGGTGTTAAAGCAGCTACTCGCTTTGCTAATTTCATTTGCGGTTTTCCCCCTGTATCTATTTTTCAATGCTGTAAAATGCAGCAAATTCCCCATCTTGAAATCTCAAATAATAATACTTATAACGACCTTCTTGATCAATATATGTAATTTCCCAAAGCGGAACATCTTTTTCGATACCTAATTTTACTTTTACAATTTCTTTTGGAAGTTGCGGCTTTGATTCTTTATTTACCGTTTCCAAATACTCCATCATTTTTTGTATAGCTTGTTTTTCAGAAATGCCTTCACTCTTTTTCCTTACTAGAACTTTTCCTTTTTTCTCAGGTACCCATACAATCAGTTGTTCTCCTTTTTCATCTACACCTTGTACGACTACATATGAAGATTTCCCGTTATAATAATCAACGGATTTTACCTTTGTCAGCTTAGCTTTTTCTTTTGCAATTGCTACAACTTTTGATTCTTTCGGAATTTTCTTTTCCACTGTAGCATGATAAACATGCACCCCATACAATCCAATAGCAACGATAACGATAATGATGGCAAAGATCCACTTTTTCATTGTACCACTACGTTCTGTATATCGTAAATATTGCTGTTTCTTTTTCGTTTTCGTCTAACGCCAATCCGAACATGAGGTCCTGTTCCTTTAAAGTGCGATTTAAACTATCAACAATTTTATACAAATCAGATGAATATTTTATACGCGTCGTTGATAGCACTTCGATTTTCTTCTCCATGAAAACTCCTCCGTTACACAAAATTTCTAATTATAGAAGAACGCAATGCGGTTACAATAATAGTACATTCTTTACAACCCCTGCTTCATCACCCATCTATTATAGCAGGACATGTACAGCAAAAAAAGGTTTCAAGTCGAAAAGCAATATAATTTGTATATAAGAAGTAAGAAAAAATAAAATTCCTCCTACCCACATCGTTTACGCCTGAAGCATACGCTACTTCAGGCGTATTTTTCATATTTATTCATTTTATAAGCGGCGTAAAAGTTCATCTAATGATTCTTCATAAAGCGGAACATTTGGGATCGATTGCAAAAACTTTTCTCCATAAAAAGATGTTGTTAGCCGGCGATCTAACACAAATACAGTACCTGTATCCGAAGTACTTCGAATTAATCGACCGAATCCTTGTTTAAACCGAAGAATTGCTTGCGGGAGCGCTAGCTTTGTAAACACATCTTCTCCGTTCCTCTTCAACCATTCACTTTTTGCCTCCATCATCGGTTGATGAGGTGGCGTAAATGGTAATCGAGCAATGACAAGATGACTTAATGCAGCCCCAGGAATATCAATTCCTTCCCAAAAACTACTAGTTCCCAATAATATTGCCTTATCAAACTCTTGAAATTTCCGGATTAAACGACTGCGACTACGATTGTGAACACTTTGTGTTAGCAATATATATTCTTCTAATGCAGCTTCATTTTTTAACTTTGCGTACGTTTCTTTCAACATCTCATAGGAAGTAAATAGTACGAGTATTCTTCCATTTGTAGCCTGCGCAATCTTTTTAAGCTGTTGAGAAATTTCACGAATATATTCCTCTTCCTTCACTTCTTTAATAAGAGGAATATCTGTTGGAACCATTAATTTCACTTGCTCTTCATAGCGAAACGGTGATGGAACCATTAATGTATGTGGCGCAAAATCCTCTAATCCAAGCTCTTCTTTTATATAGTCAAAAGTATGGTTCACCGTCAATGTAGCAGATGTAAAAATAACACTTCTCTTCTCTGCAAAAAACTCATCCGCAAGTCTTTCCCCAATATGAATAGGCTGTGCATATAACATTGTTGAATGAATGGTCCCTTTCGTTTCAGTTTCCATCCATGTTACATATGTATTTGCTTCTAATAAAAGTACTTGTAAAGAATGAGTCATCTTTCGGAGTGTAGTAATTAAATGAAAAAATTCACCTGTAACAACATGCATATTCCACTTCATTCCACTTTGCAGCAAATCAGCTTGTTTCTCCAAATCCGTACACAAATCTTTTAATTCAAATATAAACCGACTTGTTAATTCTATAATACCACTCCATAGCTTTCCGTTCTCTCGTTCAGTATGATATCGATAAATAAGTGGTATATTGTTATTTGAACTTTTTTCTTGCTTTGTTTTCTGAAATATAAATACGCGCAACATTTGAAAAAGTTCATCGGCATCAAACTTCATTTCCTTCAACCTATGACTAATCTTCCGAAATGTAGAGCGAGAGGCTTGTCCTGATTCTTTCATCATTTTATACACCTTAGCTAATACATCATCTGTATCTAACGTACCAAGACGTGATAAAACCATTTGAAAATACATACATGAAAAACGCTCTCCTAACGTTCGACTTGCTGCTTCTTCAATGTGATGCGCTTCGTCAAAAATAATGTATTTATAAGACGAAAACAGCGATTCCTCACTAATAAAATCTTGAAATAGTAATGTGTGATTTGTAATCACAATATCTGCAAATAATGCCCGATTCTTCGCACGCTGATAAAAGCAACGACTAAACCAACTACTTTGAACTCCATTTGGGCTATATGCATCGCTACAAATTCGATTCCACAGTAATTTTCCACCTTCTGGAATGTTAAGTTCGTCACAATCACCTGTTTCCGTCTTCAATAACCATATTAAAATTTTCGCTTTCGTTAACGCAATATCATAATTCTTCTCATCTTCTTGTAAAGCATACTCAAATTTATGTAAACAAAGATAATGTTTTCTTCCCTTTAGTAAAGCAACTTCAAAAGGAAATGGCAGCACACTTTGTAATAACGGTATTTCCTTTTCTAATATTTGTTGCTGCAACTGCACCGTTTGTGTACTAATCACGACCGGTTCTTCTTTTTTCTTCGCAAAATAAATACTTGGAAGGAGGTAAGCTAACGTCTTCCCTGTACCTGTCCCTGCCTCTATTAATGAAAAACGTGCGTCTTGTAAGGCAGCATATATTTCTTTCATCATTTGTTGTTGCGTTTCTCTTTTTTCAAATTTGGGCACCTTTTTCTCAAGTTGTTCCATTGACTTGTGCAAAAAAATGCTAAATTTAGATGTTTGATTTTCACCTAAGTGCAACGAATAGCTACGCTTTCGCAGTGCAATATTTCGATATATGTCATATTCCTCCGATTCCTCTTTACCAGCCGTCATTTTCTTGAGAATATTTTCTGAAAGAATATGAGACATATCACTTTGAAATACATCACTCAATTCGTATAAAGATTGCAAAGTAACAAGCGGTAATTTTTCAATTTGAGTGAGAAATTGTAAAAATAATTCTGCCGTTGCAAGAGCATCACTATCTGCACGATGTGGTTGATCGTGCTCTAACTCATGTTTTTTAGCTAAATCTCTCAATTTATAACTATCAGCCGTCGGCAATAAAATCTGTGCCAATTCAACCGTATCAATTTTAGGACAATGTATATCTGCATAGCCAGCCTGCTTTAATTCTTCTTTTAAAAAATTCCAATCAAAGTGAACGTTATGTGCAACAAAAGAAGCACCCTGTAATAGCTCAACAATCATCGGCGCTACATCTTGAAATAGCGGGGCTTGTTTTACAAGATTTTCATCAATCCCTGTTAATTCTGTAATAAATGGGGGAATCTCCCTCTTTGGATTCACAAAAGACGAGAAAATTTCTAATATTTCTCCACCTTCCACCACAACAGCTGCGATTTGGGTAATTTTGTCTTTCCCATCTTTCCAAGAGTTCCCTGTCGTCTCTAAGTCGACAACGACATAACGTTTACTCATATGTAACACCTCAATTTCTTACCTTTCAAACAACAAAAATTCATATATTGTTACTATACCACGTTTTGTCTTATCTTAATGAAAAGATGCATAAAATGAACTGATTTTACAATTCCAATGATGCTGCTTCTCCAAAAAGAACCATATAGAAAAGACATTCTTGTAATAGCCGATAAAAAACAGGAGCCTTCTGACTCCTGTTTTCACCATTTATCTCGCTATTTTAGGGCAGTACAGCCCGCTTGGTAAGGGCTTATAATCAGTGCGAGAGAAAGAATCCCCCCATCAGTTTATACTTCAGTGCCTGCCTTTTCAGCACTTAACATTTCAATAATTTGATTGCGATCATCTAGCACTGCAATTTTGGGTATTTGTTTATAGACTTCTTCAGCTGATACAAGGCCATAACAAATAATAATCACTTTATCTCCAGGCTGCACAAGTCTTGCTGCAGCTCCATTTAAACAAATGACGCCGCTACCACGCTCCCCCTTAATCACATATGTCTCTAAGCGCTCTCCATTGTTATTATTGACAACTTGTACTTTTTCATTTTCGACAATTTCTACAGCGTCCATTAAATCTTCATCAATTGTAATACTTCCAACATAATTTAAATTAGCTTCTGTTACAGTTGCACGATGTAACTTTGCTCTCATCATTGTACGAAACATGGATGTCTCCCCCTTATTGAACCGTTAATGTTATATTGTCAATTAATCGCGCATTCTTGAACTGAACTGCAATTGCTAAAATTATTCTGCCTTTGATGATTTCTAGTGGCGTTAAAGCTGGATATGCATATATATCTACATAATCAACTATACCGTTTGTATTTGCTTCAATGTATTCTTTTACAACTGTGGTAATGTTTCGTGGATGACGCTCCCCCTCTTCTATTTTCTGTTTTGCTATACATAAGCTGCGGTATAAATGTGGTGCTTCCTTACGTTCTTGCTCCGATAAATATACGTTGCGGGAGCTTTTCGCCAACCCGTCTGCTTCCCTAACAATCTCAACTGGTACAATTGTAACTGGGATATGAAAGTCACTGACAATCCCTTCAACAACTGCTACTTGCTGTGCATCTTTCATTCCGAAATAAGCACGAGTTGGCATTGTAATATGAAACAGTTTCATCAACACCGTCGCAACACCTGCAAAATGAACCGGTCGTCTTTTCCCACATAAAACATTTGTACGTTTTACAACCTCTATTTTTGTTGTTTGTTCTGCTGGATACATTTCGTCTACACTCGGATAAAATAAGTAGTCAACGCCCGCTTCTTTTGCCACTCTTTCATCTCGCTTTATATCCCTTGGATAACGATCAAAATCTTCATCTGGTCCAAACTGTAACGGATTCACAAATACACTTAAAATGACAATGTCATTTTCTTTTTTGGCCTGGCGCAATAAAGTTGCATGTCCTTCATGTAAATATCCCATTGTTGGAACAAACCCAATCTCTTTACCACTTGCCCGAAGTTCGCCTGCAATTTGTTGCATGTCCTTCACTGTTGTTATCACTTTCATCCCTGTTTTCCTCCATATAAAGCTACATACTCTTCTTCTTTCATCGTAAATGAATATTGATCTTCTGGAAATTGTCTTGTTTTTACTTCAGCCACATATTGCGAAATCCCACGCACAATTTCATCCTGAACAGCCGTATATTGCTTGACAAATTTCGGAACTCTATTTACTCCGTAAGAAATCAAATCATGATAGACTAGCACTTGTCCATCCACATCTTTACCAGCACCGATGCCAATTGTCGGAATAGTTAACTCATCTGATATTATCTTTGCTAACTGCATCGGTACACATTCTAATACGAGAGCGATTGCTCCAGCATCTTCACATTTCTTCGCATCTGCTATTAGTTGTTTTGCACTTTCAGCATCTTTCCCTTGTACTTTATAACCACCTAATATACCGACAGACTGTGGCGTTAATCCAAGATGAGCAACAACAGGAATTCCTGCATTCGTTAAATAATGAATAGTGGAAATGACTTCTCCAGCTCCTTCTACTTTTAAAGCATGCGCTCCGCCTTCTTGCACAATGCGACGCGCATGATGCATAGTTTCTGCCAGCGATACATGATAAGACATAAATGGCATATCTGTTACAACAAACGTATCCTTCGCCCCTCGGCGGACAGCTTTTGTATGATGAATCATATCCTCTACCGTCACAGGTACTGTGGAATCATATCCAAGTACAACCATTCCGAGAGAATCTCCAACTAAAATCATATCGACTTCAGCTTCCTCTACTAACTTAGCTGAGGGGTAGTCATACGCTGTCAGCATCGTAATCGGCTCACCTTTCTGTTTCATTCTCAAAAAATCTGTTTTCGTTTTCAAATATTACTCCTCCTTTATTTAGGAGAGAGGCGATGGCCGAAATGATATAAAAAAACCTTCTGACCATAAAAGGGCAGAAGGGTAGTGTTTGTAAATCGGCATAATCCATCCCTCTGTCCCAGTCCATTATTGGATCAAGGCAGAATCCAAATTATTATTGTTCCCTGCTTGGAATAACGGTGCAGTTCATTTCGATACTGCCCATATTCGAAATAATTATAGCAAACTGAGAATAAAAATGACTACATTTTATTTCAAATCCAAACCATAGAACCTTCTTTTTAGTTCATTTCTATATCAGCAGAATGGATATGATGAATATAACCTTGATGATCTTCTAATAGTAAGACGCCATCATCGGTAATCCCTTTCGCTACACCGGTAATCGTTTGCCTCATTGTACGAGCTGTAATTTCTTTTCCAATGCTCACTGCATAACTTTCCCATAACAGCTTAACAACCGTAAATCCATTATTTAAGTATTCTTTGTACAGTTTCTCCATTTGTAAAAAGATTTGCTGCATAAGTTCTGCACGAACAATTGGTTTTCCTGACTCGATGGCTAAAGAGGTAGCAATTTGTTTAATCTCATCAACAAAATGTTCTGTTTGTTGATTTGCATTAATTCCAATCCCCATAATAACTGCATTAATTTTATCTGGATCAGCTTGCATTTCTGTTAAAATACCTACAGTTTTTTTTCCATTTATTAAAATATCATTCGGCCATTTAATCCCTACATTCACGCCCGTACATTTCTCGATTGCTTGCGCCACGCTAACAGCAGCTAGTAAAGTAAGCTGAGGCGCATGATGAACAGGAATGGATGGGCGTAAAATAATGCTCATCCAAACTCCTGTTCCTTTTGGCGAATACCATTTTCGACTTAAGCGTCCTCTCCCTGCTGTTTGTTCTTCGGCGACGACTATTGTTCCTTCCGCTGCACCTTCATATGCAAGTTTCGCTGCAACATGCTGCGTAGATTCAACCGACTCTTCAAAGTATACCGTTCTCCCTATAAAGTCTGTTTGTAGCCCTAATTGAATTTCATTTGCTGTCACTTTATCTGGCTTACTCGTAATTCGGTATCCTAAGCGGCGAATCGCCTCCAATTCATAACCTTCTGTGCGCAAATCCTCCATATGCTTCCACACAGCCGTTCTAGAACAACCGAGCTTTTCACTTATCGTTTGTCCAGATACAAATTCTCCATTTGCCTCAGAAAAAATTTGTAACAATTGTTTTCTCATAGTAGATTGCATTCTTCAATCCACCCCCTTATCGCCTCTTTTTCATTTTCCAATCGCTTCTGCAAAATTTCTTCTTCAATTTTTTGTAATACTTCCGCTACCCAAGGGCCTGGTGTTTTATCTGTCCAACTTAATAAATCATTACCACTTACGTTCATTTCTTGACGCTTCTGAATTGGTAATGAATCAAATAATCTTTGCACTTCGCTTACTGTAGACATATTGTATTCTTCTATCATCACTTGATAGACTCTCTCTGCCATGAGAGCAATTTGTACACCAGTTTGATATAAGAAAACTGCATCCCATTCTTTTGTCTTTCGAGTACGAATAGCTAACAAAACAGCCACAATTTCTTTTATTTTCTTATTTGAAAATTTCCATTGACGTAAAAATACAGATGGATGTTCCTCTCCTATACAGGATAAGAAAAACGCCCATGCTTCAATTTCTGTTTCAAAAGACTCCCAGTTATACTCCGCAGCCTTTAAAATTTTCTCTTCTGACATTTGTAAATACGGTAAATGCATAAACAATTTCGTCTCTACTAGTTTTTGAAGTCCTTTTACACAGTATGGACCCGTTAATAACTTTTCAAATTCAACAGTAATTCTTTCAATCGCTATATGTTCTAATAAATGACCGTAGCGCTTAATCGCACACTCTGTTTTCTCTTCTAAAGAAAATCCTAATGTACTCACAAAACGAATACCACGCATCATGCGCAGCGCATCTTCTTGAAAACGCTCTGCCGCATTTCCTACTGTCACAATTTCTCGTTTTTGAATGGCTTCTTGACCTCCAAATAAGTCAATGATTTCTCCATCCTCATTCATCGCAATCGCATTCATTGTAAAATCACGTCGTTTTAAATCTTCTTCCAACGAGCGAACAAATTGTACACTACTTGGCCTGCGAAAATCTTCATAATCACTCTCTGTACGGAAAGTAGTTACTTCATATGGCTCACCATCTTGCAAAACGATAACCGTTCCGTGTTCAAGACCAACAGGAACGTGCTTTGGAAATAATTTCATAACTTCTTCTGGGAGAGCAGATGTAGCAATATCAATATCTCCTATCGGTCTATCAATAATAAAGTCACGTACACTTCCTCCTACAAAGTAGGCCTCATGTCCATGTTCCTTTAACGTCTCAATAATTGCTCCAGCTCTTTTAAATCGTTTCATTGTTGTCATCCCTTAATATGTCATAATAAATTGCTTCATATTGTGAAACGATATTTTCTGAACGAAATTGCTCGTGCACCGTTTCTAATGCTTGATCCGCCATATTTCGATGGAGTTCCTTATTTTGAAGAAGTTGTATAGCTTGCTTGGCTACCTCTGACGTATCACCAACTTCACATATATATCCCGTTTCACCATGTTTAATAACCTCTGGAATGCCCCCAACTCGCGAGCCAATACATGGCACACCACAAGCCATTGCTTCTAGTAAAACAAGGCCAAAGCTTTCTTTTTCTGATAAAAGTAACATCACATCACTCATAGCAAGTAGCTCTGCTACATTATCCTGTTTTCCTAAAAACAAGACACGTTCCTCTATATGTAAGTTTTTCACTAATTGCAAAATCGTGCAAAACTCTGGTCCATCGCCAACGAGCAATAGTTTCGCATTGACTTCTTTTACAACTTTAGCAAAAGCCTGCACAACATCTTGCACACGTTTCACCTTGCGGAAATTTGAAATATGGATCAATATCTTTTCATCTTCACTTATACCATATTCTTTTTTTAGTTGAGACATATCTCGCTTAAAATAGACACGCTCATCAATAAAATTATATACAGTCTGAATTTCCTTATTTGGTTTCACAAGTTCATTCGTTTCCTTAATCAATGAGTGAGATACAGCAGTAACAACGTCGGATTGTTCGATACCAAATCGAATTAAATTGTTCAGTGAAGGGTCTGAACCAAGTACAGTAATGTCCGTTCCATGCAATGTTGTAACAATTTTAATATGATCTCCAATCATTTGTTTTGCTAAGTATGCACAAATCGCATGTGGTATTGCATAGTGCACATGTAATATATCAAGCTTTTCTCTCTGCGCAACTTCTGCCATTTTACTCGCCAATGCTAAATCGTACGGCGGATATTGAAAAACAGAATATTGGTTCACTGTTACTTCATGAAAATAAATGTTTGGATATACTTTATTTAAACGAAATGGAACACCTGATGTAATAAAATGAATTTCATGGCCTCTTTCAGCTAATTGCTTGCCCAGTTCTGTCCCAACAACTCCAGAGCCACCTACAGAAGGATAACATGTAATACCTATTTTTAATTTCATTTACATCCTCCTATTAAATCAGCATGTAATAAAATTGGCTTCTTACTCATAAATCCTTCAGCATACATAACTCCAACTTCTTTTCCAAACATTTTCTCACGAGCTACTACTGTTTCTACATATCCTTCTGTTAAAGGCGTTTTTACGCCATCATTTCCCGTTGTAAATTGACTTTCATACGCTTCTAATGCTGCTATCTTCTCAGAAAGATGTTCACTAATATCTACGCAAAAATTGGGCTTATGGAAACCATTAATCATATAATAATAAAAAGATTGCACGCGGTGCGGTGAAATTTCTGGCATATATTTGCGAATACCAGCAGAAAAGACCGCTTCTTCTACAAGTTTTGCACAATTGGCATGATCTGGATGACGATCTTCATAGTATGGTGCAAAAATTAGCGCTGGCCTATATGTACGGATTATCTTTACAATTTCACGTATATATTCGTCTTTCATATATAGACCGCGATCAGGCATCGCCAAGTTTATTCGCGTCTTCACACCCATAATGTGCGCAGCCTCTTGAGCTTCTTTTTTTCTTAGCTCAATTGTTCCATTCGAAGATAAGTCCGCTTCTGTTAAATCACAAATACCGACTTCATATCCTTGTTTCGTATATTTGGCAATCGTTCCTGCCATGCCGATTTCAACATCATCGGCATGAGCACCAAACGCTAATATATGTAATCCACTCATAATCGTTCCCCTCATTTTCTAAACTTTCGATAGTCCAAATCTCCCCGATTTAATGCATGCATTAACATTTCAGCACTTGCCATATTTGTTGCAAGTGGAATTGCATATACATCGCA
The DNA here is from genome assembly GCF_022662635.1 of Bacillus cereus group sp. BfR-BA-01522. Lineage (NCBI taxonomy): Bacteria > Bacillati > Bacillota > Bacilli > Caryophanales > Bacillaceae > Bacillus > Bacillus cereus group sp. BfR-BA-01522. Next base: position 233,955 of record NZ_JAKUDY010000001.1, on the reverse strand, counting down.
TAAACGAAGTAGCGCATTTACATCTGGTTCATGCGGTTGTGCTGTTAGTGGATCTCGGAAGAAAATGACCATGTCTAAAGCATTTTTTGCAATCATAGCACCAATTTCTTGATCGCCACCAAGAGGACCTGATTGATATCTTGTAACAGCAAGACCTGTTGCTTCCATAACACGAAGGCCCGTTGTTCCTGTCGCGAAAAGTTCATGTTGTTCAAAAATTGGTTTATATGCGTATGCAAACGAAACCATATCATCTTTCTTTTTGTCATGTGCAATTAAGGCAATTTTCATCCGTTATCTCTCCCTTAATCCATAATATTCTCTAAACCGTATACAAGATGATCCAAGTTCATTACTGTTTCGATAGAAAGTTTTACCCCTGACATGAAGGAAGCTCGATTGAATGAATCATGACGAACTGTTAACATTTGTCCATCCCCGCCAAATAAAACTTCCTGATGTGCAATTAAACCTGGTAAACGTACGCTATGAATATGAATACCATCTACATTTGCCCCACGTACTCCTTTCAATTGTTCTGTTTCATTTGGATGACCTTGCTGCTTTGGCTCACGATGTTGGCGAATTAAGTCTACTGTTTTTACAGCCGTTCCAGAAGGAGCATCTAATTTTTGATCATGGTGCAATTCAATTATCTCGACATCTTGGAAATATTTCGCCGCCATTTGAGAAAATTTCATCATCAATACTGCCCCAATTGCAAAGTTTGGTGCAATAATAGTTCCTACTTCTTTTTCCTTCGCTATATTTGTTAAATGCTGTAATTCTTCTTCTGTAAATCCAGTTGTACCAATAACAGAACGAAGACCATGTTCAACCGCAAGCGTTACATGCTTCTTGCCTACCTCCGGTGTTGTTAAATCTAACAGCACATCTGCTTCTATCTCATCTAAACAAGTATGTAAATCCTCATAAATCGGAACATCTAACGCGGGCATTCCTGGTAAGTCTGAAATCTTTTCCCCACCATGTTTATAGTCAACAGCTGCTACAAATTGAAAATGCGGTGTTCTTTCCATAAGAAGAACTGCTTCATGTCCCATACGGCCTCTAGGTCCTGCAATAATTACTTTAATGTCTTTCATCGTTCTTCCTCTCCTTCTTCAATGCGTGTCCAACGATCCTTGTCACGTGTATTAAATTTATTCATTACAGTGTTATGCGCTATTTCTAAATCAATATTTAAACTATTTGCCATGCAAATCATCACAAATAATATATCGCCAAGCTCTTCTTCAATTGTTTTCTCTTTTTCAGTCGTTTTCTTTGGCTTTTCACCGTAATAGTGATTGATTTCTCTTGCAAGTTCACCCATTTCTTCTGTTAAACGAGCCATCATGGCAAGCGGACTAAAATAGCCCTCTTTAAATTGACCAATATATGCATCTACTTCCTTTTGCATATCTTTCATCGTTTTTGATTGCATCTTGTTCACCTCTATTCCTTCCTCTTTCATGTTAGCCAATTCATCGCAATTTGACAAATATTATCCCCCCATATTTGCCGATTTGCTCCGTTTTTTGGGATAGACTATAATAAAGTGAAATTCTCTTTCGCAATGCTATTTTTATTAAAAATTCGCCTAAACTGCGCGAACTCTTACTGGCTATTCTTTTTTGCCACCTATTAGCCGTTTAAGCGGAGCAGTGCAAATCATTACATTATTGAGGGGGCTTTTTATATGAAGACAAACTTGAAGATTCGCAATGTTATTTTCATTCTTATCGGTTCCGCTATCTTTTCTTTCGGTATTGTTAATATTAATATTGAAAACCATCTAGCAGAAGGTGGATTTACAGGTATTACCTTACTATTATACTTCCTCTTTTCACTCGACCCTTCCTATACAAACTTAATTTTAAACATTCCTCTATTTTTCGTCGGTTGGAAGTTACTTGGTCGAACAACATTTTTATATACGTTAATTGGAACCTTTAGCGTATCTTTCTTCTTATGGATTTTTCAGCGTTATGAACTGTTCAAATTACATGTAAACTTGCAAAACGACATGACATTGGCAGCACTTTTTGCAGGTGCATTTATTGGTATTGGTCTTGGAATTATCTTTAAGTATGGCGGAACGACTGGCGGCGTTGATATTATTGCGCGGCTCGCTCATAAATATATCGGTTGGAGTATGGGAAAAACGATGTTTATGTTTGATGCAGTGGTGATTGTTGTTTCTATCCTTACATACTTATCTTATCGTGAAGGCATGTATACATTAGTTGCTGTTTTTATCGGGGCGAAAGTCATTGATTTTATGCAAGAAGGTGCTTACGCTGCAAAAGGTGCTACGATTATTTCTAATAAAAATGACCAAATCGCTGACAAAATTTTATTAGAAATGAGCCGTGGAGCAACTTTTTTAAAAGCGGTTGGATCCTATACAAAAGTGGAGCGAAATGTATTATATTGCGTCGTGGCTAAAAATGAAATTGTTAAATTAAAAAACATTATCACTTCCATTGATCCTCACGCTTTCGTTGCCGTTAGTGATGTGCATGATGTCGTCGGTGAAGGGTTTACCCTCGATGAAAATAAAAATCCGTTACATCATTAAAAGAGAGAAAAGTTTTCTCTCTTTTAATGATGTATGTACTCCTTCAACTTTTCTAAATCTTCATATATGAAATCCAATAAACTTCGATTATAAAAAATAGATGCTGGATGAAAGATAGGAAAGATATAATACTCTTTTTTTGTCCATATAAACTCTGAGCTATTTATATCTTTTAGCTTTCGTACGGATTGCTTCAGTAGTTTTCCGTGAACATCCGTAATCTTCTTATCTCGTCCCACTAAACGCTGCAGTCCAATATTTCCAAGCGTGACAATCATTCGCGGCTTGATTTGTTCCAATTCATAATCTAATAACGGAGCATGCGCAACAATTTCTCTTTGATTTGGTGTTCGATTATACTTTTTCTGAATCACTTCTCCACTTTTTTCTTTTTTCTCTTTCCATTTATAAGGTCTACTTCGAACTGCACTCGTAATATACACTTCTTCTCTCGTAATATGAAGATAATTTAAAAATTCCATCAAATACTTTCCTGCCCGGCCGCTAAACGGGATACCATTGTGAATTTCTGTCTCACCAGGCGCTTCGCCAACAAGCATGAATTTCGGGTTTTTCGGACCCTGTCCACTTAAGAAACCTTCCAATGGATAGGGGGCACTCTTTTCTTTCACATGCTGAATTAAAAAATCTGGATATTGCATCTGATCACCTGCACTTATTGTACTTGTTCGTTTCTCACTTTTATACTTTCACTCCACGTTGTTTTCCTATACTTGTACTCTCAAATTAGAGAATCGAAATTTTTTATCCCGCTATTTTAGGGCAGTAAGACTCCCGCCTCAAGATTCAGAGAAAAGCAAGAAAGATAGGTGGGAGTAGGGCTGCCCGTAACAGCCCGGAGTGGTGAGGGCTCATAATCAGTTGGGATGAAGAACCCCCCACTGATTAAAGTTTCACTTTATCGCACGTGAATAGAAAGTAAAAAAGACTATCAAAATCGATAGCCTTTAATCATCACTGCGCTGCATGCCTGTATAAATCAATACGAGACGCAATAACTCAAATACCGCAACAGCCGCTGCTGCTACATATGTTAACGCCGCCGCATTCAATACTTTACGAGCTTGGCCGTACTCATCCGTTGATACAATCCCAAGCGCCTCAATTTGTTGCATCGCACGTTTAGATGCATCAAACTCAACTGGTAAAGTAACAAGCTGGAAAAGTACACCTGCTGCCATTAAAACGATTCCTAATAGCAATAAATTAGACATTTGAGCAAATATGCCAATTAAAACAAAAACCCATGACATATTTGACCCAAAATTCGCAACGGGAACGAGAGAATGACGAACACGCATAAAGTTATAATCTTTTGCGTCTTGAATCGCATGTCCTACTTCATGGGCTGCTACAGCTGTTCCTGCAACAGAGTGTCCATAATAGTTATCTGTCGATAGTCGAACTGTCTTTGCTGTTGGATCATAGTGATCTGACAAATGCCCTGGCGTTTCTTCGACTGCAACGTTATACAAACCGTTTTCATCTAATATTTTTCGAGCTACTTCCGCTCCTGTCATACCTGATGTAGAATATACTTGTGAATACTTACTATAAGCACTGCGTACTTTAGACTGTGCATATAACGGTATGATCATAATGATTGCGAAGTAAATTAAATAAAACATCATGAACCTCCACCTAAGTCTTAATTGTTAGTACTTTTCATTCTATTTTTTTCTTGAAACATTGTCAATAAAGAAACCTTACAATCCTTACCTTTATTCGTAATATTAGCGATTTTTAGATGTAAGGTTACTTTTACGCTTCGTCTTCTCGCCTTTATATTTTCTCCATCCAACATATGTTAATGTAAATAAAATAATCCCGCCTGTAATGGTCATAAACCAAATAAGAGATGTATCTACCCCATCTTTCTTTACTGTTTGAAATATTTTTTGCAAATCTCCTTTAATAATACTTAATTGCGTTTGACCACTTTTATGTTTCAGCATCATATTTCGAAATTCATCCAAATAGGATAAATGAGCATTCACACGCTGCGTTTGATTTTCTGGCAACGCAATCATAAGACTTGGATAAATAATATCAAATTCATACAAAAATGTATTTAATGATTGTTGGAAATCAGCCTCATCTTCTTGTTGCATGGCTTTTTCCATCTTTGCAAAGGCTCCCATCACCGGCTCTTCTCGCTCCATCCACAGCGGTTGATATTTAGACACCTCAGCATCTACTGCCAATTGAAGCGCTAACGTATCATTTATCTTAATTTGTCTATCTACATGCTTTTCCTCAAGAGATTTCTGCGCTTTCTCATATGCTAGCGAAATAATCCGAAAATGAGCAGGTGTCACTTTTTTTTGTTTTGCATATTCACTTTGTACAAATTGCTTAGAAAAATATTGTAACACTTGAATTGCTTTTTCATCCTCTTTTTGTTTGACAAGTTGCAAAGAGTCATCTAACAGCCCTGTTAACTCATTCCATTCTTCAGCATATATACGTACTGGAAACATGATAAGCAGAAATGCTATCATTCCAAACAATGCTCGCTTCATTCCTGTCCCCCCTATAACTACTAGTACAAAATATGTTGAGATGGACAAGAATAGAACAGAATGAAGCTGAAAATTATTTCTCCTAAGCTAAGCAAATTTTCTTTTTACATATCTATATAAACAATAAGATAGTAGGCTTCCACCTAAAATGAGCAATAATATCCCGCATGCTGCGTGCATAAAGAACGTCTCTGGTAACATATTAATAACCGGATCCTTTTCACTATCAAATTGCCAATAATCATTACGAAATAAAAGTTTATGAAATAGTACAAAACTCTTTTCAAAATCTATAGCAATCGGCACTATCAATATAACCGGTATAGCAATCGTTAAAATAGCACCATTTAATAAAAACTTAATTTGTCGCTTACGTAACATATACCCTCCACCTAGCAAAGCAACTATAATCGTTACACACATTCCGTATTGAATATGTATTAAAATATTTTTCACATCCACAAAATGAATTCTTCCTTCTGCGGACATATGTAATGTCGGAAACTGTAATGATCCTTCATAAAAAGGGGAAAGATATGTAATCAATACATCATAATTCTTCTTAATTTCCGACTCAGTCATATTTGCTAAATCTGGTATATTTAAAAGATGTATATCCGCATAATATAACCATTTTCCATAGACAACGAGTACCGTCGCAATCGCAAAAATAGAAAATGCAATGCAATACGAGACGATTAAATTTATGAAGCGATTTAGTAACCTGATTCCTATCTTATTTTTATTCATTTGCTTTCCCCAATCCTTTATTCATTTCATAATGAAAATTGTTTTCGCCTGCTACTGAAACAATAATAATAAGTAATTCCTAATACAGCTATACTGAGCCAAAATGTAAAATAGCCAATTTTATCTACGAACAAATGCATAATGCCATACCGTGGCATTTGCCAAAATAAATAATCAATCGCATCATTATGTAAAATCCATAGTCCTGCAACAATAAGATGCCATTTTTTCATGCGGGTATATGGCGCATATAATAGTCCTTGCATGGCCATTGCAAGATGCGACAAAACGAGCATATAACTCATCATTCCAAGCGGCTCCTTGATCGCAAACATAATACCATTCACCACCACAGCCCAAATGCCATATTTCATTAAAGTAACAATTGCTAAAGCCTCTATTAACCCCCAATTTTTCTTTTGCAAAAACGCGATCAAAACAAATACAAAAAAGAGACTTGCCATCGGACTATCTGGAACAAAAGGCCAAAATAAATACGAAGTCTCTCTCAATTGCTCTTCATACCAAATAAATCCATAAATTGTTCCCAATATATTAACAATCAGCAACAACCATAAAACAGAACGTTGTCTTAACATTGCATATAAATACGTCACTCTCTCTGTACAACACCTTTCACACAACATAAAATCTTGTTACGCACAAATAATAAAGAAAAAATCTACTCTATTATAACAAAATTTTTCTTTTCATTAACAAAGCCGACTACAAATTTGCAGTCGGCTTCCGTCTTATTTTTCATTATATTTCGCGATAAATTCCGAAAGTTTCTTCAATTCTTCATCTGTTCCTTTAAATACCCCTTTCGGCATTGCCCCTTTTCCCTCTTTTGCAATCTTAGCAATTTCTTCTGGCTTTAAAGTTAAGTTTTGCAGTGCTGGCGCTGCTGCTCCACCTTGTAAATTATCGCCGTGACATGTTAAACATGTATTCTTTTCCAATAATTTATAGCCTTCATCGTTTTTATCAACTTGTACCGTCTTAACAATTTCACCTTGTTTTTTAGCAGCTTCCCAATCATGATGTGCTACAGACTCCCAAGTTAAGTAAACAATAGATGCAATTGCTAACATCATAAATCCAGTTGCTACTGGACGCTTCAACGGGCGTCGTTCAGGGCCACGATCAAGAAATGGCGCTAACATTAATGCTCCAAAAGCGATACCTGGCATAATAAACGCTCCTATTACAGTAAATGAGCCTGAAGCGTATGAATATTTTAAGAGCTGATACAAAAATAAGAAATACCAGTCTGGCAATGGTATATATCCTGCATCTGTGGGATCTGCCATTCTCTCAAGTGGTGATGGATGGGCCACTGTTAAACACAAATAGCCGATTAAAAAAACGGCCCCAACCATCCATTCTTTTAACAAGAAGTTTGGCCAAAACGCTTCCGTTTTGCCCGGATATTCGGAATAATCTTTCGGAATATTTTGTTTTCTAACTACAGGTACCCGCGAATCTCCTACAAACTTCATCCCTTTGCCGCGATGCATAATCTCCCTCCTTCATTTCTTTTCCCCTTTAATTTTGTAATTCTTATAGTGGACCGGAAATACCTTGTTTGCGAATCATGATGAAGTGGAAGGCCATTAAGCCTAGAAGTGCTGCTGGTAAGAAGAAGACGTGAATAGCGAAGAAGCGAGTTAATGTTTGAGCACCAACAATTTCGGAATGACCAGCAAGTAAAGTTTTAATATAAGGACCAATGAGCGGTGTTTGCTCAGCAATTTGAATCCCTACTTTTGTTGCAAATAACGCTTTCATATCCCACGGTAATAAATATCCGGTAAAACCAAGACCTAGCATAACAAAGAAAATAAGAACACCAACGATCCAATTGAGTTCACGAGGCTTTTTATAAGCGCCTTGAAAGAAAACTCTAAGTGTATGTAAAAACATCATTACAATTACAAGACTAGCGCCCCAATGATGCATACCGCGAACAATTTGTCCATATGCAACTTCATTTTGTAAATAATACACTGACTCCCAAGCATTTTTTATATCTGGTACATAGTACATGGTTAAAAACATTCCTGATAAAATTTGAATAACTGTTACAAAAAACGTAAGTCCTCCGAAGCAGTAAACGAATGCTGAGAAATGATGTGCTGGATTGACATGTTCAGGCACTTCGTGATCAGCAATATCACGCCAAATCGGTGTAATATCGAGCCGCTCGTCTACCCAATCATAAATTTTATTTAACATCTATTTCGCACCCCCTCGTGGCTTAGCTTTTCCTAAATAAAGTGTTCCATTTTTTACTTTTGATTCGTACACATCTAACGGAGCAAGAGGCGGTGTACCTTTAATATTGACGCCATCTTTTGTGTACCGTCCAGCATGACACGGGCAATAAAATTGATTTGGATGTGCCTTGTCAGAATTCCAGTTTACTGTACATCCTAAATGCTTACAAACTGGGGAAAGTGCAACAATGTCTCCGCTTTCATCTTTATACACCCATGCAGATTTAGGCTCCTCAGACTTGTACCATCCATCAACTTGTTTTACCTTGAAGTCAAAACGTTTTGGCTCTGTCGTAACCTCTTTTACTTGTGCAACAGCAACCAGTTCTCCCCCATCTTCTTTTCTTAATACTGGATCAAGTGCAAAGCGTGTCATCGGCATGAAAATTCCAGCTGCCATAAACCCTCCCACACCTGTAAGTGTGTAGTTCAAAAACTGTCTTCTTGATACACGATGCTCTTTCTCACTCACGAAAAATTCCCCCCTCTATCAGAAATTGTCCCCTCGTGACAAAACCGTATAAAAATAAAAACTAGGACACTATCATGATATAATACCCACATTCGCAGGTCAATATCACACTTCTCCCAATAATAAGAAATATATATTTATTTTATATTTTTCCATTTTTCAGTTAATAATTCCATTATATTTTTAATATGAGCATGAATGACTTCTCTTTTTGCTTGATCACTAAGTTGATCGAATGATATAGCCGGCAACCAAAATAATTGTCCTTGTAATACATTAGCTTGTTTCCAAGCGAAGTCACTTGTCACATACACAATATGCTGTATCCCTTGCTCTTGTAAATGATTCGTCCATCCTTCCAATCTTTCTTTCTCTTTTTCTTGATTTTCCGCTAAGTAAGTAAAGGCCGGTAATAACAAGACTCTGCCTTTATATTCTCTTTCTAATTCCATACTCAAAACCTCAATAAATTCCCCTTGTTCTACAAGCGCCTTCATCTCTTTCGCTACTGAAATTGAGAGAAGAGGTATAATACATGTATCTACATATTCCCTTGCTTGTACAAACTGTTCTGCATCTTTTACAGCCCATCTCAACTTTCATCCCTCCTTCTCCTAAATCTCTACACAAATGACAGAACTTTCACTTTATATATATTAAACCATACTAAAACAGGTAAAAAAAGAAAAACTACCCAATATAGGTAGTTTTTCTTAGAATAGTCGGAAAGTTATCAAAAATAAAATTTTAATCACCAGAAGTTTTCTTCATCCCTACGCCTATTTCTTACCCTCTTTTTTATCGCTTACGTCTTAAGGCGGAGTCTCGCTTCCCATAAAATACGGAATAAGCAGCACAAACAGTTATAAAGTTTTCAATTCAGCTGTTAGTCTCTGAAAAGCTTCTTGATCATGATTGTCTAACGCCTCGTCAATTTGCTTTAAAAGACGATTTCTTCGGAATGAAAAAACACTTTCTTCTAAAAAGCGTTCTGCAAGTAAACGATCCTTCTCGTTTACTTCAATATGCTTTGGTAAATATGGATTTTCCTCCAATACCGCCACATAATTTGGGTTTTGAAACGACGATTTAAAATTAAGTTGAATATAAATATCTTCATCCCGATTGAGACGAATGTCATGAAAAGATTTTTCCGCATCCGTTGTCATTACATTTTGTTTAAAAAAATGAAACGGAGTTTCTTTCACGCAATTAGCTGACATGATCAAGCCACGCGGACAATATTTTGCATGTTCTACAAAGTGAACTTTATGCATTAATTGATCATGACTCATTAAATAATTTAAAATCCATACACATTCACGCTGTTTCAGTTGGTAATTATTTAAAAACCATTTCACAAAATCCTTCTTCTCGTTTACAGAAACAGGGGTATTCATAGCGCCTAAGTCCCTCCTCTGTCTTTCTTTTTTTTATTTAGATTCAAGAAGTAGCATTCAGTTTCCTTCCAACTTATGAAAAATCCTCTAAATTATATAACAATTCCTCAATATGAATTTGTGTCGGATCTAGTTGTATTAAGCGTGTAAATACTTCTTTCGCCTCTTTTCGCATCCCTTCTTCTAATAAGAAGTAACCGTACTCTTCCAAGAAATCGGGATGATTCTTAAAAGAAGTATATGCACTTTCATAGTGTTTTAATGCATCCGAATACATTTCTAATTGTTTTTTAGCAAATGCAAGATCCCAAAGTAATTGCGCATCCTGCTCTCCACTTTCTCTTGCATTTTCTACAACACGAATTAATTCTTCGTATTTTTCTTGCCCTTTTAAGATATAGACATATTTTAATATTGCTCCTAAATGTCCTGGATCTAATCGCAGAGCCTTTTGAAGAACTTCCTCTGCTTCCGCCATCTTTCCTAGCTTCGCTGCAATATTTGCCAATTCTACATAAAGCGGCACAGATAACTCATCGACTTTAATACCATCGTGAAGTGTTTCATAGCTTTCTTGAAGCATCCCTTCTTTTTCGTAGCATTTCGCCAAATACATATATAATGATGCATATTCTGGATCTAATTCCTTCAATTCTTGCCAAACACTAATCGCTCGTTGATATTCTTCTCCTTGATAAAGAGTAAATGCATATCCGAATAAAGAATGAATATCTTTCTGTTCTTCTAATCCTTCTTCATAATAAGGGATTGCTTCTTCCCAATTTCCAACCGCACTTAACGTTTCTGCAAGGCGAAGAGCGATAATAACGCCTCCCATTACTTTATGTTCGGCAAGTAATGATTGATAATACTGAATCGCCTTTTTCTCTTCTCCTTTACTGCTATACAATTCAGCAAGACCAAATATAATGACAGGCTCTTCTGGCATGATTTCTTTCGCCTTTAATAGTTTTTGTTCGGCAACATCATCAAATCCTTGCATTTGGAATAAATCCGCAACAAGTAATAAAGATTGTACATAAAAATCGTCATCTTCAGGAATATCATGAAGTACCTCAATTGCTTCATCTTCTTTATCTAAATCAATATATAGCTCTGCTAAAAATATTGTAAATTCACTTTCTTCAGGATATAGAAGGTGTAAATCCTCTGCAATCGCGAGCGCTTCATCTACAAACCCAAGTGTATGATAATAGCGAGCAATATCGTATTTCTCCTCGTCCGTCCCTTGCTTCACCTGTTCTTTTAATTGCTGTAAACCTTTTTCTACCTCTCCATTTTCAATATAGGAAACAGCTTGTTCAAACTTTTGCATATATATCTCCTTTAACCTAAAAATATTCTCATCTATTCACTTAATCATAAACAACAGTTGACTACTAAGCAACTAAAAGAAATGGAAAAGAATTTTCTCAAAGAAAGTGCCTTCCTTTTCTTTACAAAGATGCCAACTGATCAAAAAAGTTTGGATAAGATACAGAAACCGCATCACTTCTTTGTATTTCAACCTCGCCATCAGCGATACAAGAAGCAATCGCAAGCATCATCCCAATGCGATGATCCCCATGACTATCAACAATCCCTCCTTGTAGCTTCTGATTTCCATATATAATCATACCATCTGATGTCGCTTCAATTTTTACTCCTAGCTTTTTTAGTTCTTGTACAACTGTATCAATACGATTTGTTTCTTTTACCTTTAATTCTTCAGCATCTTTAATAACGGTTGTGCCAGTTGCCTGTGTCGCTAGTAAAGCAATAATAGGAATTTCATCAATTAATCTTGGAATTAACGAGCCTCCAATTTCGATTCCTTGTAATTTTGAAGTTTCAATTGTAATATCTCCACATGGCTCAAATTCTTCATTTCGTACATGATCAACCGAAAGAATTGCCCCCATTTTTTGTAAAACGTCTATAATCCCTGTTCTCGTTGGATTTAAGCCAACATTTTTCAAGACGATTTTACTATTCGGAACAATCGCACCTGCAACTAAGAAAAAGGCTGCTGAAGAAATATCACCAGGCACTTCAATCTCCGTCCCTATGAGGGATTGTCCTCCTCGCAGTGAAACTGTTTGGCCCGTTACTTCCACTGTACAGCCAAATGCACGGAGCATACGCTCAGTATGATCGCGTGATTGTAGTGGTTCCGTTACTGTTGTAACGCCCTCTCCTTTTAATCCAGCAAGTAAAATTGCTGATTTTACTTGTGCACTTGCAACAGGAGAATCATAATGTATCCCTTTTATATTCCCGCCTCGAATCGATAATGGCGTATATTGTCCATCTTCTCGACCATCTATTTGTGCATTCATTTCACGAAGAGGATCTGTAACACGTTTCATAGGACGTTTTCCAATAGAATCGTCGCCTATGATTGTACAATGGAAAGGTACATTTGCTAAAATACCGAGCATAAGGCGAATGGTCGTTCCCGAATTTCCCACATCTAATACCTCTTTGGGCTCTTGCAATCCAGTTAATCCTTTTCCATATATCGTGACATCATTTCCACTTTGATCAATTTTCACACCGAGTTTTCGAAAACATGCAATGGTACTTAAACAATCTTCTCCTAATAAAAAATTTGAAACTTTTGTTGTACCTTCCGCTATCGCTCCAAACATGACAGCGCGATGTGAAATCGATTTATCTCCAGGTATCGTAATCGTTCCATTTAACCCTTTTTCTCGCCTTATATTTGCCATCCTTTGCCCTCCTATATGTGTACTTACTTATATATGTATTATCTATCTTTATTGTACAGCTTTCTTTCTCTGCCGTGCAAACACATAAAACGAAACTTTTCACAACATCGTTTCATACATTACATATCGGGCTACAAGTATCGATATTCGCTTGCACCAATTCAATTGTTTCTTCCTAAATCACGTAGCGAGAGTCTTATTCCCCTAAAATAGCGGAATAAAATAAACGGCTCCCCTTATAGGAGGCCGCTATAATCAATTAAGAGTATGTTTCTTCTTTCTTCACATGTTCTTTTACGAGATTCGCAAGCAACGCAATAATCTCAGCGTTCTCTTCTTTTAAACCAACTGTAATACGAATACCATCCAATAAACCAAACGGTGCACCTGATCGAACAATATATCCTTTTTTCATTAATCTCTCAAACACTTCGTTACCCGGAAGACCAATCTTTAGGAAAATGAAATTCGTTTGAGATGGATAATAAAACACATCATATTCTTTACAAAATTGATAATATTGTTCTAAACCTTCCGCATTCTTTTTCACACATTCTTGTAGAAATGATTGATCGTCTATTGCCACTGATGCCACGACTTGCGCAACAGTCGATGTATTAAATGGCAATCTTGCTACTTCCAACTTCTTTATTAACTCCGCGTATCCTACAGCATATCCAATCCGAAAAGCAGCTAATCCGTAAGCTTTCGAAAATGTACGTAACACCATAAGGTTTTCATATTTTTCAAGAAGTGGTAATGTTTGCGGGTAATCTTCAGCACCTGCATATTCATAGTATGCTTCATCCATAATAACGAGCGATGACTTTGGAACATTCTCTAAAAATGAAAGTAATTTCTGCTTTTCTACATATGTACCAGTCGGATTATTCGGATTACAGACCCAGACAATGCGCGTATTGTAATCTACTTGTTCAAGCATAGCATCTAAGTCATGAACCCCATCTTTTAACGGTACTTCACGAACTTCAGCCCCTTCGATGATAGCATGATGACGATATTGAGAAAAAGTTGGCCTCGCCATCACAACATTTGTGCCTTTATGTAATAAAGCACGACTAATCATCTGAATAACCTCATCCAATCCGCTACCAAATAGAAGTTGCTCTGGTTGCACTTTCAGATGATTTGCTACCTTTTGACGAAGTTCAAATGCAGCGCCATCTGGATATAGTGCATATTGCTCATTTAATAAAGCAAGTGCTTCTTTTACACGTTTCGAACAACCAAATGGATTTTCATTCGATGCTAGCTTAACAATTTTCGATAGTCCATACTCCCTCTTTACTTCTTCAATGTTTTTGCCAGGTACATACGCATTTAAACTGAACAACTGCTCTTTCACTTTCATTTTTCTTCCCCCAGTCATTTTGTTTAATCAGCGGCAATATAAGAAGCCGTTTCTTATACTACATACTCTTTTCCAACCGTCACCATCATTCAAAATTCATTTCTTCACCTAGTACCATATCTTTTTGAAATGCTTCTAATGAAGTGTGAACGGTCTTATCTGAAATAGATACGACATGTACGCCCCCATATTCCTGCATAAGTACCATACGAATTGTTCCAGCATTTGCTTTTTTATCTTGTTTCATAACATTTACAAGACGATCCACCTTCAAATGCCTTGGTATGCTCGGGTAACCATACTGCAAAAACCACTGTTTTAATTCTTTATACCTGAGGTCAATCTTATACATTTGTTCACTTAAAAATATGGCAAATAACATGCCGATTGCAACACCGTCACCATGCGTGATATTGCCATATCCCGATTCTTTTTCTAAGGCATGTCCTAATGTATGCCCAAAGTTCAAATGTGCACGCACCCCTTTTTCTGTCTCATCTTGCGCTACAATCTTCGCTTTGACAGGGATTGCACGTTTTAATACATAAACTAATTTATCATCTCGTAAATCCGCCAATGTTGTCACATTGTTTTTTAACCAATGATATAATTCTACATCTCCGATTAAAGCGTGTTTGATTACTTCAGCAAAGCCAGAGCGCCATTCTTTTTCAGGTAATGAATCTAGAAATGGCGTATGGTATAACACCGCTTCTGGCTGATGAAACGCCCCGATCATGTTTTTCCCTAAAGGATGGTTAATGGCCACCTTCCCGCCCACTGCACTATCATGTGCCAACAGTGTTGTGGGTACTTGAACAAAGCGAATCCCCCGCATAAATGTAGCTGCTACAAATCCTGCTAAATCGCCAATCATTCCGCCACCTAGTGCAATTATTAATGAATTACGATCGAGCTTGTTCTCAAGTGCCGCTGTATGGACTGCATAGAAATTTTCAAATGACTTTTCTTTTTCTCCACTTGGAATAACAAATGAAAACACATCTTGCTTTATTTGCAAAGCCTCTTTTACTTTTTGTAAATGCAAGGTTGCAACAGATTCATCAGAAATGATCATAACATTTGAAACAGCTGGTTTCATACGTTGAACAACCTCTGTTAAAGAGGATAGGACATGTTTGCCAACATATACATCATATTTTTTGGATGTTGTTTGAATGTGTATACTTTCCATTAAAATTCCCTCGCGTATTCATTATGTCGCTCAATATTTTCACGAATACAATCCATTCGATCTGCTCCAAATTGCTCCACTAAAGCTGTAGCTAGCTCCCATGCAACAACTGCTTCCGCTACAACACTTGCCGCTGGTACAGCACAACTATCAGAGCGCTCAATGCTTGCTGAGAAAGACTCTTTCGTTTCAATATCAACACTTTGGAGGGGTTTATATAATGTTGGAATAGGTTTCATAACCCCGCGAACAACAACTGGCATGCCCGTTGTCATACCACCTTCTAGACCGCCAGCATGATTCGTTCTTCTCGTGTACCCTTCTTCTTCGTTCCAAAGAATCTCATCATGAACTTGACTTCCTGGACGATGAGCTGCTTCAAATCCAATACCAATTTCCACACCTTTAAAGGCATTAATGCTCATAACTGCTGCTGCTAATTTCGCATCAAGCTTTCTATCATAATGCACATAGCTGCCAACTCCAATTGGCATGCCTTCAACAATAACTTCTACAATACCACCAATAGAATCGCCACTTGCTTTCGCATCATCTATCGCTTGCATCATCTTTTTCCCAGCTTCTCCATCTAAACAACGAACAGGAGATGCTTCGGTAATTTCTTGCAGTTGTTCAATCGTTTCGTAAGTCGTTTGTTCAGCGCGCACACCACCAATTTCGATGACATGTCCTGCCACTTTAATGCCAAGCTCTGCTAACACTTTCTTTGCCACAGCGCCTGCCGCTACTCGCACTGTTGTTTCACGTGCGGAAGAACGCTCAAGTACGTTTCTCATATCTCGATGACCATATTTAATGGCACCATTTAAATCGGCATGCCCTGGTCTTGGTCTTGTAATTTGTCGTTTCATTTCCTTTTTTTCTTGCTCAGTTAAAGGGGCTGCTCCCATAATTTTCGTCCAATGGGCAAAATCCTTATTTTCTACAATAAGTGCAATGGGTGCTCCAATTGTTTGACCATGTCTGACACCACTTACAATTTGAACTTGATCCTTTTCAATTTGCATGCGTCTTCCTCGGCCGTACCCTTTTTGTCGTCTCGCTAACTCGGCATTTATATCATCCGCGACTAGAGGTAAACCTGCCGGAATCCCTTCCAAAATCGTTGTCAGTTGCGGACCATGTGACTCACCAGCTGTTATATATCTCATCGGTTATTCCTCTTTTCTTATATGTATTTCATGTTCTAGCAATGTTCCACGCGCCATGCTAAAAAACGGAAATCGCATGGTAGAACACGCTATTTGTTTAAATATAATTTTCGATTCCGTTAATTGTCAAAAGGAAAGCTCTTTATGAATCGAACGTTTACTTTATGTATCAATATATCACACTAAACTTAGCTTCGTAACTATTAGAAACGAAAAAAGTGCAAGAAGGAAATCATCATCCTCTTGCACTTTTCACTATTATCACAGTGATTAAAGCGTTTACAAATTATTTTAAAATAATTAATAAATCCATTGATTCATTAGTTTTGAATAATCTACTAACTCTTCTTCTTTGAAGAAAATACCAATCTCACGTTCAGCACTTTCTAAAGAATCAGAACCGTGGATTACATTTTTCTCAACTGTTAAACCGAAATCGCCACGAATTGTACCTGGTGCCGCTTCATGTGGTCTTGTTTTCCCCATCATGTTACGAGCAGTATTTACTACACCTTCTCCTTGCCATACCATTGCAAACACCGGTCCAGATGTAATAAAATCTACTAATTCACCAAAGAAAGGCTTTTCCACATGCTCAGCATAATGTTGCTTTGCAATTTCTGGAGTAACTTGCATTAATTTCGCACCAACCAATTGAAAGCCCTTTTTCTCAAAACGAGCTACAATTTCCCCAATGAAGGCACGTTGTACGCCGTCTGGTTTTACCATTAGAAATGTTTTTTCCATAAAAAAATCTCTCCACTTCTGAATTATGTATGTAATTGTATATCCCCACACACATATTAACACCCTTATCGTAATTGTGCAATAGTTTTGAAATAGAGAGATTTTTTTGTTTTTTAGAAAAAATATTAAAATTTTCTTTTTCCAATATACTTTGCTACATTTTGCAAAGCATATTTCGCCTGTCCTCTAGGCAATGGTTTAATCACTTCTAAAGCTTTATGTAAATAACGTTCACTAAATGCAAATGCTCGATCAATTGCCGGACTCATTTTAATAGCATGGATTATTTCCTTCATTTCGCTTGCTGTTGTATTTTCATGAACAGATACAATTTTCTCTCGAAGCTTCGAATCTTCCATCGCATACAAAGCTGGAAGTGTAACATTCCCCTGTAATAAATCTCCACCAGCAGGTTTGCCAAGTTTCTCTTCTGTCGAAACAAAATCTAAAATATCATCGATAATTTGATACGACATGCCGACAAAATACCCATACCAAAACAAGCGATTTACCGTATCGCGACTTGCCCCAGAAGCAATTGCACCTAACTGACAACTCGCGGCAATGAGTAGCGCCGTTTTTCTCTTAATTCTACGCAAATATGTTCGTAAGTTTTGATCATAATTATACTTGTCTTTAATTTGTTCAATCTCACCTTTACATACTTCTAAAATTGTATAAGACAAGGCTTGATGAGCTTCTGGAACCTCTAGATTCGTAATGCATTCAAGAGATTTTGCAAATAAATAATCTCCCGTATACATCGCAATACGATCTCCCCAGTTTGCATTCACTGTTGCACTGCCACGTCGCAATAGAGCAGCGTCAATCACATCATCATGAACAAGGGATGCCATATGAATAAGTTCTAATGCAACCGCTACATGCTTAATCGCATCTAATTTATATTCCCCAAATTTCCCTGCAAGAAGTACAAATACAGGACGAATTCGTTTCCCACCAGCTTCAATCAGTTGCAATGCTGCTTCTTCCACTAACGGTTGCTCAGAAGCAACCGTCTTTTTTAATTCTTTTTCTATCACATTAATATCTGATCGTAAAAAAGAGTACATAAGTTGTAACTTCATATTGTTCACCTTAACCTAAAACATCTTTTTTCTACTCTGATTCTGGCTTAACCCCTAAATGCATAGCAGCTACTCCAAAGGTAAATGGTTTTACTTGTATTCGCTCAAGTCCAGCATCTTCAAACATTCTTGCTAATTCCTTCATTCCTGGAAATGTACTTGCTGACTCTTGAAGCCAGGAGTATTCCTTATAACTTTTCGCAAATATTTTTCCAAATAACGGCATTATATATTTGAAATATAAGATATATATTTGACGAAAACCAATCATCGTTGGTTGTGATGTCTCCAAACAAATGACTTTTCCACCAGGTTTGACTACTCGTGTCATTTCTTTCAATACGTGCATATAATCTGGAACATTCCGCAAACCAAATCCAATTGTTACGTAATCAAATGTATGATCCTCAAATGGAAGTTCCATCGCATTCCCATGCATAAGTTCTACTTGCTCTAATCCTAAAGCCTTCACCTTTTCTTTCCCAACAGCTAGCATATTTTCGCTGAAGTCTAAACCTTTCACCTCACCATTTGGCCCTACTGCATTCGCAAGTGCAATCGTCCAATCTGCGGTTCCACAGCATACATCTAATGCTTTACTACCAGGTTTAACATCCATAATGCGCATTGTTTCTTTGCGCCACGCTTTATGTCTTTGAAAACTAATTACTGAATTCATTACATCATATTTATCAGAGATTTTCTCAAAGACATCATGTACTCTTTCTTCTTTTGATTGCTGCATGCTCTTACCCTTCTTCCAATATAAAATTGCTTAAGTGTTCAATTTGCCTTTTAAAGTAGAAACGATATCTCCAAATTCTTTATGATTTTTCAAAAATATTTGTTTCTGCTTGTTCAATTTTTCTAACCAATCCTCAAAGACGGTCTTCACATTTTTTTCATCATCATTTAATAAAATGGCTCGAACCGCTTCAAAAACAGGTGCATTTTGTTTTTCAGCATGCAATCGATACTCTTTTTGAAGACGATTTTTCCCTAATACATGTGCTACAAACAGTTTCCAATGTGATATTTGAAAATGATCACACGTTTTTTGTAAAAGCGCCGATTCGATTGTCATAACACTTTCAATGATTTCATCTACTGTGTGATATGCCTTCTGATACAGCATGATTTTATGCTCATTAATTTCTTTAATACCTTCTGCAAGTGCACGAATTAAAACAATATCACAATTCATTGACAATAAATAGTAATACAAACCACTATAATAATCTCCTGCAAGAACTGTAAGTTGACGACACTTATGAGATTCACTTGCTTCTTGATCTGCCTTATTCGATACTTTTTCATGTGTATCAAGCGCAATTTGTACAAGCATGATTGTTACTACATAATGTTCAATTTGTTCTTTATGTAAATTTGCATTCTTTAAAGCGGTGTATAAAAGTACTACCTTTTCTTCATCAATAAATGGTTCCTCAATATAATTTATAAAATAAGGATGGCGCAGTTTTTCTAACAACTGCTCCTTTATATCCGCATATCCTCTGTAGATGTCACACACAAAAAATCACCCTTGTTTTCTAATTCATAAAACCTATTATAACACATACATTTGATTTTCTATAATGAAAACTTGGTTGTCTCAAATAAAGTGAAGCATTCATTCATGTACGTTGTTCTTCATTCCTCACTAATTTCCACTACTCATAAATAAAAAAGAAAAGCAGTTTCCCGCTTTTCTTTACTTAGACTTAATAAAAGACAAAATTTCACTGCGTGCTGCTGCATCGTTTTCTAATACACCACGTACAGCTGTGGTTACTGTTTTAGCACCCGGCTTTTTCACACCGCGCATTGTCATACACATATGTTCTGCTTCCACCACGACCATAACACCATGCGGTTCTAACACTTCCATGATAGAGTCTGCTACTGTTGATGTAATACGCTCTTGCAGCTGTGGACGGCGCGCAATCGTGTCTACAGTACGAGCTAACTTACTTAAGCCCGTTACTTTTCCGCCACGTGGGATATATGCCACATGCGCAACTCCATAAAACGGAACAAGGTGATGCTCACACATTGAGTAAAATGGAATATCTTTTACTAATACCAGTTCTTCATGATCTTCCCCAAATACTTTATGTAAATGTTCTTTTGGGTCCTCATGCATTCCTGAAAATACTTCTGCATACATCTTTGCAACTCGTCTTGGTGTATCCAGTACTCCCTCACGATTTGGATCATCACCAATCGCCTCTAAAATAAGGCGCACTGCATGTTCAATTTGCTCTAAGTTAACTTTTGCCATCCGCTAGCCCTCCCAAGAAACCTAAAAATGATACGAACACATTCTAGCATATTTATGTTTTTAAAAGCAAAAAGAAGAGCCTCCTAAAAGGAAACTCTTCTTCCCTGTAATATGTAAGGATTATTTAACCGCATCTTTTAACGCTTTACCAGGTTTAAATGCAGGTACTTTACTTGCCGCGATTTCAATTTCCTCACCAGTTTGTGGATTGCGACCTTTACGAGCCGCACGCTCACGAACTTCGAAATTACCAAATCCGATCAATTGTACTTTGTCACCTTGTTTTAAAGCTTCTAAGATAGAATCAAAAACAGCGTCAACTGCTTTTGTTGCGTCCTTTTTAGAAAGGGAACTTGCTTCTGCAACAGCATTGATTAAATCTGTCTTGTTCATGCCATTCACCTCCTCCCAAAGATAAGACTGTATAATGATCATAAAATGAGTCTTACTTTCATTTGTAGGCAATTTTTACAAATTCTATACTACAAAGACGTAGATAAATCATTATCAACGCCTATATTATACGATTCTTCTTTATAATTCAATATTTTTAAGGAATTTGTTGCTCTGAAAATGCGAAAATCTGTTGAAACTTGACAATATACAATAAAGTATTAGATAATGACTATTTATTTTTCAAGTATATACTCTACCAAAGTGTAAAATCCCTCTGCACGCAGAGGGATTTTCATTATAATATAATCGCAATTAATCCACCAGATCCTTCGTTAATAATTCTCTCTAATGTTTCTTTCAATTTATAGCGGGCATTTTCTGGCATTAATGATAATTTTGCTTGAATTCCTTCACGAACAATCGAGCTAAGTGAACGCCCAAAAATATCAGAATTCCATATTGATAGCGGATCATCCTCAAAATCTTGCATTAAATAACGCACAAGTTCTTCACTTTGCTTCTCTGTACCGATAATGGGCTCAAATGTAGATTCAACATCCACTTTAATCATATGAATAGATGGCGCAACAGCCTTTAACTTAACACCAAATCGTGAACCGTGGCGAATGATTTCCGGTTCATCTAAGCTCATATCTGTTAAAGCTGGAGCCGCCACACCATAACCCGTTTGCTTTACCATTCGTAAAGCATCTGACACCTGGTCATATTCTGTTTTGGCATGAGAGAAGTCTAGCATGAGCTTTAATAAATGATCTTTCCCTCTAATTTCTACTCCTACAACTTCCTTTAGAATTTGATCATATAATTCATCTGGTGCATATAAATCAATTTCTGCTACCCCTTGCCCCATATCAATTCCTGCTAAACTTGCTCGATCAATGAATTCGTATTGACTAAACTGCCAAACGACACGATCTACATCACGAAGTCGTTTTATATCTTTTACCGTTTCTTGAACAGCCTCTTGATAACTTTTTCGTAACCAATGCCCCTCATTTAATACCATCACCCAGCTTGGAAGATTAACATTCACCTCTAAGACAGGAAATTCAAATAGTGCTTCACGAAGTACATTATATACATCTGTTTCTCTTAAACTCTCCACACTCATCGCAATAACGGGAATATCATATTCTTCAGATAAGCTTTGTCGTAACTGCTCTGTATCTGGATGATATGGCTGTACTGTATTAATAATCATGATAAATGGTTTTCCAACTTCTTTTAACTCATTTACAACTCGTTCTTCTGCTTCTATATAGTCGCGCCTTGGAATTTCACCAATCGTTCCATCAGTTGTAATGACAACCCCAATAGTAGAATGTTCCTGAATCACTTTACGCGTTCCAATTTCTGCAGCTTCATGAAATGGAATCGGTTCTTCATACCAAGGTGTATGAATCATGCGCGGACCATTCTCATCCTCATAGCCTTTCGCTCCAGGAACTGTATATCCCACACAATCTACTAACCGAACGTTTACCTCAAGACCGTCATCAACTTGTATGGAAACCGCTTGGTTTGGAACAAATTTTGGTTCAGTTGTCATAATGGTACGTCCAGCAGCACTTTGGGGTAATTCATCTTGTGCACGTTGACGATCAGATTCATTTTCAATGTTTGGAATAACAACTAACTCCATAAATTTCTTAATAAACGTTGATTTTCCAGTTCGAACAGCTCCTACCACCCCAAAATAAATATCACCGCCTGTGCGCTCAGCAATGTCTTTAAAAATATCTACCTTTTCCAAGTGATTCCCTCCCTCAAGATTTTTGGGAATAATTCATTTTCCATGAACGAACCATGCATATGCTGTTCTCTATGAATATCTTAGATATTATAGAGATTCGGATAATATATCATATGATTTTGTCCTAATTTCATATGACTATTTAAAAAAAACTTTTTGTTTATATCATAAGTTGGATTACATGAAAAAACCTTTCTTTTAGAACTTATTCGCCAAAAGAAAGGTTCATGACTTATCATTAAAAAAAAATTGGTTCTCCATCTTTTACTGTATAAGGTAGAGAATAAGCAGGTACAAACGGCGAATCCTTAAATAGCATATTTCGAATATCGTCTCCCTCCTTAGCAGTCCCTTTATTTTTTTGCAGCATTTCATATAAATCCATTCGATAATCGACAAATATTTGTCCTTTTTCATTGATGACAAGCGGTAACCCTTTTCCAGAGTAAGGACTCGTTACCTGTGGTACATCTTTATACCCCATCTTCTTAAAGTCAAGTTCATATACTCCATCAGCAATCACTTTTTTATAAGGAGGATACTGATGTTCATCACGATACATCCGCAATTTTAGCGTAATATCACGAATTTTCTCTGCCATTCTTACATCAATTAATTTTACCATTGGATTTGTTTCAACATCCACCAATACATATTGATATACACCACCGCTTTCATAAGCATTTCCCGGTGCCTCCGGTATATAACGCGGTGCTATTTTTTGAAAATCAATAGGATATTTCTGATATAGTGGTGTATTCATGTCACGCGTCTTAATAGGAAGTAGCCCATTATTTTGTTCCTTATATGTATCAACTGCCTTTTGAACCATTTGTAATTGATCTTCATAAGGAACTTCGTTTCGCTTCATATTTTCTCGCGGGTACATACATCCAACTAACATGCTTGTACAGCAAAATATTAAAATAATATAAATTTTTTTCATGAAACATTCACCCTTTATGCCCTTGCTAACCTTCTTTTCTTCATCGTTATCCTTTCGAAAGTCGCTATATTATTACGTAGGATTGGTGAGCACCTATTAAAAAATAATGTTCTCTTTATTGCTCCACCGGTCCGCTAAACACAACAAGAAAAATAACAATGCCAGATACAATCATAAGTGTATACGCAATACTAGCTGTAACCCCTTTCAAAAATTTATTCTTTATTTTATGCCGACTCAGCAAAATAAAGATAACTGCAATGAACATAAACCCCATTGCCCCCAAAGAAAACCACATTTTCATAAGCCCCTCAGACATATACACACCTCTTTATTCATTAATGGTTTTTATATTATTTTAACAAATTAAAAAATTTAAACAAATATATTTTTTTATTACCAATTGCTCTTCCTAACCTTTTATTTTCATTTCTATAACATGTTTTTCAAAAAATAACACTATAAAACCGAAGTGAACGGATTCACTTCGGTTGACCAAATACGCCCCAAACAGCCCTCTATTCCCATTTTTCAAAACTATTATATGCAATCGATAAACACTGTGTTTCCTATCCTTTATTTTTTAAACATTTTGCTTAGCGAGTTAAAGTCTGTTGGCATATTATTATTAATAATCGCTTTTACAATTTGATCTTCCTGTTCTTTTGGTACTTCGCGCCCTGCTATTGCTCCCACTTGATGAATTAATTGACGCAGCACTTTCTCATCTCGTAAATTGGCATTTTGCACAGATGATGCTAATTTAAAAATATCTTCTTTGTTCACTTTCGCTTCTTTCTCAATGTTATTGAAAATGTTATGATCCATTTTCCTTCACCCTCTCCTCAAGTTACTCTTTATCCTATGCAAAAAAGAAAAAATGGTGAAAGAACCTATAAAAAAAGCGACAAAAGTGTATTTGCACTTTTGTCGCTTTTTTTAAGATAGAGTGACACTTGAACTTGAATCAGTGTCCCCGCTGATTATTAACCTTCACCAATCGGACTGTTCCTCATTCTTGAAGCGAGAGACTTAGCGAGATAAATCAGGTATCGCTTCAACTTCATGCTTACGAACACGGCCCATTAATGAACCAACTGCATCTTTCACGTTTTTCCCATTAAATAATACATCATATAAAGCCGCTGTAATTGGCATTTCAACTTCCATTTTTTCTGCTAATTCATAAGCAGCTTTTGTCGTTCTAACCCCTTCAACGACCATTCCCATACTATCGAGTACTTCCTCTAAAGAATGTCCTTTACCGAGCATATTTCCAGCTCGCCAGTTGCGGCTATGCACACTTGTACAAGTCACAATTAAGTCACCCATTCCTGTTAAGCCTGCAAATGTTAAAGGATTCCCGCCCATCTTTCTTCCTAGACGGGCAATTTCCGTTAATCCGCGTGTCATTAAAGCTGCCTTCGCATTATCACCTAACCCAAGTCCATCTGTAATCCCAGCAGCTAGCGCAATAATATTCTTTAACGCTCCACCAAGTTCTACTCCGATAATATCCGGGTTCGTATATACTCGAAAATAATGGTTCATAAATAAATCTTGTACTTCTTCAGCTGCTTCCATCCGCTTCGCAGCCGAAGTAACTGTTGTCGCTTGGCGAAGAGCAACTTCCTCCGCATGGCTTGGCCCTGATAACACAACAACATCTCGAATAAGATGTTCTGGAATTTCTTCTTCAATCATCTCTGAAATTCGTTTTGATGTTCCAGGTTCAATTCCTTTACTTGCATGAATCCAAGTCATTGGTCCTGAAATCACTTTTTTCATATCTTGCAGTACTTCTCGGTACGCTTTCGTTGGTACAACTAAAAGTACCGTACTTACATCCACTAACGCTTCTTCTAAAGAAGAGTAGGCTACGATTGTGCTTGGCAATGTAATCCCCGGAAGATATCGTTTATTCTCGTGCTTTGTATTTATTTCATCCATAAGCTCAGGACGATTCCCCCAAATTCGTACATCATGACCATTGTCAGCTAATGCCATCGCTAACGCTGTCCCCCAGCTACCTGCTCCTATTACTGTGATTTTTGTCATAAAATCACATCCTCTCCATTAGTCTCTTGCTCTAGCAATAATTCGAATTGGCGTTCCTACAAATCCGAACGATTCGCGAAGACGGTTCTTCAAGAAACGCTCATATGAAAAGTGCATTAATTCTGGATCATTTACAAACACAACAAATGTTGGTGGTTTCACCGCTACTTGTGTTGCATAGAAAATTTTCAATCGGCTACCGTTATGTGTTGGCGTTGGGTTCATCGCTACCGCATCCATAATGACATCATTTAATACATTCGTTTGTACACGGATGTTATGGCTCTCGCTCACCTGATTAATAACTGGCAGCAATGTTTGCGTACGCTTTTTCGTTTTTGCAGATAAAAATACAATCGGAGCGTAATCTAAGAATTGGAAATGAGCACGAATATTATCTTCAAACGCCTTCATTGTCTTCTCATCTTTTTTCACTGCATCCCACTTGTTCACAACGATCACAACAGCTCGTCCTGAATCATGCGCATATCCAGCAATCTTTTTATCTTGTTCAATAATTCCTTCTTCGCCGTCTAATACGACTAAGACAACATCAGAGCGTTCAATTGCTCGTAATGCACGAAGTACACTATACTTTTCGGTGCTCTCATACACTTTCCCTTTTTTACGCATTCCAGCTGTATCAATAATGACATAATCTTGGCCATCTTTCGTATATGGCGTATCGACAGCATCACGCGTTGTTCCTGCCACATTACTTACAATAACACGTTCTTGACCAAGAAGCGCATTGACAAGTGATGATTTCCCTACATTTGGACGACCAATGAGACAGAAACGGATCGTTTCATCATCATATTCTTCTTCCTCTACTTTAGGAAAATGCTGCGCTACTTCATCAAGTAAATCCCCTAGCCCTAACCCATGTGTACCTGAAATTGGGAACGGCTCTCCAAATCCTAATGCATAAAAGTCATAAATTTCATTGCGCATCTCTGGATTATCTACTTTATTTACCGCAAGTACAACAGGTTTATTAGAGCGGTATAAAATTTTCGCTACTTCCTCATCAGCTGCCGTTACACCGTCGCGGCCATTTGTCATAAAAATGATAACGTCCGCTTCGTCAATCGCTACTTCTGCTTGTTGACGAATTTGTGTCAAAAATGGCTCGTCTCCAATATCAATTCCACCTGTATCAATAATGTTAAATTCATGATTTAACCATTCTCCGGCACTATAAATACGATCTCGTGTTACTCCCGGAATATCTTCAACAATAGAAATTCTTTCTCCAACAATTCTATTAAAAATAGTGGATTTCCCTACGTTCGGGCGTCCCACTATTGCCACTACTGGTTTTGGCATATGCTCTCATCCTTTCAACTTGCTTCTGTTTATTATGTAAAAAACCCTTCTTTGTGCAAGAAGGGATTTGCATTCCAGAATATGTCTCATTATATCAAAACATCTCATATTATATCATACGTTACTAATGTTTCACAATAATATATACATTCTCTTGTAAGCGATGAGCAATTCCATCTAAAATGGCTTCTAAATTGTTTGCAACAAACTCCATTTCTTCTTTCGATTCACAAACAAATAGCGGCGCTCCTCCAGCAAATTTTTCTGGCGTTGTTGTAATAACAGCAAGAATATAACTTTCCAAAATCATCTCACATCTCTCCTTCTTTTTGGAGCTTCAGATGACATATGAACCGCACTTTCTAATGTTGGGACATTCCCTATAACGGCGATGGCTTTTTCCACATCTTGATCTTGGGGAAGCACAAATATCCCTACTCTTCCATCTTCCAAATCACGTTTTGCCAATGGCACTAAAGCAGGCGTTCCGGAATCTCTAAATATACCTAGCGCTACCGAAACGTCATGTAATATCGCTTGCCTTTGTCCAAGATTAGAAATTGTAACTCTTGCATCAATCGATTTTGGCTTTAAAATAAACCCCATTCCATACTTCATAATTTCTTCTTGCCTCGCTGGCAACCCAATATTCATCATATAAATGTTATCGATATACAGTCCCACCCCTTCAAATCGAAGTGGCACATGCTCAATCTCGACAAGATCACGCAACCTTTTGCCTGACATTAATATTTTAGCAATAAAGAAACACACGATACCAGCGATGATGCCAGCTACCCATGAACGAAATCCGATATAAGTGAGGGTTGTTACAAACGATGTTAACATCGCTAAATAATTGCGGCTTTCAAATACTAACGCAATCCCTTCGATATACGTATGCCCGCGCGGTACAAGCTCATATCCATCTAATTGTTGCAATGTATTTCGTTCCATATTTCGCACGTCTCGAAATTGTGATGCCGCTAATGTTAGAAATGTAATTGCTGAAAAATCTTTCTTCAAAATAGATGGAATCGCAATCGCCCCAAGAGCGGCTGCAATTAACCCCATCGCAATGTGAATAATTTTCCCATGCAGACGAGTAGGATATTGCCTCGTATCTGTACGAAGCATAAAGATTCTTGTGATTGTTCCCGCAATAACGCCACACAAAATGGCTGGTGTATATTCAGTCATGTATTATCCTTGCCTTTCTTTTACATGTTTTTTTCTAAATTGCCCAGTAAGGGCAGAGACTTTCGTAATCAAAAATAAAATAGCTACAAATAGCGTAGAAACAGCGATACTATCAAAAAACAGCAAACTGCCAAGTTCATACGGAAAATGCAGCTTACGAAAGATAAACGCTACTAAGATTTCTCCCTGTATCATTCCTATATATAAAGTACAAAGACGTAATAAGCGATCTCGATGCAATAACACAGATGCATATACAAGAGCTGCGCTTAACATCAAGGTTCGGTTGATTATAATCCAAATTGGGTCATACACTTCTAATAAATGAAAACTCGTATATAGCATCGCAACAATAAGAGCTGAAAACAGCGTGTACAACTTTTTCCATACCGAATATATTCCAACGATTCCGAAAGCAATGATGCTAATAAAAAGGGCGTTCATCGAGATTGAGAAAGACGCGATGGAAAATGTAAATTGCGAGCAAATAATCAGGAATAAAATAAAAGCACTCATTTTCCACCTAATGGATTCTTTTTTCATAAAAAACGTAGTAATAATCCAGCCCATCCATGCCAAAAAATAAAAATAACCTCCATCCATATTTTTCCCTCCTATCATTTCCATTATGGGAGCTTTTTATAAAAATTAATCTCTTTCTTCTTTCAGTATAGTTTTTCGTATATCAGCAACACTTTGTAATAAGGAGGTGCAGCAATGGGAAAAGATCGCCAAGAAAAGAAACTAAAACAATCGCGCCGCGTTGAATCCGATCGTGATCAGTCACTTCAATATCCAGGTGCCACAGGGCTTGATACACCGGAGCAAGCTCGCAAGCAAAATCAGCATTAAAAAAGAACTGAAAAAGCAGCTCATACTAGCTGTTTTTTCAGTTCTTCTTCGTGATAACCCCAAGTTCTAACGCTTTCTTTACTGCTTCTACACGATTGGAAACTTTTATATTCGTATATATTAATAACATGTGTTTTCGCTATGGAAATAGAAATACAACGTTCTTTTCCTATTTCCTTATTTGTAAGCCCTCACCAATCGGGCTGTTACGGGCAGCCCTACTCCCACCTATCTTCCTTGCTTCTTTCTGCATCTTGAGGTGGGAGTCTTACTGCCCGAAAATAGCGGGATAAAAGATTAAAAAGATTCCCTGTTACCTCTGACTATAATACATCGTATCAATGCCACGCTGCGTTAACCAATGATATGTATCACCTTTCACAACAAGAGGAACTTGCTGGAGTTCTAAAATGTTCTTCGCCCCAAGAGCTGTCATGATAAATCGTAAATCGGTATGTAACAATTCTACTTCTTCGATTAATGTATCCATGCCTTCATTCATCAATATCCGCAAAAAATAGCCCGCAAAAGCCGTTGCCTGTGCTCCTAAAGCAATCGCTTTGGCTACATCAAGTGCCGTTTGGATTCCACCTGATGCAATGAGAGAGAGGGTATTGTTTGTAGAGGATGCTTCTATTATAGAAGAAGCTGTTTGAATGCCCCAATCATTAAAGTAAGAGAGCATACGGTTTCTTCTTTCATTTTCTACAGCAGCAAAGTTTGTACCGCCTTGACCACCAATATCTATCGCTGTTACACCTATGTTAGCTAACTGCTGAACCGTTTCTTTACTCATCCCAAATCCTACTTCCTTCACAATAACAGGAACTTCAGAAGTAAGGACAATGTTTTCAATTCGTTTTAATACACCTTTAAAATCTCGATCTCCTTCTGGCATCGTTAATTCTTGAATCACATTTAAATGAATCTGCAAAGCATTCGCTTCAATCATATCAACAGCACATTTTGCCTGTTCAACTGTTGCTTCGCTTCCTAAGTTTGCAAACACAATACCATTCGGGTTTACTCTTCTTACAATTCGATACGAGTCTACTTCTCTTTTCTCTTTTAACGCTGCCATTTGGGAACCGACGGCCATCGCAAGGTGATGATGTTTTGCTACATAGGCCAGTTGTTCATTAATGTGTAATGTACGCTCTCCTCCACCACCAGTCATCGCATTGATAAAAATCGGCGAACTTAGTGAAAGTTCGCCGATTTTAGTTTCACATGTAACACTTTCAAAACTTGAATTTGGTAAGCTTTTATGGACGAATTCAATAT
The DNA here is from genome assembly GCF_022662635.1 of Bacillus cereus group sp. BfR-BA-01522. Lineage (NCBI taxonomy): Bacteria > Bacillati > Bacillota > Bacilli > Caryophanales > Bacillaceae > Bacillus > Bacillus cereus group sp. BfR-BA-01522. Next base: position 203,501 of record NZ_JAKUDY010000001.1, on the reverse strand, counting down.
CACAAAAGCCATGTGTACGAGACTGTCCAGTGGAAAGAGCGTATTCAATATGTTCTAATTTACGTTTCTCTCTTGCCACTTATATCCCTCTTTATTTCTTTAATTTTTTCAATTGTTCTCCAATAATATCACTAAATTGGAAAGTTGCAGACTCAGAAGTTGGCTCATATTGACTATAATCTTCTGTGACATTATTTTCTTCAAGAGCTTCTTTTATACTTAAAGAAATACGCTTTTCTGCTGCATTCACTTCAAGCACTTTCACTTTCACTTCTTGCCCAATTTCTAATACTTCATTTGGATTTTTTACGTGACGATTGGCAATTTGTGACACATGCACAAGTCCTTCGACACCTGGTAAAATCTCAACAAAAGCACCAAATGTAACAATGCGGTTCACTGTGCCTTCACGAACATCGCCTACTTTGATTTCATCAGCGACATGTTCCCAAGGCCCTGGTGCTGCTGCTTTAATTGATAGCGAAATACGTTGTGTATCTGCATCAACAGATAATACTTTCACTTTCACCTTTTGTCCTTGTTCTAACACATCAGACGGTTGTCCCACGCGCTCATGAGAAATTTGTGAAATATGAACTAATCCATCTACCCCACCAACATTTACAAAAGCACCAAAGTCTGTTAAGCGTTGCACTGTTCCTTCCACAATCTCGCCTTCTTTTAAAGAGGAAATCGCTTCTTTTTTCTTAGAATCTAACTCTTGTTCTACAACTGCTTTATGAGAAAGAATCACACGATTTTTTTCGCGATCTAATTCTACAATTTTTACAGCTAATGTTTTCCCTTTATATTCAGTAAAATCTTCTACATAATGCACTTCGACAAGTGAAGCTGGAATAAATCCGCGGACACCTAAATCCACAACTAAACCACCATTCACAATATCATTCACTGTAACATCAAACACTTCACCAGAAGTGAATTTCTCTTGTAATTCTACCCATGCTTTTTCTGCATCAACAGCACGTTTTGATAACACAAGATCATCCTCTTCTAATTTAATTACTTTTAATTCAAGAGTTTGGTCCACCTCTACAACATCGCTTGCTTTTTCAATATGAACATTAGCTAATTCACTAATTGGAATTACACCATCTGTTTTGTATCCAACATTTACAAGTACTTGTTTTTCTTCCACTTTTATTACAGAACCTGTAACAATATCACCTACTTGTAGTACTTTTGAATCCACAACTTCTTCATTCATTTTCTCTACCATGGAAATACCTCCCTACAGAATTGACAAAGCTTTTATGTATATACGAAATGAAAACAAATGCTTTCATTTGCATGTTAATAAGAAATTATAACATATATTCCATTACAATACATTTTGTAGAAAGCGGTTTTAACTCTCCCTATAAATAGTATACAGCAAAATCGTTTTGAATAAAGTATGTTTTGAAATATAATAGCGAATATATTCTGACAGTTCCATCCCTCTTTAACTAACTTCTTATAAATTCATATATTTGTCAAGAAAAGTGTCCTCTACCGTATCATTACTTCTATAAAAAAAGAAAGAGGACGATTCCCCTTTCTCTATTTTTGCAATGCTTCAGAGACGATGGCCATAATGTTTCGAACAACTTCTTCAATGGATAAAGAAGTTGTATCTAATTCAAACGCATCTTCAGCTTTTTTCAGCGGAGATACTTCACGTTCTGAGTCTAGCTTATCACGCTGAGCAATTTCTTTTTTCAATTGTTCTAAATTAGAGGAAAAACCTTTCCTCATATTCTCTAAATGTCTGCGTTCCGCTCTTTCTTCAACAGAAGCGAGCATAAAAATTTTCACCTCAGCATTAGGAAGTACATGCGTGCCAATGTCACGTCCATCCATTACAACGCCACCTTGTGCCGCTAACTCCTGTTGACGGCGTACCATCTCTTCTCTAACAAGACGATGCTTTGCCACAATTGATACACGATTTGTTACATCTGGTGTACGAATCACTTCAGATACATCTTGTCCATTTAAAAAGACTTGTTGTGTATCTTTTCCTTGTTGAAATTCAATACGTATACTTTGCAAAACTTCCATTAACTTTTCTTCATTTTCAATATCAATATTTTGCTCAAGAGCAGCATATGTAAGCGTACGATACATTGCACCTGTATCAATATATACATAAGAAAGTTGTTTTGCTACAACTTTTGCAACCGTACTTTTCCCAGCCGCTGCTGGACCATCTATCGCAATTGAAATTCGTTTATCCATTTGTAACACCTCATTTTTCACTTATAAAACAAAATGAAAAGCAGGTATGTCCCCCTGCTTCCCTCTGTCAGTTTTAATCCTTTTCATCCTTCATTATTGTAGCATAATCCTCATAAGAAGAAAATGAAAACTACTTATTCACCTCTAAAATATCTGTCTTCGTTTTAAGCATGACTCCTTCATAATAAACGATTTTCGATAAATATTTAATGGAAGACCCCTGCATAAGCAGCAGCTGCGTCAGACATATGCAAATAAACTGGACAATCAGTATATGTATGATGAACTTCTCCACTTTTTTCAACAAAATTGCCCCTCTTTATCATTTTATGTTTTCGTGATCCCTTCTCTCTATCTTTACTACATAGAAAGGTATAATCCAATCTTATTTTATTCTCATTTTCCCTCTAAACTTTTATACATTTTCATTGTCGAATTTGCTAAAATCATGATATGTTCTAAATGTATTTTCAACCGAAAGGGGTATAATCATTGAAGAAAATCCTAGTTTTACACACAGGTGGAACAATTGCAATGGAGGAAGATAAAGAAACTGGGGTTGTACAACCAGGAAAACAAAATCCTCTTTTGAAATTTATACCTGATTTAGAAGATGATCTTGATTTAATTGTTGAAGATGTATTCCATCTTCCGTCTCCTCATATGACACCGAGTGAAATGTTGCAATTGCAAGTCATCATTGATGAAAGAGTCAAGCATGAAAATATTCATGGTGTAGTCATTACACATGGTACAGATACCTTAGAAGAAACGGCCTATTTTCTTGATTTAACCGTACAAGCAAATATCCCAATCGTTGTAACAGGCGCAATGCGTTCTAGCAATGAATTAGGTGCTGATGGCCTATATAACTTCTTATCCGCAGTCAAAGTCGCAAGCAGTGACGAAGCAATTGGAAAAGGTGTTTTAGTTGTATTAAATGACGAAATTCACTGTGCTACAAATGTAACGAAAACACATACGAGTAATGTTGCTACATTCCAAAGTCCTCAGTACGGACCAATTGGTATGGTAACAAAACGCGGCGTCGTATTCCATCATGCTTTAGTCCATCACGAGACCTATACGGTTAAACAAATTTCAAAAAATGTTGTTATATTAAAAGCATATGCTGGAATGGATGATACATTATTAGCTGCAATCGAAACTTTACCAGTGGACGGAATCGTCATTGAAGCACTCGGACAAGGTAATTTACCTCCAAGGACGTTGCCTAGCTTACAACGTTTAATTCATAAAGGAATCCCGATTATCCTCGTTTCCCGTTGCTTCAACGGCATCGTTCAAGATGTATATTCTTATGAAGGTGGCGGAAAACAATTAAAAGATATGGGGATTGTATTCACATACGGTTTAAACGCACAAAAAGCTCGTATTAAATTGCTTGTTGCTTTAGAATGTGCTCATTCGCAAGAAAAAATCCAAAAAATATTTATGCATGATTAAAAAATAAGCTGTCGAAATTCGACAGCTTATTTTGATTCTCTTGATACAATTGCTTGTGCAATTGCTCCACCATGAAATCGTCCATTTTCAATAAAAATTTCATTTGCATTATTACCAGCTGCAATCACACCCGCAATAAAGATGTTCTCCACATTTGTTTCCATCGTTTCTTCATTGTAAAGTGGGCGTCCCGTTTCATTATCAATCTCCACTCCCATTTTCGTCAAGAAGCTATGATCTGGATGGTATCCTGTCATTGCGAATACAAAATCATTTTGAATTGTAAAGGATTTCCCATCAATTGTATACGTTAACGTATGCTCCGTAATTCTCTCCACATGAGCATGAAAATGCATTTGAATCGTACCATTGCGTACGAGCGCTTCAAATTCCGGCAAAATCCATGGTTTAATGCTCGGTGAATATTCCCCGCCACGATACAATACTGTTACACGTGCTCCAGCTTTTACAAGTTCTAGCGCAGCGTCTACACTGGAATTCTTTCCACCTATTACAACTACATCTCGATCAAAATAAGGATGTGCCTCTTTAAAATAATGAGATACTTTGTCAAGTTCTTCACCTGGAACGTTCATATAATTTGGATTATCATAATACCCTGTTGCAACAATCACATACTTTGCTTTATATGTTTCTTCATTTCCATCTCGTTTTTTCGTATGAACAACAAAGAACTCTCCATCTTTTTGTACTTGTTCAACACGCTCAAATGCATGTACACGCACACCTTTTCGTTTCACTACTTCACGATAATAGGCAAGCGCTTGATTACGCACTGGTTTCCGATTTTCTGTAATAAAAGCTACATCACCAATTTCTAATTTTTCACTAGATGAAAAGAATGTTTGATGAGTTGGATAATGATAAATTGCATTTACGATATTCCCTTTTTCAATTACTAACGCGTTGATTCCAGCTTCCTGCAAAGAAATTGCCGCTGCCAACCCACAAGGTCCGCCCCCGATGATAATCGCTGCTTCTTTTTGCATACTCGGTTCACTCCTAGTCTTCTACCTCAAACTCTATTTATAAAACAAGAAAAAACCTACTTTCAGCAGTAGGTACCTATCTTTATTGTATTCTTTTTTCATATATTTGTCATCTAAACGAGACATACATTCGATAGACATCTGCTAAAAATTGCTGAAATCGAATCCCTTGTTGTCCTAGTACATTTTCAGGATCAATTTTCCGAGCTGGATCCAGCATCTTATGAGATACAATATCTGTTTTCGGATTCAAGCCAAAATAGTGGCATAAATATGCATGGTACCAAGTAAAACGTGTATACGCATCCCAAAAATTCATATTTCCTCCATAGCAAAGTTCAACTCCGATAGCTGCTTTATTCGCATCATAACCATATCGTTCATTATCTGTCGGAACATTGTATCTTACATGATAAGCGACTTCATCAATTGGGATAATTTCTAATATCGTTTTATCATCTACAAATGTATGCGCCGAAGCTTTCGGCTGTATTTCATGAAAATAATCTCTATTACCTATCGCATTACTACCAGGATTCCCCGTATCATGACTCACAATAAACCTTACCTTTGAAAGACGAATTCCGGGTCTCGAACTTCCATATTCAATATAATTTCGCTCTATTGGGAACGTAGCCATTTTAATCAACTCCGCTCTAAAAAATTACCATTCTTCTATATATGTATTCAAACGCTATGTCCATATGGCATATTTCTTATTTAAAGAGTAAATCAAAAATGTTAGAAGTAAATACCATAAATAATACAATACTTACAGCGATTCCATAAAAACCGTAAAACCAAATACGATCTTCTTTCGTATGTAAACCAAAAAAAGTATGTACTGATTTTAATAAAGATCCACGCTTACTATGTTTATTTCGTAAAACTTCCACTCGCTCCATAACGTCCGCTGGCATCATAAATCTTTGTTCTGCTGTCATCTTCATTTCTCTCATCTCTCCTTATTTTATATCCGCTTTGTTTATCTAAGAGAAGTATAGCACAAACGTTCGCTTGGAACAAGTGTTCTTTTTTATCTTTTTTTAAAAGACCATATCATCATCTAACATACAATAACTATAAGTTCCATAATGTTTGCTCTAAAAGTAAAGAATAGAAGCTCTTCCCCAAAATTCTATTACAGCTTATTTTTCATTCTTACTCCTTTCTAACTTCTCAACTAGCTATATTCACTTCATTTTGCACCTAAAAAAAGCGTGGTTTCCTTTTGAGGAAACCACGCTTTTCAAATACTCTATTCTATTATACCCAACCTCTAAAGCGGCTAGCTTCTGCCATTTTACGCACACCAACCATATAAGCTGCTAAACGCATATTCACTTTACGAACTTGAGATGTTTCATAAATAGACTCAAATGATTTTACCATTACTTTTTCTAAACGCTCTTCAACTTCTTCTTCTGACCAATAATAACCTTGATTATTTTGTACCCACTCAAAGTAAGATACTGTAACTCCACCAGCACTTGCTAGTACGTCAGGAACAAGAAGAATACCGCGATCTGTTAAAATTTTTGTTGCTTCTAATGTAGTTGGGCCATTCGCTGCTTCTACTACAATTTTCGCTTTAATATCAGCGGCATTTTTTTCTGTTATTTGATTTTCAATTGCAGCTGGAACTAAAATATCACATTCCAGTTCTAACAATTCTTTATTTGTAATTGTATTGTTAAACAATTTTGTTACGGTACCAAAGCTATCGCGACGATCTAATAAATAATCAATGTCCAATCCATTTGGATCGTGCAGTGCACCATAAGCATCTGAAATGGCAATTACTTTTGCACCCGCATCATGCATAAACTTAGCTAAGAAACTACCAGCGTTACCAAATCCTTGAACAACAACACGAGCTCCCTTAATATCAATACCGCGTTTTTTCGCAGCTTCACGAATACAAATCGTTACACCTTTTGCAGTCGCTGTTTCACGTCCATGGGAACCACCTAACACAAGCGGCTTACCAGTAATGAATCCTGGTGAATTAAATTCATCAATACGGCTATATTCATCCATCATCCATGCCATAATTTGTGAGTTTGTAAATACGTCTGGAGCAGGAATGTCTTTTGTTGGGCCAACAATTTGGCTAATTGCTCGTACATATCCACGACTTAATCTTTCTAATTCACGGAAAGACATCTCACGCGGATCACAAACGATTCCGCCTTTTCCTCCACCATATGGTAAATCAACGATACCACATTTTAAGCTCATCCAGATTGAAAGTGCTTTCACTTCATTTTCTGTTACATTTGGATGGAAGCGGATTCCACCTTTCGTTGGACCAACAGCGTCATTGTGCTGCGCACGATACCCTGTAAATATTTTAACAGTCCCATCGTCCATACGAACTGGAATTTTTACTGTCATCATACGAACCGGCTCTTTTAGTAATTCATATACTTCGTTTGGATAACCCAATTTTTCTAATGCTTCATTAATAACAATTTGTGTTGAATTCAACAATTCAAAATGTTGTTCCCTCTGTTGTGTTTGTGTTTGAGTTCCCTTTTCGGCTACCATAGTAAGTAAACCCCCTGTAATTTCACTTGTTTAGTAAACCTTCATTGCCTAGTATACACCGTTAAATTTTGAATGCAATAGAAAACGCTAACAAATATATGCAAACTATTTTTTGTTGCAAGCGTTTTCACTATTATTATAGTCCTTTTATTGCTTTTAGAAAAGTAAAATACTCAAATATTTAAATGCTTTTTATCTCATTTTAGGGCAATAAGGCTTCATCTCACAATTTAGAGAGAATCAAAGAAGATATCCGTAACAGCCCGATTGATGAGGGCTCATAATCAACGGGAGATGAAAAAACCTCACTGATTAAAGTTTCACTTTATCTCACCCTATCCAACAATCAAAATATGGTCATAACAAAAACCTCAAGCTATTGCTAATTAGCTGAGGTTTCCTTTTAAAATAAAATAATGATGTATTTGTTGAATCGCCTGAGAATCCATTAGCGATTTACCATACTCCATAATACGGTAAATCGTTACTGTTGCCGGATTACCATACTCCGCTAAAATCGCGATAAAATCCGCTTTTAAAAGCTTTGTTTCTTCCTCCATCCAGAGATAAAAACGTCCATCCCATGTGTACAACTTTCCGCCAGTAACTCCTAAGTTATATAAGCGTTCTGATAAATTGATTACATCCTCTAATGTAGCAAATTCATATAATATATGCTCACTCTCATCTAGAGTTACTTGCATCTCAATAAACTCATCGCGAAAATCATCTTCTATCTCCATATCATGATTTTCTTTTGTTACAATTACAACCATCCCTTGCGCTTGTAAGGAAAATACTTCAACAGCAACTGGGCCATTTGCTTCAAATCCAAGTTCTTTATTCGCTTCTTGCATCATATCACGGAATAATTGCTGCACTTTCGGTGCGTTTCTCCATAAATCTTCCTTGGTCAATCCACGTTCTGATAAATCATCAAATGTTAGGAAAATTTTTATTTTATTATAATTCAAGCGTTCCAACCTCATCTTATAACCTCCTTACGTAAAACCATCGCTTCTAATTTTTATTATATGAAATGAGAAATAGATGGTTCTTTTCGAACAACTATTCTGACATTTTTAACCATTCATCCCACTCTTCTTTTGTACTTCCTATAAATACATACTCACTCTCAAATGGCTGGTCTGTTGAAATATGTGTGATGGCTGATCCAAGAAGAGCTATACTAAGCTTTTCATGCTGAGTTTGCAAGCTTTGAGCTAAATGCATCGTATCTTGCACATGTTTCATTTGTAAACAAGATATCACTACATAATCCGGTTCCAATTGTACAATCGTTTCATTGATTTTTTCTTCTTGCAAGCCTGTCCCAATATATATAGTTTGGTAACCTTTCAATCGTAAATAGACTGTTAAAATAAACAGCTGTAATGCCTGAACTTCTCCCAGTCCACAAAATGCGAAAACACTTTGTAAAGCTGAGGACTTCGGTACATACGCGTTATGATAAATCATACCTATACGCGTGCCTAAAAATGATTCTACATATTGCATTTGTACCATTGTAACTTGATTTGTTCCTTCTAACTTCTCCAACTGTTTTGTAATTTCGAGAAATATGTGTGTAATCACCTTTTCAATTGGATATATACTAAATGCCTCATTTACGAATGCAGAAGCTTTTACTTCATCAAATTTTAGCAAAGAATGTAGGATATCGTCTACTAAAAGCATTTCTTTATTATATGCCATTTCTATTTCATTGTGATTTTGCAACCGATTTCTCTCTAATATTTGCACAGCTTGTCCAATTGCAATCCCTTTATTCACCTGGTCTATTAACCATTTTAAGATTTGTATATGTTCCTCTGTATATAATCGATGCCCCGCATCATTTCGTTTTGGGGCAACAATATGATAGCGTCTTTCCCACGCTCTAAGTGTACTCGGTTGAATCCCAAGCATCTTTGAAACTGCTTTTATATTATATTTTCCTTTTAAAGTTGGCATCATTTCCCCCACCTTAAAAATTAAAAATCTCCTATTCCTTTTGCTTTAAAGTAATGATATGGGTTTGAGCAGGTGCTCGGAAACGAAGCGGGACAAGTGTCGTTCCATATCCATTACTAACAAAAAGTGTCATATTCGAATAATAATATACGCCACCCTTTAAATATTTTTTAAAATGGAATAAACGAATTTGTCCTCCATGAGTATGTCCACTTAGTATAAGAGAAATTCCTTCTTCCCCAGACATTTTGTCTATAATAGCAGGATTGTGACTAATCAAAATTCGAAAACCATCTTCTTGGCAATCAGCTAATGCTAAATCTAAACGATCGCGCTCTAACCCTACATCATCTACACCGAGCAAACAAAGCTTCTCTCCAGCACCTGATTCAAATATCACTCGTGTATTATCTAAAACTTTTACACCATGTTCTAACAATAGAGCATCTAGTTCATGGTATTCAATTTCATAATCATTATTTCCCCACACAAAATATACAGGGCCTATTTCCCTTAACTGCTTAATATTGAAAGCGATTTGCGCTAAAGATACACCTTTTTCTGCCAAATCGCCACCAATAATTACAAGATCTACTTGTCCCTTCACTCTTTCGATTAATGTGCGGGACACAATCCTCCTATGAATATCAGAAATGAAGAAAATTCTCACCTTTTGAAAGCTTTTCGGAAAGTCTTTGAAGGTTAAAGTATGTTCTAATACTGTATCACGCATCGCTTCCCTATACATGATAAAGAAAAAAATAAACCCGAGACATATAAAGACACTACCTAATATGATCCATAGCATATATTCGTCTCAACTTCTCCCTTAGTAGAATATAATTCTTTTATTCACTTCATTTTGTCTAACAAAAATACATGATATACATTTCTCTTATTCATTCTTCTTCTCATGATTCGTAATAGGTATTTTCAATTTTTGTCCTACTTCTAACTCACGATTTTGCAAATGATTATATTCCTCTATCTTTTCAGCTCCATTTTCTCCAGGAAAGTATTTCTCGCCAATGCTCTCTAAAGTTTCCCCTTCTTTTACAATGTGAATTTTAGGTTTCTCTATTTTTTTCTGCTCCACTGATTTATTCGAATCAAAAAAGATAACTTCAAATGCTCCTCTATTGGTCTCATTCTCTCCTTTTGAACTTTGCACTTCAATATATTGATCTGTATACCATAAAATACATATTGGTAACAAGATAAATAAGAACGTTAATACTCTAACAAAGAAATGATTAATTTTAAATTTCTTCTTTTTATCTCTATGAACCTCGCTACGCGGCGGTAAACCTTCCTCTACCTGCTCTTGTTCCTGTTCTTCTTGTAATTCTTCCTCAAAATCAGGAATTTTCCTTCTCACGTTGGTCACCACCACCTTTCATTTATTTCCTCAATTGAAGCCCCATTATAAAATCAACAAGAAAGTGGGCGAAAATTGTTATAAGCAAATTCCCCGTCCATTGAAATACATATCCGAAAATAAAACTTATAATACAAACAAAAGAGAATAAAAATGGCTTCGTAATATACCGGATATGTAAAATGGCAAAGATAAGGCTCGCAAGTATAAGTCCAAAATGTGTTTGCAAAACACCCCGGAATAAAAGTTCTTCAGCAAATCCGATAAAAAAAGTCACAACTAGTAATTGCATCACTGACATTCCTCGGAACATGCGATCATTAATACCACCATCATCAAACCATGACTCCGGCAAGATTTGCATTGCAAGATAATCTACTAGCACAATCCCACAGGCAATCCCGCCGCCTATGAAAAGAATAGAAAACGGTTCCCATTTCCATAAATTGGAAAATTCTTCTTTTCCTGGAAATAATATATATGCTAGCAAACATCCAATACTTATTATAATCAGTTGTGTGATATAGAGGTTAAGTCGTATCTCTTTCGGACTCATATCTTCAACGCTACGCCTTTGAATATTCATCATTCCTCCGTTCTCCCATACCAAAGAGCAATTGTAACTCTGTTTCCCAATTATAGTCGAAAACTGACTGCCTTGCTCGTCTTTTTTTATACTCTTCTTTTATAATACCGCAGTAGTCACAACAATTTTTTATCTTATCTTCCTTTTCATACCCGAACAGCTGTAATAATTGTTCTCGTTTACAACCTTGAATTTGTAACCACGATTTCATCTTTTCTAATTGATTATATTTATTATAAAGGCGTTTCTCCACCTCTAATATTAATTTTTGCATCGTTTCATCTGACAAGTCTTCTAATATAAGCATATTTTGTTGTACGATTTCCATTTTTTCTAAATGATACTTAAGAAAACGCCAATGTTGTTCATTTAATCCTGCAGTATGATAACAAATTTCTGCCACATCTTCTATCGGTAATCTTTTCGTTTGAAGTAATTTTTCTTGTAATAAAGCAAATAAAAATTGAATTTGCTTTTTATTAGGCAATTCATCTTCAATAATAGAAATAGGTAAATCATGATCGAGTGGACTACATAATAAAATCGCTATACTCGCCTCTCCATCACGACCTGCTCTTCCTATTTCTTGCAAATAGGAAGCAATATTCGTAGGATAATGAAAATGAATAATATACCTTGTATTCGGTTTGTTAACTCCCATTCCAAAAGCACTTGTGCAAATAACAAGTTGCAGTTGGTCATTCATAAATTGCTGCTGAATTAACATCCTTTCTTCATGATCCATTCCACCATGATAAAAAGCAACATCTATTATTCCTTTACTCCTTAAATACTCCGTTAACCGCTCTGTCCAAGCTCTGCTGGAGCAATAAATAATTCCTGGCCCTTGCAAGTAAGAAACATGCGAAAGAAGCGCTTCTTTTTTTTCCTCTATCGTTTCTAAAAACTGTACTTCTATAGCGATATTCGGTCGATCAATTGAATACACATGCTGGGAGACATTCTTCAAGCCTAAACTTACTATAATATCTTGCAATACTTCCTTTGTAGCCGTCGCCGTTAATGCTAGTACTGGGGGACGGCCAATGCGCATAATTACTTGATCCAATTTTTTATAATCTGTTCGAAAATCATATCCCCATTGTGAAATGCAGTGAGCCTCATCTACAACAAACAAAGAAATAGGAATTTTTTTCAATTCTTTCATTAATAATTCAGATTGCAACATTTCAGGTGAAACGAAGACAAATTTATACCATGCTAACTGCTTAATCGCTTTTCTTTTCTCACTTAATGTACGAAAACTATTAAATGCAATGACACGATTTTTCACAACATATTTCAGCTGTGTAACTTGATCTTCCATTAAAGATAGAAGCGGAGAGACAATCAATACCGTTCCTCCTTGCAACAAACCCGGAAGTTGATAGCACATAGACTTTCCTTGTCCTGTTGGAAGCATTGCTACGACATCTTTCCCTTGCAGTAAGTCTGTAATAACCTCTTTCTGTCCTTGGCGAAACTCCTTGTATCCAAACCATTTATTTAAATGCTCTTCAAGTTTCATTTGTTCCCTCCAGTTGTGCTAATACTAGGCGAATTTCAAAATAAGAAATCTCCTCTCCTACCGCTTGTTTTAATGCACGTAGCTTCCTTGTTTGTAACGTTTCAATCACTTGTTTCACGCGTTTTATCTTATTCTTTTCAATAAACATTTCAATCGAAAAAGCTTTTTCTCTTAATGCAATTTCTACAAAATGATCTTCTATTGTGGCAAGTTTTAAATTTCTAATCACTGCAATTTCTTCTAATGAGTATCCTTGTTTCCATAGTCTATATGTTTTTTTTGTTGATAAACTAAACAAATCTTCTCTTTCATTCGGATAAGATACAATTTTCGTTAATAAAGGAAACTCTTTCTCTCTTTGACAAACAACTTGAATCATATAATGAATCGTGCTCCAAAATAACAAATAAACTCGAAATACATCTTCATTTATTATTTCAGCAAGCTGTTGCAGCGTATAACCAATTCGTTCATACCCTGTTAAACGATATGTCAAAATCGTCGCTTCTATTTCATCCATATTCTTTAAAATATTGTACATTTCTTCCCATAGTCTTGTTGCTAATTCACTTCTTACATATGGTAACCCAATCAGAAATTCTTTTACCCACCGAGTTACTTCTGGATCTTGTTGAATAGGAATAAACTTTGTGTTTTTCTGTTGTAAGTTCGATACTGTTTGAATCGTTAATGATAACCTTTTCCAAAAAACTTCGCCAAGATCCCCGTAATTCAATCCATCTAAGTGCTTTGGGAAAGCCATTGTCTTTTCCAAAGTCTCTAATTGCTTTTCACCACGATCCGTTAGTACATATGTATTTTCGTGCTTAACTTCAATCCATTCCGAAGCTAAAATACGTTCGATTTCTTGCTCATAATTAGATCTTGTCAACGATTTATATACACCAAAAAGAAATGAAATCCGAAATATTTTTCCATCCTGTAACGTTTGGGAGGAACGTTTTCCCTTCAACAAATAATAAATGGAAGAAACGGTTCGTTCACCATTCAATTGTTTTAAACAATATAATATAGTGTATTGAAATTGCATTACCGCTTCCACCTCTCGATATATTTTTCCTTCCTAGACACTTGGCTCCAGAAATAAATCAAAAGCTTTATGGATGAAACTTCCTACGCGCAAATTTTTTCAGAAGGAAATAATAGAAAAAGATTGAATACACTATCAATAACATTTATCTACCGCTAAACTTTTATCTTCTATTTCCTATTGTATCAAACTGCTTAGCATTTAGGCATTTTGAAAATCTTATGAAATAACTAAAAAATAAGTTGACACCCTAATTGATAAGCATTATCATTATAATTTTATGTTGAAAAGTTTGAAGAACCGTTTTACAATAGGATTATAATTTTTATAGCGAATGTTTCACATACATATTATCAGGAGGGAAAAAAGATGGCAAAATATACAATCGTTGATAAAGACACTTGTATCGCATGCGGAGCTTGCGGAGCTGCTGCACCAGACATTTATGACTATGATGATGAAGGTATTGCCTTTGTAACATTAGATGATAACCAAGGAATCGTTGAAGTGCCAGATGTATTAATCGAAGATATGATGGATGCATTTGAAGGTTGTCCTACTGATTCCATTAAAGTTGCTGATGAAACATTTGATGGAGACGCTCTTAAATTCGAATAGTCCGTTTATTAACTTCAAAAAATCCCCCTCATGGAAATGAGGGGGATTTTTTGTGATGCAGCTCAATTCAGCATAAGACAAAAAAGCCTCTCTGCTAATTAAAGTTTCAATTTATCCACGAACCTCTTCCATCTAGCTTCTCATCAATAGGTGGATACTAAAAAGTCATGAGCGGTATCTTCACCACTCATGACTTTTTATGCATTTTTCATTTTCGCAAATACCCATACTTTCAAACGTGAGAACAATGCTACAAATACAACTGTTACAGCAATTCCTTTTACTAAATTAAATGGCAGTATCGCCGTTACAATCATTTGTCGCATAGCACCGCTCGACATAGCTGGCGAATTTAAAAACCACGTGTACGCTGGTAAAATGATGAAGTAATTTAACACACTCATGATAAGAGCCATCATAATTGTTCCTAGCATCAAACCCGTTGTTAAACTTTTGATTGTACGGTGTTTTCGGAATAGGAACGCCGCTGGTCCAATAAATAAGCATCCCGCAATAAAGTTTGCGATTTCTCCAATTGGAACCCCGGTCAAACTCCCTTGAACTCCATAATACAGAATGTTTTTGATTCCTTCTACAACTACACCTGCAATCGGACTAAAAACAATCGCTGCAATTAATGCCGGTATATCGCTAAAGTCAATTTTTAAAAAAGGTGGAAATCCTGGGAATGGGAAATCCAACATCATAAGTAGATACGCAATACTACTAAGCATTGCCACACTCACCATTTGTACTACACTGTTTTTTTGTTTCATCCTGCTCTCTCCTTTTCCATCGATCATCTCATGGAAAGTAGAAAGGTTCTGCTATGCCTGCTTTTCCTATCATAAAAAAACCCTTTGCGTTTTACACAAAGGGAGAAATTTTAGGCACCTCAAACAGACGTCCAAATACTAATCTTTTTTGAACGCTTGAACCTCCATCTTCTCCCATCCAGACTGTACTGTCGGCTTTGGAATCGCACCAAATCCTGCCTTAACGGCTCGCGGGCTTAGAACTCACATATTCATATACTCATTCATTACCGCCGGTCGGGATTTTCACCCTGCCCCGAAGATAGACCGATATTCTATTTTCTTCTTCATTATACAACAACATGTGGCTGTTGTGAATAAAAAGATTGTAACTTATTAAAAATAAGTTATTTATTTTTAATCCACATCTTCTACCACCTATTACTTTACAATTCAAACCAATTATTTCATATTTTCCAGCTCAATTCTCTAGCTATCCATACAGAAAAGTGATAAGATGTTGAAGTGTTAAGATAAGAGCATTTTCTTAATATGGAGGAAATGTCATGAAAAAAGAGAAAAGACACTCAATTCGCGAAACGATGAAAAAAAACTTAAGAAAAGAATACTTTTATTTAAAAAAAGAATTGCTTTTCTATTGTCCAATTGACCTAGGCACATTTTCGACAGAAACATACTACGCTACCTTTGATAAAGAAGGAATTAGTATTTATCAATATGATAAAAGTGCGGAAAGTAAACTAAAGCTATGCGAGCGCCATGCATGGAGCAATTGGAGAAAAGTGAAAATCGATCATTACTTAACTACTTCACGATTCATCTTCCAAGGGAAACGAAATTGGATTCTTTCTCTGTTCCATAAAGGAAAAGATGCTCAAAAAATAATAGAAGAACATACCTCTCTACAAACAGAGGTTGTTTCTCGTTCTTTTTTAAAAAAACTACCAGGCTTTCGTTCGAATGTAACATTAAATCAATACATCGGCAGTATTTGTTATACCGCACTTATTGCATTTTTATTAAAATGGCTTATCCCATTTCAAGTACAAATTGCCCTGTACTCTTTTTCAATTGGGTGCATGCTTCTCGGTTTGTTATGCCTTACAATCGGTTTAATTGAACCGACGATTGTTTTATTTCGAACGAAAGAAAAAACAAGAGCAAAAGTCTTTTATTATTATAGCTATTTAGCTATTTCCGGATTTATATGTGTCTTTATTTTTTGGTAAAACAAGAGCTAGCTGAAGCTAGCTCTTGTTTTAATTAATATATAATCTTTGATTTGGATAAATTTGATCTTGCCGCAGTGCATTTTTCTTTTTTATTTTGTCTACCGTAGTCCCAAACTTATGTGCAATTTTAACGAGCGTATCCCCCTTTTGGACAACATATAAAGACGATGAAACGACTTGATCCCACTTTTCATCTAAAACAAGTAATGGATTCATTGCATTTCTTTTTTCAATTGTCCAATTTCCTTGATGAATTTCTAGGTGTAAGTGCGCTCCTCTCGATTCACCTGTATTTCCAACCTCACCGATGACTTCACCGTTTCGAACGCGATCTCCTTGAATAACATATCGCTTATTTAAATGAGCATAAACAGCTTCATATTTCCCATGTTTTACAAATACAACATGTCCATAACTATTGGAAAAGTACGATTTTGTTACGATGCCATCTCGAATCGCTACAACAGGAGTTCCAACTTGAGCGGCAATATCAATCCCATAATGTTTTCCATGTCTAGTCCCAAAGTAGTCACTAATTCTACCGTCGACAGGCCATGTCCACTGATTTTCATCAGCATAAACATATAATTGGGAACAAAAGAATAATCCTGTTATGATGATACCAATTTTAAAAACTTTCATATGTATCCTCCGCTTTCTATTAGCCGTTATCCTTTCTCTATTGTGGTATAATACGGAAAAAAGTATACAAAAAAAAGAAAGTGATTTAGTCCACTTCCTTTTTTCCGTTATTCCGAAACACAATCGCACTTCGATTATATTCAACATCAGCAATTTGCAAACGTGCATTCACTACTCTCGCAATCGCAAATAAATAATCAGATAACCTGTTCACATAACGCAGAACAACTTCATTTATTTCTTCTTGCTTTCTTAATGATACAATCGCTCGTTCCGCTCTTCGCGTTACTGTTCGAGCAATATGAATCGCAGCAGCCGCTTTGCTTCCCCCCGGCAAAATAAAACGTTCTAACGGAGGAGCTTCCTCTATATATTGATCAATACGTTCTTCTAAATATTCCACCATCTCATCTGTCACTTTATAAGGTACTTTCTGCCCAACAATGGCCAAATCTCCTCCACAATCGAATAATTCATGTTGAATATTTTCACATTCCTGATAAATGTCTTGAAATTTTCCATCTTGTAAGAAAGTCATAGCATATCCAATATGAGAGTTCACTTCATCAATCGTACCATATGCTTCCACACGATAATGATCTTTATCCACTCGTCCACCAACAACACTTGTTTGTCCTTTATCTCCCGTTTTAGTGTACAGTCTCAGTTCAGCTCATCCTCTCTTCAATACAGTGAAACTTTAATCAGTGGAGTTTTCTTCATCCCCCACTGATTATGAGCCCTCACCAATCGGGCTGTTACGGGTAGCCCTACTCCCACCTATCTTCCTTTCTTCTTTCTGAATCTTAAGATGGAGTCTTACTACCCTAAAATAGCGGGATAAAAAGTTCTACTATCCTTTATTCAATCGAGAAACAATCTTCAAAATGAATAAATAAAATAGTAGAACTGTTATCCTTATTCCTTATATAATGCCCATGTTATATATATTACAACGCATGATTTGGTAAGTATACAAAGAAGGTTGTTCCTTCTCCAACAACACTTGATACCGAGATTTTTCCATCATGACTTTGAACAATATTTTTCGCAATCGCAAGACCTAAACCAGTACCACCTGTTTTTCCTCTCGTTCTTGCTTTATCCGCTTTATAGAATCGATCAAATAAAAATGGAATATCTTCTTCAGGAATACCTGCACCCGTATCTTGCACTTCAAATACAATTCCAGCATCCTTCTTGTCAATAACAAGTTTCACATGCCCATCAGCACTTGTATGTCTAATTGCATTATCAATCAAATTCGTCAACACTTGCTCTAGTCGATCTGGATCAAAAGTATGCTCTGTAACCTCCGTGCGAAAATCAACAGTTAACTTGACCCCTTTATCCTGTGCAATCCCTTGGAATTTACGTCCGATTTTCTCAACAAACGGGTGAATCTCCACTTCAGACATATGCAATTCCACATGTCCACTTTCCATTCGAGCCAAATCTAAAAGTTCATTTACAAGACGCCCTAAACGAACAGATTCATCGTAGATAATTTGTACAAATTCGTTTATTTCTTCTTTTGTTTGAACAACATCATCTAAGATTGCCTCACTGTATCCTTGTAGCATCACCATCGGCGTGCGTAGTTCATGTGATACATTCGCGATAAAATCCTTTCGCATTTTTTCTAAGCGGCGCTCTTCTGTCATATCTCGAAGTACAGCCACTGCTCCACGAATTTTCGTTTGATTATAAAGAGGCGTCATTAAAACAACATAATTTCCCTTTTGGAGATTCATTTCAATGACTTGCTGTTGTTCACTCTCAGCAACAAAATGGAACTGTTCCACAAGCTCAGGCGGCAAGTTTCTACTTAACTCCAGGTCGTTTTCTTCTTGCCATACTTGCAAGAAATGTTCCGCTGGCGGATTAATGACAACAACTTCCCCTTCTTGATTTAGCGTAATTACACCATCAGCCATACTACTTAAAATGCTCGATAGCTGTTCTTTTTCTTGTTGCAGCGCATTCATATTAAACTTCAATTGCTTTCCCATTTGGTTTAAAGCTGTAGCTAACTCTCCAATTTCATCTTGGGAAACCATCGGCACTTTCGCATCAAATTTACCGCGCGCTACTTCAAATGCTACTTCACGCATCTTACGGAGCGGCGCTGTAATTCGTGTTGATAAGAAGAAAGCAAAGAATGTTGTTAAAATAATCGCAATTCCGGCTGATAGAAAAATAAAATCCGTTGCCTTTTCCATACCTTTTATTGGAACTTGTAATGATTCATATACAAATACCGCGCTATTCTTTGTTCCTTTCAACGGCTTACCGACAATCATAATATCATTTTCGGAACTTTGTTTTGTTTTCCCATCAGGAAATTGTCTAATTTTATTTTTATTTTCTTTCTGGTTGATAAAAACAGCTGCTAATTCTTTATCTGCTTTTAAATCGTCTATCGTAAGTGTGACCAATCCTTCTTGTTTCGGAGAAGCAGAGAATTCCTTACCATCTTTCACAATAATAATGCGTGAAAGCGGGTCACTAAACTTATATGCGATATTCTCAATCGTTTTTACATCCGCACCTTCTTCAACAAGCTCTGTGACACTTTGAGCTACTTTCGTCAGTCTAGTCTCACTCAAATCGACATAATACGTTCTAAAAAACTGGGAAAGTAAAATCGCTACAAAGCCAAGAACAAACGAAACAAGCAGTAATATGGTCATCCATAACTTACCTACTACACTCCGCCAAAGCATCAGTCGTTCACAACCTCAAACTTATAACCCACGCCCCATACAGTTACAATCATCTTCGCTGCATTAGGTGATTTTTTACTGAGCTTCTCGCGTAAACGCTTCACATGTGTATCCACTGTACGTAAGTCTCCAAAGAATTCATATTGCCACACTTCTTTTAATAATTGTTCACGATCAAACACTTTATCTGGAGACTTCGCTAAGAATAGTAACAATTCATACTCTTTCGGTGTTAAATTTACTTCCTGTCCATCTGCTGTAATGCGATGAGCATCATTATCAATTGTTAGATGCGGGAATACAATTACATCTTTCGTGGTTGTATCTTGTGTAAAGAATGTTGTCGATACAGAACGGCGCAATACAGCTTTCACACGAAGAACAACTTCGCGCGGACTAAATGGTTTTACAATATAATCATCAGATCCAACTTCAAATCCTTGTACTCTATTTACTTCCTCACCTTTAGCTGTCAGCATAATAACTGGTGTTGCTTTTTTCTCACGAATTCCTTTACAAACTTCTATTCCATCTTTTCCAGGCATCATAATATCTAATAGAATTAAATCATAATCATTTTGCAGTGCCTTTTCTAAAGCTGTATCACCATTGTCAGCTTCATCAATTACGTAGTTCTCTCTTTCTAAATACATTTTTAATAAACGACGAATTCGATCCTCATCATCTACAACTAAAATTCTTGGTTCGTTTTCCATTGCTACCCGCTGCGGCTTATGTTTCAAAATGACCGCTGCGGTTCACACCTACCTTTCTCCAATATAATCCTATGCTTATTCTCATTTCATAAGGAATCATGCTAAAATGATCCATTCTTCACTTTAAATATTATACTTCACAAGAATAATAAAGTTTGTTCATTATTTTTCTAAAACTATGTATTTTTCTTGAACAAGCATTTCGGCCTCGACATTATTTTACAAAATTGACCTGTACTTTGTCATGTTTTTCTCAAAAAAGAAAAACATTTGATAAAAATATAGTAGGAAAGTGACGCTCACTTTCCTACTAGCTACTATTAAAACTTTTTCTCTTATACGACTGATTCTATTTTCCTTATAATAAAAAGGTACGTTATGCGTAAGAATGCAGCCCGGCAATAATTAAATTTACGGCAATAAAATTAAACATAATAATCGCAAAACCGATTACTGCGAGCCATGCAGACTTCTCACCATGCCATCCTTTCGATAAGCGTAAATGTAAAACTGCTGCATAAAAAAGCCATGTAATAAGTGCCCAAACCTCTTTTGGATCCCATCCCCAAAAACGCGTCCACGCAATTTGCGCCCAAATCATTGCAAAAATTAGCGCACCTAGAGTAAAAACCGGAAAACCTATCGCAATCGAACGGTACCCAATTTCATCAAGCAAATCACTGTTAGCATTTTTTAAAATCGGTTGAAGGGCTGCTGATATTCTTTTTCGTAATACAAGCCTTGCTATGACATACAATCCTGTTCCAATAAGAAATGACCAAATTACCGTATTTAATTTTTTTGCATTTATTAGCGCTGGCATATCTATGACCGGCTCAAACTTTCCATCTGTTATTAATTTTCCTTCATTCGGCCCAACTAAAGCAGGTAAATGATACTCCATTTCAGCCTTTTGTTTGTTCTTATCCACCCACTGAAACTTCGCTTCATATTTCATTGCAGAATAAGTTGTTGTTACCGCTATAAATCCAACAGCACAAACAAGTGTAAATACAACGGTTTCTAGCCAAAATGTTCGCTTTGTGCTCCTAGATTGATCGACATTTTTCAGTAAATACATAACTCCTGTAATAAAGCTAATCGCTAAAATAGCTTGTCCAGCTGCCGCTGTTGTCACATGAATATGTAACCAATTACTTTTCAAAGATGGGATAAGCGGTGAAATTTCCCTCGGAAACATACTGGCATAGGCAATTAATAATAACGCTACCGGTAAGGCAAATAAGCCAACTATACTTATGCGATACATAAAGTACATAATAATAAATGCACCAACAAGCATCATGCCAAAAAATGTACCGAATTCAAAGAAGTTACTCACTGGCGCATGTCCAGAAGCAATCCACCTTGTTACAAAATATACTGTTTGTGAGGCAAATCCTAAAATTGTTATCGCTATCCCTATATTTGCCCACTTTCGGCCTTTTTCTTTTATTGCTCCTCCAAAAAAAAGCGTTGCGATTAAATATAAAATAAAAGCGATAAATAAGAAATTACTGCTTATTTGCACCATATATTCTCCCCACCTTAGCTAATTTTTTTATCATTCACTTTATCGTATGGTTGCGGAATAGATGTCCCTTCTAGTACTCTTTCAATATCTTTACGTAAACCAAACCAGTTTTTATTCGTATGACCAGCAATCCACCATTCATCTTTTACGCGTTGTATCCAAATACGGCGATGATTCCAATACATCCCTTGAATAACACCAACCATAAATATAAATCCTCCAACTCCAAGAATCCATAACGTTAAATCTTTTCGAACAACGAGTGCTGTTGCGTTTTGCATTTCTACTCCTGCAAATGCCAGTTTATATTTATTATTTCCTTCTGGCTCTATATTTTGTTGAATTCCAACGAAACTAATTTCTCCTTGGGGTGTTTCAGGTGTAAACATTTTAAACACAAACGCCGGATTATTGGGAAGCTTCGTTTTTGTATTCGGTTTACCGCTCTCATCAAAATAAAAATCTGGGAAATAGCTTAGTAGTGTAAGAGAATATCCATTTCCTAAGTCATATGATTCCTTAGGATGGTTTAAATCAACCTTAATCGGTCCCCATTTTTGCTTTGTTTCTTTATTCTGTAAATGGAAGGACATACTCCGAAATTCACTTTCTTTATAAGAATATTGATAAAGGGCGAAATGATTAAATTTAAGCGGTTCATTTACGCGGATTTTCGCTTCTTTTACTTTTTCTAATTTTGGTTTTTGTCCTGCCACTTTTTTCCCAACCGCTTTATATAAAATAGCATTCGTTTGATAGTTTTTCGCAATCATTTTATCTCCGATTCGATCAATAGCGGTATCAAATTTCTTATCTTCCTCATTTTCTTTATCATAAACTTCTTTTATAAATTTCTCATTTTTTAAGTAATACTCCCCGTTTGTTCCCGGGATTTCCTTCGTTTCTCCATCCCTTATCCAAACGGATTCATCTACATACATACTAGGAAGGACACGAAGCATTGCTCCGAATAAAAAAATGATAAGACCAACATGATTCACATATGGTCCCCAACGGGAAAAACGTCCTTTTTCCGCTAAAATGTTTTCACCGTCGACTCTTACATTATAATTTCTTTTTTTTAAATTCGCTTGAATCGTGTCCAATTCTCCTTCTTTCGGTGAAGCCGTTCCATATAATCGCTGTCTTTTTAAAAAACTCGGATGTCTTTTGACCCCTTGTTTCTTTAAAGCTTTATAAAGTGGAATCACTCGGTCTAAACTACATATCACAAGCGAAACTCCAATTGACGCAATTAAAATTATGTACCACCATGAACTATATAAGTGATTAAAACCTAATTGATAATATAATTTTCCTAAAAAACCATACTCTTGTTCATAATATTCACTCGGTGTTACACCTGAAGGAATATACATTTCTTGCGGGAATATTGTCCCTATAGCAGACGCTAATAGCGTAATCACAATGAGCCATACTCCGACTTTGACAGAAGAAAAGAAACTCCAAATCTTATCAACAATCGTTTTCGTTTGTGTAATAGAGCGCCTTGCACTTCCCTCGTAACGCATATCTAATAGCTTGGCACTTTCATTGTTTTCAAAAGGCTTACCACAAGATTCACAAAAAATAGTTCCTATCGGATTCACATGTCCGCATTCACATTTCACCTGTTCCAACACTTTCACCGCCTCTTGTTTCTATCACTATTGTATAATCTGAAACAAATTTCACGCAATACTCAGAATTTTCAACTTAGGTACTATACTTATAGTACCTCGCTAAATATGTAAAGGCTTACCCAATTATGGAGTAATCTTCTTTAAATATTCTTCCATTTGTTCTTTTGTTTGTGTCCCCGTAATCATTTGGATTACCTTTCCTTCTTTATCAATTAAAAACGTAGTTGGTAGTGGACCGACTCCATATGTATTAATAACTTCTGATCCTTTATCAATTGCAACAGGGAACTTTAATCCATATTGATTTACAAAATTTTTCACCGCGATTTCTGTTTCATCTGCATCTAACGCAATGATTTCTACACCTTTTTCTTTATACTTCGGATATAGCTCATTCATATAAGGCATCTCTTTTTCACAAGGCTTACACCATGTTCCCCAAAAGTTTAAAAATATTCCTTTTCCTTTTAAGTCTTTTCGTTCTATTTTCTTTCCGTCTAAAGTTGTCACAACGAAATTAGGTGCAACTTTTCCAACTTGCATTTTTTCTTTATCTGCAAAAAAGTTTTGATATAATGTAAAACCAACTGCCACGCTTAAAATCAGTAAGATCAGAACGCGAAATAGTAAACGATTCTTTTTCATCTCCCCACTCCTCTCTCTAGTTCATATCTATATAGGTACAAAATCACATAAAGTGAACCGTTAATCAGTGAGGTTTTCTTCATCCCTCACTCATTATGAGCCCTCGCCAATCGGGTTGTTATGGTCAGTAAGGCTCCCACTTATTTTCACAAAATGGTCTCATGTAACGAATCACCAGTGGAACAATCCACTGGTGATTCGTTATCTTGGCTTTGTAGATGCCAATGCACGCAGTTGTTTCACTTCATGCGGCGTCAATTCTCGTGCGTCACCAGGGCGCAAGCTACCTACTTCTAAGAAAGCGTATCGTTCACGCTTTAACTTCATGACTTTACAGCCAATCGCCTCAAACATACGGCGAACTTGACGATTGCGTCCTTCATGAATTGTCAATTGTACAATTGACATTTCTTTACGCTTATCCCAAGAAATAATTTTCACACGTGCCGGTGATGTTTTTCCATCTTCTAATATAACGCCTTTTTCCAACATGCGAATCTTTTCGCCTGTCAGCGGACCTTTTACCTTTGCAACATATGTTTTTTCCACCTTGTACTTTGGATGCATTAATATATTTGCAAAGTCACCATCATTTGTCATCAATAACACACCGGATGTATCATAGTCTAAACGCCCAATCGGAAATAGACGTTGCGGGATATCTTGGAAAAAGTCTGTAACAACCTTTCGTCCTTTATCATCTGATACACTCGAAATAACTCCTGTCGGTTTATATAATAAGAAATAAACAGGCTCTTCTTTCTCAAGAGGAATATGATTTACTTCTACTTTATCTTGAGGAGTTACCTTTGTGCCTAATTCGGTCACAATTTTTCCGTTAACTTTCACTTTCCCTTGTTGAATAAGCTCCTCAGCCTTTCTTCTTGATGCAATACCTGCTTGTGCAATCACTTTTTGTAGTCGTTCCATTTCCTTTTTTCACCTCAAATTTATCTTACCTTCATTAGAAACACTTGGCAACCGCCCAAGTCTTGTAGCGATTTACTCTAGTTTTCTCCAAACAACATAGGTATAGTGTAAACTTCAAAGGGTCAATAGCAAATTTTCCCCTTTATTATTATTGATGTTCTACTAGTTGTTTACAACAAAAGTTCATTATTTTGTCAAATTTACCGCATAAAAAAAACGCTATTAAGCGACACCTTAATAGCGGCTGTATACGTATTATAAGTGAATAGGAGAAAAAAATGAATAACTTTAATGAAATAATAATGAAACAAATACAATCGAACAAATAATCCCAATTAAATCAGCAAACAAACCAACCTTTAGTGCATCCCCCATTTTCCGAATTCCGACAGCACCAAAGTACACTGTTAAAATATAAAATGTCGTATCTGTACTTCCTTGCATCGTAGACGCTAATCTACCAATAAAAGAATCCGGTCCATATGTAGCAATTAAATCGGTCGTAATGCTCAAACCTGCCGATCCAGAAATCGGGCGTATAAGCGCAAGCGGAACAATCTCTGCAGGTACATGAATTATATCTAATGCGGGCTTCATAACCGATATCATCGCATCTAGCGCGCCTGATGCTCTAAAAATGGAAATAGATACAAGCATCCCTACCATAAATGGTAAAATAGAAATCGCAATTTGAATTCCTTCTTTTCCACCTTCTACAAATGATTCATAGGTCGGAACCTTTTTGATTGTCCCATATAATAATATAAATCCGATCACACATGGAATAATCCATAGTGATATAGTGTTAACAATACTCACTTTTTCCGCCCCTTCCTACTTCTTCTTCGGTAAAAATAGCGGTCAATCCAAATTGCTCCAATCATAGAAATGACTTGTGCTATAAATGTTACCCCTACAATTTCAGTTGGGTTCGCCGATTCATATGTCATTCGAATTGAAATGACAGTCGTTGGAATTAGTGTAATGGCAGAAGTATTTAGCGCTAAAAATGTTACCATAGAGCGGCTCGCAGAATCTTTCCCGCCGTTCAATTCTTTTAACTGCTCCATTGCTTTAATCCCAAGCGGTGTCGCTGCATTTCCTAATCCAAAAAAGTTTGCCATCATATTGGATAAGATGAACCCCATTGACGGATGATTTTTTGGTATTTCCGGGAATAGTCTTTTTGCAATTGGCATAAATAACGAAACTAACTTTTTTAACAAACCTGCTTCTTCTGCAATCTTCATTAAACCTAACCAAAATACTAAAACACTTATTAACCCTATACAAATTGTTACAGCATCTTTTGCCCCTGCAAAAACAGCTTTATTTACTTCTTCCATCGTTCCATTTACCATCGCATATACAATTCCAATAACTGCCATTGCCACCCATACAAGATTAACCATCGCCGTTCACACCTATCATATGAGAAAAAATTTCTCTCACATTATTCCAGTACGCCCCTGTTGTAGCTACTAATTTCCTCTTACTATAAAATAAATTTCGTTCCCCTACTTTTTCATTTCCTACATAAATAACTATTTTCCCTACTTTGTTTCCATCTTTTAAATTTGCACGTTTATCCAATTCGACTCTTAATAAAACTTTATTTTTTTCATCACTTGCTAACGGCACTGCAAAACCATTCTTTGTATAAACATGATGAGCATACTTCTTTTCTTTCAATTCCGGAAATGCCCCTTGTGCTAACACTTTTGTTAACTTATATCGTTTAAATCCTTGATCAAATAAATACATATGATCATCCCAATCACTCGAGGCTTTTAGCGTTACTACAATGAAATCCAAACCATTTTTTGATGCTGTCGTTACAAGGGTACGCCCTGCTTTTTTTGTAAATCCTGTTTTCCCTCCAGTTGCAAATTCATAATATGACGTAACAAGCTTATGTTTATTTTTCCATGGGTAATCCCACGATTCCGATTGGTATGTTTTTGTCCCAAAAATCTTTCGAAATGTTTCATTTCCCATTGCATACTTTGTTAAAAGTGCCATGTCATAAGCAGAAGAATAATGCGTGCCATCACCATCTAAACCATGTGGGTTCGAAAAGTGAGTATCTTTCATTCCAATTTCTTTTGCTTTTTCATTCATTAAATACACAAATCCCTCTATACTTCCACCAACTTTTTCAGCAATCGCTTGCGCTGCATCATTACCAGATCGAAGCATTAAACCATAAACTAAGTCCTCTAATTTCACTTTTTGTCCAGGTTTTAAATAAATCGCTGAGCCTTCTACACGAACTGCCTTGTTACTAATAGAGACCATTTCCTTCATTTTTCCCGATTCAGCAGCTAGTAACGCTGTCATGATTTTTGTAATACTAGCAATTTTTTGTGGTTCATGTTCACGTTTCCCATATAAAACACGCCCTGAATGTTCTTCCATTAATACAGCATTATGGGCACTCACATTGTTCATTTGTGCATATGTAGAATTAGGCATCGTATGCATACACATAATAAGAAGTGCAACTATCACCCAAGCTCGTTTCATACTTCCCCCACGTCCTTTTGGCACTTTTTTGTACAAGTGTATGCTTGGCCTTTTAAAATATGAATAAAATATTCTTTCTGCCACCACAAGAAAAGACGCACAAACATGCGTCTAATACGGAATCCATTCCAATTGTTTCGCTTGCTCAAATCTCTTTTGTACATCTGGCCAATTTACAACATTCCACCAATTTTTAATATATTCTTCTTTTTTATTTTTGTATTGTAAATAATAAGCATGTTCCCATACATCAAGCACCAGTAATGGTACTGTATCCCACTGGGTAAATAATTGATGCAATGTACTCTGTAGAATCTCTAACCTTCCTGAACGCGGGACCCAAACAAGAATCGCCCAACCAGCCCCTTCTACTTTTGATGCAGCTTCTGTAAAATGCTTTTGAAAACGTAAAAAGCTCCCGAAATTTTTTTCGATTTCTTCTGATAATTCCCCCCTTGGACTCCCGCCGCCATCTTTTTTCATATTATTCCAAAATATCGTGTGTAAATAATGCCCTGAACCATGAAAGGCAGCTTCTCTTTCCCAATGTTTAATTAAATCAAATTTATTTGTCCTCCGTGCTTCCTCCATCATTTTCTCCGCTTTATTTAACCCTTCTACATAACTACGATGATGCTTATCATGATGCAACATCATAACCTCTCTGGAAATATAAGGTTCCAAATCATGATATGGATACGGTAATGGAGGCAATGTATGTCCTCCAATTGGAACCGATCTATCTAAATACGTTCGTTCATATAATTCACATTGTTCCTCTTCTTGCATAAATACTTCTTGTAAATGATGTTGTATATGTTCTACATCCTCGCTAATTTCATATAGAAATTCTGCGTCTGTCTCGTATTCATTTTCTTTCATACGTTCTAACAAGCTTTGAATTTTATAAGCAAGCATATGGACATCGTATACTTCCATTGCACGGCTATCTAATACATCTAGAACACTTTCACACCAGCTCTCTACTTCATGAAAGTAATCGGTAAATACACCTTGTTGGCTCATGTCACACCTCCTCGATGCTATCCACTTTAACTATATTCACCATCATTCTCTTATATACCGTCTAAACAAGGAAAAGAAGCTAGGTTTCTTCTAGCTTCTTTTCCTTGTTTCTATCCTTTGGCATCCCATATTAATATTTGTGCAGCATTTTAGTCTGATAATCTGTTTCATAATATTCTAATTCCTCACGCATTGTCTGGAATTTCCCTTCTAATTCTTTCATCACCTTTACCATAGAAGAAGGTGGTGTTCGTTGAAATACAATCGAATTTTTTCCAGTGTATGCTGATCGACTATTTTCATACCACTGATCATTTTTTGGTGAAAAAAATTCAGCAATAACTTGATGATAAATTTTGTACAATGTTTTTTCAGCGGCTGTTTTTCGAAATGGTTGACTATTTAGCAAAATGAGACATGCATCTAATCCTTCTTCACAAAAAACAAGTAATCTTCTTACAGCTGCTAGTAATCCTTCATAGTAATTTTTATCACCTGTTGGTGCCTCTTTTAATAAAGAAGGTAGCGAATGATAGTTCACATAGTTTGTCATCAGAGCAATTACTTCCTCTAAAAATGCTGAAACCTGTTCTGTTTGATTCTCAACCATTGAATTAGACATACCCTTTTCTCCCCTTTGCCATTTTACACAATCTCTACTTGTTTCTTCTCATGTAGTTCAACCAAAATCTCTTGTACTTTTCCCACTACACTTTCATCAAAAATGTCTTGAAAATCCTCTATTCTATTGATATACACGCGTTTTTGTCTATATATATCTGGATTTTTGAGAAAATATGCAAGAGCAGCGATATCGCGTAAATATATGTCTTTTCCTTCTATTTTAAAAACTGGCTTTCCTTCAAAGGGGGTAATTTCATGCAAAATTTCTTCAAAGTATCGGACATATAATATAGAAAATGTTTTTTCCTTCCCATTACATATATATGTAAACTCAGATCTATTGAAAAAATCCTCAGACGTATTCGGTTGCGCTTTTTCTAATTCCCATCCTGCATAACCTGTTATAATCATCTCCGGCCCCTCTTCCTTCTTTTTGCTTTAGTTTAACTTATTTCCAGAATAAAAAAAACATTCTGAATCAATATTAAATGAAAAATAGAAAAAACCACTGCACTATTTTGGAATTCACCTTTTTATTTTCTTTGAAGTTTGTCATAATAAAGTATATTGTTGTCTCAGTTTTCTTAAACAAGGAGAGTTGTATTTATGTCGTTTTCATGGAAACGTTTATTACAAATTGGAAAATTTATTTTCCCGTTTGTTGTACTGACAATTGTTTTCTTTCAAGCACGGAAAGAACTAGCGGGGATTTCATTTCGCGACGCAATCGAAACAATTAAAAACATCCCAACGGGAGGGGTCTTTTTAGCGATTACACTTGGTGCATTAGCTGTATCAACAATGTTCTTTTATGACTTCGTTATGCTCCGGCACTTGAAAACAGATATACCTGTCAAAAAAATCTTTCGTGTTTCTTGGACTGCTAACACTTTAAATGGATTTCTTGGCTTTGGTGGTCTAGTTGGAGCTGGTGTACGTACGATATTATATCGTCCTTACATAAATGAAAATGGAAAGCTGATTAAAAGCATTGCTTGGATGACAACTGCTTTTATTAATGGATTAGCGCTTCTCTCATTTCTTGGTCTTATTGGAATATTGGATACACAGTTTATTTTGCATGAAAACCCTTGGCTATGGCCCGTTCTCATCTTCTTCGCTCTTTTTGTTCCTCTATATATTGGTTTTTCAAAACTAAAAAATAGAAAAAAACAAAATGTAGATGGACAAGAAGAAGAAAAAAATCCAACCGTTCTCTATTCACTTGTTTCTTTAGTGGAATGGCTTTCTGCTGGAATTGTTATGTATGTGATTTTGATGCTATTTGGAATTCACATCGATTTCCGTAAATTTTTAGGGGTATATGTAATTGCTGCTTTAGCTGGGGTTATCAGTCTTGTCCCAGGTGGTCTTGGTTCATTTGACCTTGTATTTTTGAGTGGTTTAGGACAATACGGGATTGATACAGGCGTTTTATTACCTGCCATGTTACTATACAGACTTGTATACTATATTTTACCGTTTTGCCTCGGCCTTATATTTGCTGCTTTTGAAATGACAGGGGCTGCTCTAAAAAAAATGGAAGACAAACCATTTATCGCACCCGCTTTAGAAACAACGGGGGTTCTTTGGACATTACAGCGCGATTTCATCGGAAAATTAGGATCTTGGGCCTCAGCAGCGCTAACAGCTTTTGCTGGTTTAATGGTTATTTTGTCAACGATTTTACCGACGAGTATAGACCGAGCACATGCATTACATATTTTAGCACCAAAACATCTCATTCAATTTTCTTTTAGCTTATCACTCACATTTGGTATCCTTCTTTTTATTTTATCAAGAGGGATTTACTATGGAACAAAACGGTCTTACTATATGACCATCGTCTCATTAATTGGTGCTGCTATTTTTAATACGTTAAAAGGGATTGATATTGAAGAAACTTTCATTTTACTAATTGTACTTGCTGTTCTATACATGCTCCGAAAAAGGTTTGTACGTGAGAGAATGGAAGTATCTTTCTCAGATATCATAAAACTATTTATATTTTTATTCATTATTTTATATTTGTACAAGAACTTAGGAGTTGTATTTGCAGAAGCAAAAGATGCATTTAAACCTGATTTTGTCGTTCGTAATATTACACAAGTAAAACGAAGTGCACTTGCAGCTGCGTTCTTTGTGCCAACTTTTTTACTTATCGGTTCGCTCATTGCCAACCGTTACCGCAATGAATTTCCTGGGCAACCAGCAAACGATAAACGTTTGCAAAATTTTTTAGACCAATATGGTGGAAACGTATTAAGCCATCTAGGCTTTTTAGGAGATAAACAATTCTTCTTCAGCAGTGATGGAAAAGCACTTCTTTTATTTTCTATCACAGGAAAACGGTTAGTCGTACTCGGCGATCCAATTGGTGATCCTACTTCCTTTCGGACAGTACTGCAAGAATTTCTAATAGAAGCTGATCGATTTGGCTATATTTGCGTTTTTTATCAAATTGAAAGTAGATGGATGAGTTTATATCATGACTTTGGCTATAACTTCTTTAAACTTGGTGAGGAAGCTGTTGTAGACCTAAATACATTTACGATTTCCGGAAAGAAACGTGCTGGATTACGCGCTACTTTTAACCGTTTTGAACGAGAAGGTTACACGTTCTCGATTCACCAACCTCCATTTTCAGATGCGTTATATGAAGAGCTAAAAAAAGTATCGGACGCATGGCTTGGCGGAAAAAAAGAGAAAAGCTTTTCGCTTGGATATTTTGATAGAGAGTATATCAATCGTGCTCCAATCGCTACTTTATCAGATGCAGAAGGCAAAATAATCGCCTTTACTACATTTATGCCTGTTTACCAAAGCGGTATCCTTTCTGTAGATTTAATGCGCTATTATCCTGACGCACCGAGCGGAATTATGGATGCAATCTTTATTCATCTATTCCAGTGGGCGAAAGAAAACGATTATCATTCCTTTAATATTGGTATGGCACCTCTTTCTAATGTTGGATTGTCTGCTCAATCATTTTGGTCTGAACGAGTTGCCGCTGCTATTTTTAACAATGTACGTTATACATATAGTTTTAGCGGGTTACGACATTTTAAAGAAAAATATAAACCAGTTTGGAGCGGAAAATATTTAGCATTTAGGAAAAACCATTCATTACCCGTTACAATGCTTGCTGTAACAAAGTTAATAGGAAAGCGAAAAAGCAGCTAATGATTAGCTGTTTTTTCGCTTTTGTACTTGAACAATAAACTCCTGTTTATATTTTTTATCATTTAAATAAAACGTCCCCCATATTTTATATGTTCCTTCTTGTGGAAATGTTATACGATACTGCAATTGTTCTTCCACATGAAAAGGTACTCCATATATAAAATGTTCTCTCTCTTCATCAACAATGGAAAGTGTACTTTTTACTCCCCGATGAGAGCCTATTTTCAGCTTCTCCCCTTTTTTAGCTTGAAACTGAAACGTTAATGTAGCTGCTTCATTTGGATGTAGAGCACCAAATAAAAGCGAAACTTGGTGGTCACCAATCTTCTTTGTTAAAATGGTATCTCCTACCAAACCTTTTGGCTTGTTCTTATTTTTTTCTCCAAAGTTTTTCTTAGAAAAGGATGATTCCGTTTTATTATGGTCTTCATATAAAAAAACTGTATATTCCTTACTTTTCTCTATCTTTTGCGTTATTTTATAGGATCCACTACCGATAAAGATAGGTTTTACCTCCTGTATCTCTCCTAAATTCTCATCTACAACAACTGCTCGAAGTTGATCATTTACCCCTCGAATCGCATTGCTCTTTTTGTTAAACAACTGAAATGCAAGATCTACTTTTTTATTTTCTTTTCCTTTCTTTATATCCCATTTCACTTCTTGAATCATGGCAGTTGTTTCTGCTATTCCTTGATATTTCTTTATGTAAAAACCTCCAGCAACAAGCAAGAATAAAGCTACAAATGCAATCCCAAGATTTTTCATCAAATCACCCACCGCATTTTTTACCAATTCGGGTTCTTATTTCGTTACTCCATCTCTCTTTTTTATGTATTCTATATAACCATTTATGAAATCCTTCTATTTTACTAAAAGTAAGAAAAAGATTTAAATTAGTAGTATTACTAGTGTATAATGCAGATGATATTGATTTGTATTCATACATAATGAAGGAGGTTATTTTATGAGCGTTCATATTGAAGCGAAACAAGGGGAAATTGCTGAGTCTATTTTATTACCTGGCGATCCATTACGCGCAAAATATATCGCGGAAACATTTTTAGAAGATGTAACTTGCTATAATAATGTGCGTGGTATGCTAGGGTTCACTGGAACATATAAAGGGAAACGTGTTTCTGTTCAAGGAACAGGCATGGGGGTACCTTCTATTTCCATTTACGTTAACGAATTAATCCAAAGCTATGGAGTAAAAAATTTAATTCGTGTAGGAACTTGTGGGGCCATTCAAAAAGATGTTAAAGTACGCGATGTGATTATTGCAATGACAGCATGTACAGATTCTAATATTAATCGTTTAACATTCCCTGGTTTCGATTTTGCACCAGCTGCAAACTTTGATCTTTTAAAGAAAGCATATGATGCAGGAACAGAAAAAGGACTTCATATTCGTGTTGGGAATGTATTAACAGCAGATGTATTCTACCGCGAGAGCATGGATATGGTGAAAAAACTTGGTGATTACGGTGTATTAGCAGTAGAAATGGAAACAACTGCACTTTATACATTGGCAGCAAAATATGGTGTAAATGCCCTATCTGTATTAACAGTAAGTGACCATATTTTTACGGGAGAAGAAACAACTGCAGAAGAGCGTCAAACTACATTTAACGAAATGATTGAAATTGCTTTAGAAGCAGCAATCCAACAATAATAGCGTAAAAGAACTCGTCATACGTCTGGCGAGTTCTTTTTTCATATTTCAGGATAACTTCTTTCTTTGCTACATTTGAAAGTAAGAACGTTACTACTCATAAAAAATGTACTAAAACACGCTATGATATATAAATATATTTAGAAAACCATTCATACGAGTATATGACTTTTTACAAAAAACTTTTCTAAACAGAGACAGATTTTCAATTTTTACTTACTACTATCGTTTGTTATAATAAAGAAAATATTTATATGCATATACTGAGGTGAAGAAGTGAAAAAAAGAAGCATTGTCTTTAAACTTTTTTTATTAACAGCGGCACTATTTACGATTACTTTTCTCCTCTTTTTCATTGGACAATCTTTATATTTAGAAAAATTTTATATTGATAAAAAAATAAAAACAGTTCAAACGGCCTTTGAAAAATTTGTGACAAGTTACGAAAAAAGTGATGGTACATTTGAAGAAGTAAGAAAACTAAAACAAGAGTTTCATGATAAAACCAATTCCGATATTGTCTTATTAGGTTCAGATGGAAGCATAAAAAGTGAAAATAATTACTATATTGAAATCGTTGATCGTTTATCTAATAAACAGCTTATGATTCCTCTTAACAATATTTTAACAATTGATGAATATAATAAATTTATAAATTTACAGTTGAAGGTAAACGATCCTATCCAAGTTCAGGGGATTGTAAGACAAAATTCAATATTCCCTACTAAAATTAGAACCAATTATAATGTATGGCGAAATGATAATCTCTTAGCTGACATTGGGCCATTGATTACTCCAAAAAACAAGTACACAGAAGGACAGTCAAAATATACGATTCGTACATTTGAAGGTGTTATTTCTCAAATTCACCTTCCGTCTAAAAATGAAATTCGCCTTGCAAATAATATAGAAACATTGTATGCCATTCAACAATGGAACTTTGCATCAAGTCCTGATAATGCGAACGCAAATGAACTTACTACTTATCCAGTAGGTGACGATGATGACAGTAAAAGTCAAATTTTCGTACAACCTATTGTAGAAAGTGGACATATTAAAGAATTTGTTTTCGCCATGACTTCGTTGCAACCTGTTAATGAAGCGATGCTTGTTTTAAAAGATTACTACGTGTATGCACTTATCATCGTATTTTTTGTTATTATTTTATTATCCTTTTATTATTCAAAAATCATTGTAAAACCGCTTATTAAAATGAATCGAGTCACAAAAAAAATGGCTAACTTTGATTTCACTGAAAAATTACCAATTTCAGCAGACGATGAAATTGGCAGTCTATCTAGTAGTATTAATACGCTATCGGTTAATTTAAAAGACCGTATTGATCGCCTAAATATTGCAAATACAAAATTACAACAAGATATTGAAAGAGAACGACAATTAGAACGAACAAGAAAAGAATTTATTTCTGGCGTATCTCACGAATTAAAAACACCACTCAGTGTGATTAGAAGTTTTGCAGAAGGAATTAAAGACGGTGTTAGTAAAGATACAACGTACTATACGGACGTCATTTTAGAAGAAACAGAAAATATGAATCGATTAATTGTCGAAATGTTAGAACTAGCCAAACTAGAGTCTGGTACCTATAAATTAGAAATGACGACTTTTTCAATTGGGGATCTTATTCAGCAAGTATATACAAAGTTACTATTTAGTATGGAAGAAAAACATTTACAGGTAGAAATGGATATAGATTGTTCTATATACGTTAAAGCAAATCGAAATCGTATTGAACAAGTTGTTGTGAATTTACTAAGTAATGCCATCCGTTATACTCCTGATACAAAGCATATTTGTATTCGTGTGATAGATGGAGAAGAGAAAGTAAAAGTTGAAATTGAAAATAACGGTAACCCAATTCCAGATGAAAGCTTACAAAAAATATGGGATCGCTTCTACCGTTTAGATGCTTCACGAAGCCGCCATACTGGTGGAACTGGACTTGGTCTATCTATTGTCAAAAATATTTTAGAATTACACCATGCTAATTACGGTGTATATAATATCGACAACGGGGTTGTTTTTTATTTTGATTTACAAAAAGTAAAAGAAGTCAAATAATTTGTCTTAATTTCACGAGGAGTTCACATGGAATTCACACTCTCCCTTTATAGTAGTAACCAAGTTAATCCTTTCCTTTACACATATAAAAGAGGAGAGTGCATAAAATGAAACAAGCAGGACAACCTATTCAAAACGAGAAACAATTAGAAAAAATCAAAAATATACTTTTACAATCTTCAAAACGTGATGGCCTATTATTCGTATTAGCAGTTAACTCTGGCCTAAAAGTAAGTGAAATCTTACAATTAAAAGTTGGAGATGTCATCGATGAAAATGACACTGTTCGTCATTCCATTTTATTTTACAATGAAAAAGTGAAAAAACATAAATGGTTCGCTGTAAATGAAGACTTACAGCACGCAATTGAAGAGTATATGAAAGAACGTAAATCATGGAAACGAAATGAACCATTATTAAAGTCTCAAAAAGGAACAAAATCTATTACAAGGCAGCATGCATGGTATATTTTAAATAAAGCAGCAAAAGAAGTTGGTTTAGAAGGGATTAGCTCACATACACTTCGAAAAACTTGGGGATATTGTGCATATAAATCTGGTGTTGATATCGCATTTTTACAACACTTCTTTGACCATAGTACCCCATCAAAAACTTTAAAATATATCGGTATTGCATAAAGTAGATATTGTTCTTATACATAAAAAAGGTTACCAACAATTAATTGCTGGTAACCTTTTTTATGTTTCACAGTCTCTTTTCTTGTTTCTCCTAGTATTATAGCGGTACTCTAACAATAAGGGGGAAAATGATGAGCACATTAACAATTGAATTGCCAAAAGATATTGCTGAAAAACTCGATTTATTAAAACAAGTGTATCAAAAGAAAACAGGTGCTACTATTTCAGACAGTACACTTATCTCCAAGGAGTTTGTTCAAAAAATAACTCCTTTTGATTTACAACAATATGTTATAGAAAAAGAACAGCGTTAATGCTGTTTTTTATTATTTTAAATAAGAGCATCCTTTTCTTCAAAAAAATCGAAGCGAAGTCATCTTCCTAAGGGCATTACGAAAAGTTTATAGTTCCTCTTTTTTCTGAACGAATGTAAAAGTAGAGGGAGGACGTTTCCTCTCAAATATATATAAATTTTTTATTTTATTTTTGAAAACCATTGACAATGATAATGATAACCATTATCATTTATTATGAAGCCAACAATTGATGAATCAACCAAACGCTCAGTAACATTGTTACCCCTCTTTTTCATATAGAAAAGCACTGTACATTCCCCCTGTTTGTACAGTGCTTTTCTTTTTTTTTCTACATACATCAAGAACAATCAGCTTCTACTTATTCAAATAAATTCAGCTGCTCTGGCTTTGGCTCCCCGTATGTAATATTCATCATTTCCATCAATTGTTTTGCATTATCAGCTGCATCCCCACCTGAATTATTATTAAATAGCACATATATGTTTTTTGTTTTCTTCTGCAACTGTTTTAATCGGTCTACCCATTCCGCCAACTCTTGCCTATTATAGCGATATAAACAGCGAACTGCCCTCCAATTTTCGCTCTTATCGAGCCAGCCATGAACATTTCGTCCATGAAAACGGATCAGTGCCATGTCAGAATGAGTTGCTTCTAATACAAGCGGAACGGAACCAATACCCGCTTGTGGTTCATCACAAATTGTATGAATCCAATTCTCTTGTTCTAGAAATTGTAATGTTTTATCATGCATATGAGGGCGAAACCACGTTTGATTTCTAAACTCTATGGCACATGGAAACCCTTCCATTTTCTCCTTTGTATAACGCAGCAATTCTACATTTTTCTTCTGACAATCGAACCATGGTGGATATTGGAATAATATCGCCTGTAATTTATTTACCTCTTGAAGAGGTAGAATGGATTGTTTGAATACTTCAAACATCTCTTCAATTGTTGCAAATGGGATTTCTCCCTGCATATGCCCAGTCATTCCTTGATATGCTTTTACAACAAACGAAAAATCTTTCGGCGTTTCTCCTGCCCATTTTGTATAATTGCGAGCAGGTTGCATCGCATAAAATGAACTATCGACTTCCACAATAGGAAAATACTCACTATATGTTCGTAATTTATTTCTATTTTCGTAGGAATCTGTATATAAAGAGTCATGATCTCCCCATCCTGTTAATCCAATAGAAATCATTTATGCTCCTCCTTTCCTTGTCTTTCATCAAATGAAACTAGTTTCTCTGTCAAAATATGATATACTATATGGAAGAATTTTTAAATTGAGGGGTTATTTACTTATGCTTCAAGAGGATACTATTTTATCTCAGGAAAATCAAATAAAAGAGCTAGAAAATAAAGTTCGTTTTTATGAGCAACTATTGAATCACTTGCCACATCATTTTACATATAAAAATTCTCAGCTCGGCTTACAGATGCAGAAGAAGGGGAAGGCGTATTCTATCCAGCATATTCCAAAGGAAGACAAAGAACCAATTTTTGAACTTACTTGTGATTCTTTATTTCTATTTGAACAACTAGAAAAGCACTTCATTCATATTTTCGATGCTTTTTCTCATCATGTGACTTTTATTGATAAAAACGGAATCATTACACTATGTAATCGAGCTGCTGCTGATGATTTCGGTGTAGTAAGAAGCGCTATAATTGGAAAACCCATTCAAGACTTATTACAATTGCCACCAGAAAAAATAAAAGCACTAGAAACATTAAAAACGGGAAAAGAGAACTATAATGAAGAAATATTAGATAAAAATTATGGTATTTGTAACAATCGTATTATTCGTGATCAAAATGGTGAAATTTTCCGCGTGATTAGTGTTTTTCATTATTTGAATACAGAACGTGATGCAGAAAAGCTCGCCTTATCTGGGCGAATTGCTGCTGGAATTGCACATGAAGTTCGCAATCCACTTACAACAGTACGAGGATATTTACAATTTTTACAAGAAAATGTTTCACCTGTTCATAAAGAACTTTTTAAAAACTTACTAATTCCTGAATTAGATCGTGCAAATAGTATTATTACAAAATTTTTATCGATTTCAAAAGCTCACGAATTTAAACGGGAACCATTTCCTATCAACAATTTTTTACGTGAATATATTCAGCAATTGCTTGCTAGCGAAGCGTTTTTACATAATATCTCTATCGAATATAATCTATCTTCTGAATTGGAAGATGTACTTGTTCCGATTGATCGGCATGAACTTGTTCAAGTTTTTCTAAACTTATTTCAAAATGCTGTTGATGCAAAGAGCGATAAGCCTCTATCTATTAAAATTACAAGTCATCGTCTAGAAAATTTTGTACGCATTACATTTCAAGACAATGGAATTGGTATTCCTCCAGCAATTCAAGATTATATATTTGATCCATTCTTTTCTACGAAAGATGATGGAACTGGTCTTGGATTATCTGTTACGAAAAAAATTATTCAAAATCATGCTGGTACCTTAAAGGTTGCTAGTGATTCAAATGGTACAACCTTTTTTATTTCTATTCCGTTATCCCCCAAAAAACATGAAATATAAGAAATGATAAGAACCATGTTGTCACAAGATGTTCTTTCCTTCGTGATAACATGGCTCTTTCTTTTATACATCCCTCTTTTACGTTTCTTTACTTCAAATTTACGCTATCTTAATGCTAATTTTGTATGATAAGTAATGAAGACAAATGACATGAAAGAGGGATGAAAATGAAAGTTTTATTGTCAAAACACTTTGGGATCGTCCTCATATTTTGTATTTTTTTATGTTCAGGACTCTTGTTTACTTTGATTTATACCATAACATCAAACGCAGCTGAAAACCGCGCTACCGCTCCATACGAGCTCGTACATGCAAAACAAACTCTGATACCTCTTTCGTCTTCCCCTCATAAAGAAAAAAGAGTGATAAAGGGAATGCTCATTACAGAAGCTTCCACTTATCAAGACTTCGCTCAAATTGCAAGTGAACTCCAACAGCGTTATCAAAATCAAGGACTACATGAAATGACTCTATCCATCCACAATAAAAACAACGGACAATATGAAGAAGATCTACCTTATGAACCGATTCGTAAAGGAACCATTTCGATTATTTATACATCATCAACTGCAGCAAATATAAACATCCACATGCCATAAAAAGAGAGGCGAACGTTTCCATCGCCTCTTTTCAAAAAAATGGAATCCACTCTTTTACCTTATCAATCCATTCTTTCTGTTGTTCCTTTCTTTGCTGTTCTTCCTCTTTTCTTCTTTTCTCCTCTTCTTTCCTTCTTTTTTCTTCTTCAATTGTTTGTAACTGTTTTGTATATTCAGCCTCCGGTATTAAGGATAACTGGAATGCTTTTTGAGATGCTTTTTCTCCTACTTTGTTCATAATATCCCGAAACATCGTTGTTGTAATATGACTGCCACTTGGCACATAATGCTCATGGTCTGTCTTATCATATCCAACCCAAATTGCTCCTACTAAGTCTGGGGTATACCCTACAAACCATGAATCTTTTGCCCCGCTGCTTGGACCACCTACAATTTGAGTTGTTCCTGTTTTTCCTGCTGTATCAATATTTTTCAGCTTTGCTTTTTCACCCGTTCCTTTTTCAACAACACCCTTTAATAAATATGTCATCTTTTGGGCAACTTTTTCGGTTGTTATACGTGTTTCTTTTTTATACCATTTCCCTACTGTTTCGCCTTCAGTATTTTTTATTTCGCGAATTGCATGTCCCTCTACCTGCACTCCATTATTAGCAAATGTCGCATACGCTTGAGCCATAACAAATGGGGAAGTCCCTGTATGCATTCCACCGAGTGCGATAGGATACGTACGATCTTCTTCTTGCAACGGAATACCAAAACGCTCTAACGATTTCAGCCCTTTTTCTAAACCGATTTGTTTCAATAGCCAAACAGCTGATACGTTATACGACTTTGCAATCGCTTCGTACATCGTCACATCCCCATGAAAAATATGATCGCTGTTTTGAGGTGCATATTCTTTTATATGCAGTGGTTCATCCTTCAATATATCATATACTTCATACCCTTCTTCTAAGGCTGGTACGTACACTGCAAACGGCTTTAACGTTGATCCTGGTTGACGCTTTAATTGCGTCGCATGATTAAATTGTAAAAATTGATATGGTCCCCTGCTACCAACTAGTGCCGGAACACCACCTGTTTTCGGGTTCATCAGTACAATGCCTGTTTGAAGTAATTGATCTGAGCTACGATCTTTAAAATACCTATTATTATTAACAACATCTTCTACCGCTTGCTGTTTTTTAGGATCAAGTTCGGTATAAATGTGATAACCACCAGCTAAAATTTCATTTTGGGTTAAATCATATTTCTCCATTGCTTCTCTTACAATATAATCTACATATTGTGAGTATTTCCCTTTATATTTATCATCTACACCTCGGCGTAGCACAAGTCCTTTTTCTTTTTCTTTGCTATATTGTTCCTCCGAAATATACCCTTGCTCCTTCATTAAAGCTAGCACAATATTCCGTCTTTCAATGGATTTATTGAAATTTTTATAGGGGGAGTAAGTAGACGGAGCCTTAATAAGACCAGCTATGGTAGCAGCCTCTGCTATCGTTAAGTCTTTCACTTCTTTATCAAAATATGATTTAGCAGCTTTCCTTATCCCCCAAGCGCCTTCACCAAAATAAATTTGATTCATATACATCTCAATAATTTCATCTTTCGTATATGTGCGCTCTATTTTTTTCGTTAAAAAATATTCTTTAAATTTCCTTGAAAATGTTCGTTCTTGTGTTAAAAATACATTTTTCGCAAGCTGTTGCGTGATTGTACTCCCTCCCGCAATGACTTCACCCGCAGTAACATTCTTTAATATAGCATTCAAAATTCCACTATAATAAATTCCATGATGGTTATAAAAATGTTTGTCTTCTACTGATATTATGGCTTGAACCATAATATCAGGTATGTCTTTTCTTTTAATTCCTTCTGTTTTAGAAGACGATAACTTAGCTGCCACTTCATTATTTGCATCATAAATAAGTGTTGGTTGTGGAACTGCTTGTTTTAATGCTGATATGTCTTGAATGGATATCATTATATTTATTGCAACAAAGAGAGTTATGAATAAACCACCTAAAATCAATAATGTATTGCGCAGTTTCTTTCTCTTGTTGAACCACTCAAGCACGTTCTTAAAATGAGTGTTGTCCAATTTCATTTATCCACTTCCTTCATTCCTTTACACTCTTGTATTAAAAGGAAGAAACTCCCTCCTTTTAAATTCATTATAATATCGTAATCCATTCTTAGGTGTAAAGTATTTCTTTTACATTCATACTTTTTACAAGAAAAGGACATTCTACAAGTAAGATATTCACAGTTGATTACTAATATTATTAATGCATCAAGATAAGTTATGTTAAGTTTTTGTAAACTTTTCGATAAAATGTTTTAAAAAACGACAGTTTTTTGTTAGAATTGATTAGCCAATATATTTTACATATATTACTTTTCGGTGGGGGTAACAATAATGGTTTTTAAATCTAAAAAAGATAAATTTTCTGAAATGTTAATGAACGTTTCTGAAAATTTAAAAGAAGGCGCTAAGTTCTTTGTGGAATATAAAATTAAGAACGCTAGTGATCTCAAAGAATTTTCTATGCGCATGAAAGAATACGAGTCAAAGGGTGACTCATTTATTCACGAAATCATTATGGAGCTAAACAAAGCGTTTATCACTCCAATTGAACGTGAAGACATTTTACAACTGGCAATGAGCATGGACGATGTATTAGACGGATTAGATCACAGTGCTGGTTTATTTGAAATGTACTCTATCACAGAAGCTGATGAATACATGATTAAATTCGTTGAAGCAATTAATCAATGTGCAATCGAGATTGCTGCTTCTGTAGAATTAATGTCTAATAAGAAACTGCTTGACATTCGTACAAACGCGATTAAGATTAAAGATTACGAATCACAATGTGACGATATTCGTCGTCATGCCATTAAGCATCTATTCTCTCGTGAAAAAGATCCTATTAAGATCATTCAGTTCAAAGAAATTTATGAAGAATTAGAAGAAGTAGCTGATAGCTGCCAAAGCGTAGCAAACGTGTTAGAAACAATTATTATGAAGAACGCATAAGGAGTTTGATCATGGATACAGTCTTGATTTTAACTGTTTTAATAGTCATTTGTGCTTTAGCTTTCGACTTTATTAACGGATTCCATGATACAGCGAACGCCATTGCAACAGCTGTTTCTACAAAAGCTTTGAAGCCACGACAAGCGATTATTATGGCAGCTATTATGAATTTTTTAGGTGCAATGACATTTACTGGTGTAGCAAAAACAATTACAAAAGATATCGTTGATCCGTTTGCATTAGAACACGGTTCAGAAGTTATTTTAGCCGCTTTACTTGCTGCGATCGCGTGGAACTTAATTACTTGGTACTATGGAATCCCAAGTAGTTCTTCGCATGCAATTATTGGTGCAATCGCGGGTGCTGCAATTGCTGCTGCTGGTGTAGCATCCATTAACTTTAAAGGATTTATTAAAATCATCGAATCATTAATTATTTCACCGATTGTTGCATTTGTAATTGGATTTATTGTATACAGTATTTTTAAAGTCGCTTTTAAAAATTTCAACTTAACAAAAACAAACCAAAATTTCCGTTTATTCCAAGTTGGAACCGCAGCTTTACAAGCTTATACACATGGTACAAATGATGCGCAAAAAGCAATGGGTATTATTACAATGGCACTGATGACAAACAACCTCCATAGTTCTGAAGATATTCCATTCTGGGTTCAATTCTCATGTGCTCTCGCAATGGGACTTGGTACTTCTATTGGCGGGTGGAAAATTATCAAAACTGTCGGTGGACAAATTATGAAAATCCGCCCTGTAAATGGGGTAGCTGCCGATTTATCATCATCTCTTGTTATTTTCGGTGCAACATTTATTCACTTGCCAGTTAGTACAACACATGTCATCTCTTCCTCTATTTTAGGGGTAGGAGCATCACATCGTGTAAAAGGTGTAAAATGGGGAACTGCCCAAAGAATGTTAATTACTTGGGTCATTACACTCCCAATTTCCGCTTCTTTAGCAGCTTTATTCTATTACGCATTACATTTCATTTTTTAATCAAAAGTCGCCTTCCTTATTTTTTCCAGGAAGGCGACTTTTTTGTGAACAGTCT
The DNA here is from genome assembly GCF_022662635.1 of Bacillus cereus group sp. BfR-BA-01522. Classification (NCBI taxonomy): domain Bacteria; kingdom Bacillati; phylum Bacillota; class Bacilli; order Caryophanales; family Bacillaceae; genus Bacillus; species Bacillus cereus group sp. BfR-BA-01522. The sequence continues at coordinate 158,954 of NZ_JAKUDY010000001.1, read as the reverse complement.
TATTTCTTATCAAAAAGTGTGTATAATGAATGTTGGACTTGTTATATAGAGGAGTTGGCAATTTTGGAATATATCATGCTACTTTTTATTGGATTAATTGCAGGAACAATTGGAAGTCTTGTAGGGCTAGGAGGAGGAATTATCGTTGTTCCTTTACTGATTGGACTACATAGCTTATCGCCCCAAATCGCAGTAGGGACTTCCATTGTAACTGTTGTTTTCACAGGCCTTTCTTCTACGCTTGCTTATGTGAAGCATAAACGAGTAGATTATAAAAGTGGGCTTATTTTATTTATTGGTAGTGGCCCTGGTGGCATCATTGGATCGTGGGCAAACAAATTTTTAAATCAAGATACTTTCTCTTTATACTTTGGAATCTTTCTTATTTGCGTATCGATTCTTCTTATGTTACGCGATAAGCTGAAACCTCTTTCCTTATCAAATGCAACGGTTATTAAGCGTTCTTTCACGGATACTGAGGGAAATACTGCTTATTATCAGTTTCCGCCATTTCTTTCTATCCTTATCGCATTTATAGTCGGTTTCATATCTGGACTATTCGGCATTGGCGGAGGAGCTTTACTCGTTCCTGCTATGATGCTGTTGTTTGCTTTTCCAGCTCAAATCGCTGTTGCAACTTCCATGTTTATCGTTTTATTATCAGCAATAGTAAGTTCTTTCACTCACATCTCCCTTGGTAATGTAAGTTGGATTTATGCATTAATCTTAATTCCAGGTGCTTGGATTGGAGGGAAAATCGGGGCTTATATTAATACAAAGTTAAGTGGCAATGCAATCATTAACTTATTACGCATTACATTAATAATCCTTGGGGCAAGGTTGATTATTACTTCATTCCTATAACGCGTTCTCCTTAGAATGCGTTTTTTTATACACACGAATAGAAAAAGACACCTAACACAATACATAGGACAATGCACATACACAGCAACATGAAATTTGATATATACATTTTTCTCAAGTGAATCACTCCTTATAACTGCTTACCCTTATCATAGCGAAAAAACAGCTATCTTATCGTTACAAAGCACTAACAATGCAAAATCAATTATTACAGATTAAATCTCTTTATTGCATTCCTTTGTATAGTCTATCTATTATATAAAAAAGATGTCATATCGACATCTTTTTAATGAAGGAGTGACCATCCCATAAAATCTTCATGTACTTGGCACGCTCGTTTGTCATTTCGATCATATAGTTCAGCATAACTATCAGTTTTCTCATCGTAAGCCATTGTATAAATGATTTGACCATCTATTACAACGGATAGAACGACTCCGCCTTTCATCTCTTCCACATGTATGATTGCATTAGCTGGTATTTTCATATCAGTCATTTTCGGATCTAACAATATACTAAACCCCCTACAGCATATTCATGGTTCGTACGATTACACACTAAATAGTATACTACTGTAATAGCATATATTTCGTCAATACAATTACAACATGGATACAAAATAGAAAAAGCATGGTTTATCATGTCTTCTACTTTCGCTCCATGTCGAAAAAAATAAGTATGAAAAAACGAATGAACATATACATGCATATTATAAACACAAATTCGACTATATCGATTAAAATAAAATACATAGGAATATTTAAATGAGGTGCTAACATTGATTTTACATAAAGGAGAGCTATTATTCCGTCAAGGTGAAGAAGGACCCTTATACTTTGTGAAAACAGGTCTATTAAAAGTGGTTCGATTACAAGAAGATGGAACACCATTTTTATTTAATATTATTGTTCCAGGTGAGACAATTCCTCATCATTCTTTAATTTCACCTAAAGAATACCACGGAACAGCCATCGCTTTAATGAAAACTGAAATTGAACCTATTATGAGTCAAGAATGGTATGATAAGCTGCGAAAAAATCCAGAATTATATGCTAACGTTGCACTACAGTTACAAACGAAATTACGAATGATGCAACAGCGAATTGATCAATTAACAACGGTCTCGCCAAGGGAGCGCCTTCATCGGTTACAACAATGGTTTTCATTATATTTAGGTGGCATTCCGATTTATGAAATATTAACGCAAACTGAAATTGGTCAACTCATTGGTGTGCGACGTGAAACCGTAAATCGTTTATTACGAGATCAAATCAAAAACGAGGTGAAATAACCTCGTTTTTGATTTGGTAAATTCTCTTTATTGTAAGCTAACTGCTGGTCCAAAGAACTCATAGTGAATACGATCAGCTGGAACTCCCCACTCTAGTAACACTGCATTGATATGTTTCATAAATGGTACTGGACCACAGAAATAAAATTCCGCTTCATTTGAAGGAATAATAGATTGTAACCAAGCTAAATCAATAAGTCCTTCTTTCTCAAAATTTTCCGCTTGTACATCTTGCTTTGTTGGTGCTGAATAACAAGTATATACTTTCACTCTTTCTTTACTTTCTGCTACCTTTTGGACATGCTCTTTCATTGCATGGACTTTACTATTTAACGCTGCATGAATAAAGTATACATCGCGGTCCATTTCTCTCTCAGTTAACGTATTAAACATACTCATCATAGGCGTAATTCCTACACCACCGCTTATTAATACAACCGGTAAGTTTGAATCTATATTTAATACAAAGTCTCCAGCTGGTGCACTGAGTGGCAAAATATCTCCTTCGTGAACATGGTCGTGTAAATAATTCGAAACTTTCCCATCCGGTGCTTCTGCACTTGTTTCACGTTTTACACTAATACGATAATACTCTTTTCCAGGAGCATCCGATAAACTATACTGGCGATTATGTATATACGTTTCTCCTTCTATACGAATTTGAACCGTTACATACTGACCAGGTAAAAACATTGATAGTTCTCCACCGTCTTCTGGTTTTAAGTAAAACGATGTAATAACGTCGCTCTCTTTCTCTTTTTTCACAACAATAAAGTTACGTAACTCTTTCCAGCCGCCTTCTTTTTTTGCTGCTTCTTCATACATTTCCGCCTCGATACGAATAAATGCATCAGCAATTACACCATACGCTTCGCCCCAAGCATCCAACACTTCTTGCGGTGCGCCTGCTACCTCTTTAATTGCCTGTAATAAACAATTTCCTACAATTGGATAATGTTCAGCTTTAATTCCTAAGCTTCTATGTTTATGACCAATCTGTTTGACAACAGGAATAATGGCTTCCAAGTGATCAATATACATAGCCGCCGCACACACTGCACTTGCTAACGCTTGTTGTTGTCTTCCTATTTTCTGGTTTGTATGATTAAAAATATTTAATAACTCCGGGTGTTCCGCAAACATAATTTGATAAAAGCGTGTCGTGATATCAACACCTTTTTCTTGTAATAATGGTACTGTTGATTTTACAATTTCAATTGTTTTTTGACTTAACATTGTATCTCACTCCTCTGTTTCCTTGACTACTGTTAGTGTAAAAGAGTTTTTGATGGAACGTTGTGATTTTAATCACTATAAACACGGTGTTTTTGTGAAAAATATATGAACAATTTAAATTTATCCTACAATAAAGTTCTCATATCATAAAAATTAGGCAGAAGTAGATTGACCGATTCATAAAGGCGATTTATTATAAAACGAGTTCTATATCATACACCATTGTATATTTTCCTTTTATACGGATAACAGAATACTTTGTAGGAAATGAAACTTACTAATTTCCTTCTACGAACTGTACCCCGAATCGTGAACACTAAAAACAGTCCATGACTCGGTTTTTTTGTGTATATTTATAAGCAAACCTCGTTATAATAGATACAACGATAGAAGTGAGGTATAAATGCTAGTGTTGAGATGTACACTTTTGATTGAATAAATATGCTCTAAAATGATTGAGGAAGTATAAGTGAAATATAGCTACTAAGCCATTTTCGTCAAAAATATATGTACAGGAATATCTGTTGTACATTGTTTTTTTACTTTTTTCATACATATCCTTGAATAGGATTTGTGTAACAAAGCCATTTCAATATATGTGTGCCAACAACTGAAGCGTTAGCGAAAGGCGTTAGTCAAGTTCTAGAAACACACAATTTCTGCTGATATTTAAAGCATTTCTGTACAACTTTATACAAGCAAAACTGTACCTTTAAGAATAATCATTTACAGTGAGGTAAGGAAACAACTAGAAAAGAATCAACCGGAACAAAAGATGGTAACCGATATGACGTATTTATTTTATGAGAAAGGGAAAAAAGCATATTTATCGTGTGTAAAAGATTGTAAGATGCGAGAGAGTTTAGCCTATCACGTCTCTCCCTCTTTACAAATGGAGATCGTCTATCAAACACTCAAAAAATGGAAAGTTAGATTCGGAGGCACCATTCATCCAGAAGTCCTGCTTCATTCCGATCAAGGTGTTCATTACACTCATCCGGAATACCAAAAGCGAGTAAGAGAAATGGGGCTCAGACAATCTATGTCACGTAGAGGCAACTGCTTAGATAACGCTCCAATGGAATCCTTTTTCGGTCATATGAAGGATGAATGAAATGATAAATGTTGTCAAACATTACAATGTCACCCAGAAGTGATAGACGAGTATATGCAAGATTATCATTATGACCGTTATCAATGGACACTCAAAAAGATGATTCCGGTACAATACCGGAATCATCTTTTAAGTGCTTGATTTTTAAAGTTCTTTTTATGAAACTGTCCATTTTAAAGGATACAGTTTAGTTATGGAACACCCTTTTCCGATACTACATATACATGTGTAATAATGATAACGAACCTATATACAGCATTTTGTTTGATGGAAACATCCTCGACTTAGACAACAAAAGACATAGTAAAACAAGATCTTCGCTTTATAAAGAAACGGATCCATTCTATCTAGAGTTCAAATACTTTGAAACAGCTATATCCATTCTTTCTGAAATAGAAGCTATGCATATGATGAAAAAAGACTACTTACTTTACGGGATCAGCCTGTCCAAAATCAACTAAAGTTTATCGCGCAACTATTTAGAATAGTTGCGCGATAAAAATTCCATTAAGAATCTATATACCTCTTTCAAATATAGGTATTCTTTGCACTAGAACCGTACTTAATAACAATAATTTTATAATTTTATATATAGATAATTAACTTAATATATTATAAACTTGAAACAATACAGTTAGTGTTACCTCTCAAATTGTATTCCCCAAAGTAGCTAGGTAATAGAAAATGATCTCCTTTTTTAAAGAAGAAGTGTTCGCCTTCTTTAATTAATTCCCCTTCCCCCTCGATTACACTAACAAGAAGGAAGGGTTTTTCTTGTTTTAAACTAGCTGATCCATCTAACTCCCATTTTTCCACTGAAAAATACGGACATTCAATAAAGTTTGTTACACTCAAATCTTCTATTTTTTCATGTTTCACCGATAACTGCTTTTGTATACATGGTGTTTCAGTTACTTCAATACTCTTTTCAAGATGAAGTTCACGTAAGTTCCCTTCTGAATCTTTTCTATCATAATCATACAATCTATAGGTTGTATCAGAATTTTGCTGCGTTTCTAGTATTAAAATTCCTTTACCAATTGCATGAACAGTTCCGCTTGGCACATAGAAGAAATCTCCCGGGTTCACCTTCACACGATGTAACAGTTGATTCCATTCTTTCTGTTTAATCATAGTCACTAATTCTTCTTTTGTTTTTGCATGATGTCCATAAATAATTTCTGCGTCTTCTTCGGAATCGATTACATACCAGCATTCTGTCTTTCCCAATTCTCCGTTTTCATGCACATTGGCATACTCATCATTTGGATGAACTTGAACAGATAAACCTTGATTAGCATCCAAAATTTTTGTAAGAAGAGGGAAACGCTTTCCCTCCACATTTCCAAATAAATCTCGATGTTCTTCCCACAATTCACCTAAAGATAACCCTTTATACTTTCCGTTCTTAACAATACTTTGTCCATGTTGATGCGCTGCAAAAGCCCAACACTCTCCAGTTTGATTTGATGGAATCTCATATCCAAAAGAAGTTAAATGGGTTCCCCCCCAAATTCTTTCTTTAAAAACAGGTGCAAAAAATAATGGTTCAGTCATAATTAAACTCCTCCATTCTATACAATTTCATCTAATAGTTTGTATGCTTCTTCTTTTGTTCGGACGGATAATAAACGCTCTCTATAACTGTCATCCATTAGTTTCCGAGAAAGTATTTGAAGGATTTTTAAATGTTCATTTCCTTCACTTTCTTTTGGTACTGCAATCATAAATATTAATTTCGCTTTCGTTCCATCAAGGCTTTTCCAATCTATGCCCGATTGTTTAATCCCAAATACTACACTCGGTTTCTTAACAGCAGCTGATTTCCCGTGTGGAATCGCAATATTCATACCAATTCCTGTTGTACTTTCGTTCTCACGGTTCATAATCGCTTGTTTAAATTCTGCTTTTGAATGCAGTACACCAATATGGTTTAATTTTTGAATCATTTCATCAATGATGTCATCTCGTGTTTCTCCTGTTAAATCTGTTTCAATTAACTCTAAACTTGTAATATCTGTTAATTTTTTTATTTCTACTTGTTTGCTTTCTACTTCTGTTTCTTGTAGTACCTGTGGTATTTCTTTTGTCGCTGAAACTTCTTTTATTTCTACTACTTCTGACATGTCGGCTTTTGAAATATCTTTTTTCAACACGTTTACCACAAGTGCAGTCACAATAGAACCAACAATTACAGCTACAAAGAACATAAATACATTATCTACTGCTCCTAACACTGCAACAATTGGACCACCATGTGCCACTCTATCACCTACATGCCCAATCATCGCAATCACAGCACCTGTCATTGAACCAGCCATAATACTTGGAATCACACGAAGTGGATCTTGTGCAGCAAATGGGATAGCTCCTTCAGTAATACCAAAGAGTCCCATTGTAAATGATGCCTTTCCCATTTCTCTTTCTGACTCTTGAAACTTTCTCTTTCCTATAAACGTAGCAAGTCCCATTCCAATTGGTGGAATACAGATTGCTGCAGCAATTGGCCCCATAATTTCATAGTTTCCTTCTCCAATCATTGCTGAACCGAATAAGAATGCAACCTTATTGACTGGACCACCCATGTCAAATGAAATCATTGCTCCTAAAATCAATGCTAAGAGAATTGAACTCGATCCTTGCATACCCGCCAGCCAAGCAGTTAATAACTCGAAAGCTTGTGCGACAGGAGCACCTATAATAAATATAAATGCTAAACCAACTACAAGTGTAGCAAACACTGGAATAATAATGATTGGCATAATAGGTTGAATCGCCTTCGGGACTTTTATTTTTTTAATTCCTAATACTATATAACCTGCTAGAAAACCAGCGATAATTCCGCCAAGAAAACCAGCGCCACTTTCACTTCCATAAAAGCTTCCTGTTGCTGCAATATATCCACCAATCATACCAGGAACAAGACCAGGTTTATCAGCTATACTGTATGCAATATATCCAGCTAATATTGGAACCATAAATGTAAATGATGCACCGCCAATTTGTTCAATTTCTTTCCAGAAAGATCCCTCTGGAATTACTAAACCTCCAGGTGTTTTTTCTCCACCGAGCGTCAATGCGATTGCAATTAATAATCCACCAACTACAATAAATGGCACCATAAAAGATACACCATTCATTAAATGACGATATATCGGATTTTGCTTTCTTTCCTGTTGATTACTTGCTACTGTTTTCGATTGTGAATGGTAGACGGGTACATCTCCACTTGCTACTTTCTGAATTAATTCCTCTGGTTTACGGATACCATCTTGAACTCCGACAACTAATAATTTTTTACCTATGAATCTATCTTTATTTACCGCTCTATCAGCAGCTATAATGATCCCGTCTGCTTCTCGAATATCTTGTTCAGTCAGCTCATTTTCTACCCCTATACCACCTTGGGTTTCAATTTTCATTTGAACCCCTAATTTATCTGCTGCTTTTTGCAAATTTTCTGCTGCCATATAAGTATGGGCAATTCCATTCGGACACGATGTTATCGCTAACAGTTTCATTTTTAGTCCTCCTCACACTGCTTTGTAAGCGCCTACATATAATATAAATTAATATTATGATAATAAAAGTTTCATTTTTTACCGGAACTTCCGGAAAAATAACTCTTTTACCTAAACAAACAAAAAAGTGAAGTATTTAGACCTCCACTTTTCGTTTAATTATGTAGATAGGATAAAAATTTCATTACATTTGTTTCTTTCGTCAGCTTTTGAACAAAGTATGGTTGCTCACTTATTAAAGATAGCTCGTAGAACAATCGTTTCGTTACCTCTTGTCCATCACTTTTAACTGCTAGCATAAATACAAGTGATACCTTCTCTGCCCCCCAATCAATCGGTTCTTTTAATGTAGCAATTGCAATGACTGACTCCTTAATAAACTTAGGATTGCCGTGAGGAATCGCAATCCCAGCTCCAATTGTTGTTGCCGACATCTTCTCTCTTACAATCGCATTTTCTGCATACTCTTTGTCTACATACCCTTTACTATGTAAAGCATATGCTAACTTTTCAATTAATTCATATGGATGTTGTACATCTTGTTGTAAAAATATTAAAAATGGAGATGTATAATTAAGCATAACAAAATCTTTTTGTTTTTTATAACTCGGTTCATCGCATTCTTTTATGAAGTCTCCTAGTTTCTTTTCTTCCGTTCCCTCTAATAATGGGGATACTACAATATGAGGAATATTTAAATCCGAGAGAAAAACGGTAGAAATAACCAAATCCACCTGGCGATGTTTCTTTAAATATTCATGTAAATCAGCTTTTGCAATACAGTCCATCACATGGACATGATGAAATTTCCGCTCAATTTTTGTCCGTAACAGCTGTGACATACCAATTCCTAGATGACAGACAATAATTACATTTTTTGATTTTTCCTGATGATTTAACCGTTCAACAGATGCTTCAAAGTGTAGAGTGAGATATGCTGCTTCTTCTTCCGGAATACATAGATTTAGAGATTTATTTATTTCTTCTAATACCTGAATCAACATATTAAACATATAAGGATACATTCTTTTTATATCATGTAGCATAGGATTAGATACAGAAAGATCATAGTTCAAGCGGTTCAATGTGGTGTATAGATGAATAGTTAATCCTTCGATTAAAATTTGGTCCCTACTGAAATCCATTTCACACGACTGTGTCATGCATTGAACTAGTTGCTTTACAACCTTAGAAAGGATCGGATTACTTTCAGTAAGTTTATCCCCTCCTCCTGTTTTATCTTGATAACGGAATTTCCCACCCAAAATATGAGCTGTTAAATACGTTGCTTCTTCTTCTGTAAAATGAACCGCGAAAACACTCTCTAATCGTTTTAAAAACTCTAATGTCCATTTGTATTCTTTAGTTTCTTGCATTGTTTTCATTTCCTCTTCAGAAGTTAAAATGGGTTGCTTCAGTTTCATTCTCCGTACCATAAGCAACGTATGTATTAATAATCCTTCAAATGCATCATCTGAAAAAAACAATTCATATCGTTTTTGGAGCGCTTTCAATTCAGTTGTAACAAATTCAACTTCATGATATGAAAATTGTTCCTTAATAAATTGATTCGTTAGTTCAGAGTTACAAATTAAATCTGATAATCTAGCCAACGCTTTCCTTTTGTTTTTTTCATTCCCCTCAATAATCAATCCTACTCGCTGTTTTGAAACGACAGTTAAGTCAAAATGATGTAACCACTTTTCAATTTTATCTAAATCTTTTTTTATAGTAGTCCGGCTTACAAAATGTTGAGAAGCCATATCCTGTGCAGTAACTGCTTTTATATTCATTAACAAGTTATAAGCAATTCGTAGGATTCTTTCTTCATCTGATTCATACGTTGTACAATTATTTATACGATAAAGTTTATTAAATAAATCTACCTTTTCATATTCTTCAATCTCTAAGTAAACCCCTAAGCCCGGTTTCTTTACAAGAACTGCACTCGAATAATTCGTCAGATATTCCTCAATTACTTTAAAATCATTACGAATTGTTTTTTCGGAGCAATTTACTTGTTCTGCAAGGTATTGTACTAATAAATAGTCATTAGGTTCAGATAACAACAGAAGCAAAATTTCTTTTTGTCTTGTATTCATGAATTTCACCTGTCTCTTATACTCTTCTATGTTACATGCATTACTTTACCAGATATTGTACTCTCTTATAATTGATCTGGTCAAGAGAAGAAAAAACATGATTTCCCAGATCAGAAAATCATTAGAAAAGGGGCTGCCCCTAGTTCCTACCACCCAAAAATGATGACAAAAGTGATTCTCTATACGTATACGCAAAAAAATCTATTCTTGTCGTGATATTGCCAAATCATTACGAGAACACCTACCAATGATGTGAGTATCTGGGCAACAAATGCCGGATTTTCGAACGATTAATCGCATTCGCTCCGAACGAATGAAAGATAGGATTGAACCTCTTTTCTCGGAATTCATTCAGCTCTTATGAAAACAAAACTACATATCTATGGAGAACTACTTTTTGGATAGAACAAAAATAGAAGCGATTGAGTTTGTGGCTAATCGCCATAGCCCACAACTTCCTCAAACAGGCGAAAAAAAAACGCTCGTTTGAGGAAAAAAATCAAAAAAATAACAAAACCCACGGAGAAACTACATTTTCTCCATGGGTTTTAGTCATTTAAAGGAACTTTTTGGACAGCTCCTTCTCTTTTATTTACCATAATTTCTTTTTTGCTTTTCCAAAATGAACTACAAAGATTATGTCAAAAGTAGTGAGGGATACTAAATAAGTGCTAGCACATGCTATTCTCATAATATGACTTCGGTGCAGTTATTTAATAAAAGTCAGTAGTTTTCTTTACCGAATACGCAATTTTCTAGCTTTAATTTCACTTTACTGAATACAAAAAACTAAATACGTAAAAAAAGAGGTTGCCAAAAGTAGCTATTCCGATACTTTTGGCAAAACCTCTTTGTTTTGGAGAACTTGTTCAATAACTTGCACCTCTTTTCCGTCTCCAAATTCCGTATATCCCCATATATTTGTCTCACCCGTATACTTATTTACAATGATATCTAAATCATGATAAATTCGATGAGCATATACAACATATTCAATATTCCGTGCTTCTATACCCATTTTCATAACGTCATAACTCCGTCTTACATCGCGCTTTATCTTCTCATTTTTCACTTGTTTATGTATACCTTTTAGAAACTGCTCTTGTTCTTGAAACCATTTCACAAGATGATTCCAATCTCCCTCTGTATATTGATCCGCTTTACCGTAATTTAAAAAATCATTATAGTCTTCATGAGTTGTACGGATAAATTGTAATACATGCTTTTTTTCCTTCACATCATCTACTTTAGGCATTGTCGATACACCAGCAGGTTTACTTGCATAATGTAACAATACTTTCATACATCCATAGCTTGCAAGCCCCATTATCATAATCATTCCCAGTACACCCAATATCCTCTTCATATGCCGACTCCTTTTCTATTAGGAATATTACATTTATTTCTATAAATCGTTATATTTGTAACATTCTCTAATTGAAAAAGAATTCCTGTATAAATACTTCTTATCATTTCAACACTGTTTTTCTACACATTTCGCGCTGGTAAATACTGCTGTAGAATCACATGTCCTTCATAAGCAGCATAGCCTAATATGACAAGTAGACCAATGTAACAACCAAATACAATCCACCTTGTTTTCGCATCGACTTTATAATATTCCTCTTGTTGTTTCTTTTCCTTCTCCCATTGATTTCCTTTTGTTTCTAATAACGCGATCGCTTCTTTCATACGATTGGTATGTTCTTCTTTTTCCTCTTCATATGGCACATAATCAAGCGCTTCAAATTTAGGCACAATATACTCTAATACTTCAATTTTTTGGCTTTCTCCTGTTTCAAGCTTCTTTTCTTTCGCCTTTTGTCTCAATTGTCCCATTTCATGGTGAGCTACATAAAGCGTTCGATGCACTGCTCCTGTTTCAAGAAACTCTTCTTGCAATTTAGAAAGATACGTTTTTAATATTTCTACTTTGTAACCTAATTCTTCAATCGGCTTATCACGCTTCATTACTCGATACAGTTCCATGCATCCTATAACAAAAATGAAAAATCCGATAATACTTGTAAAGAAAATGGAATAGCCAAGCAATAAAACAAGACCGCCAATCCAAATTTTCGTGCTAACAACCGAAATAATTCTTCCGCCATCTAAAGGCGATACCGGAATTAAATTAAAAAAGTTCAACATGCTTCCCAGTAAAATCACGAGTGCCCAGAATGGCTCATTCGTTAGCATATAAAGCGGAATAGCTGGTAAAAATGATAACAAACCAAATAAAGGTCCCATATAAGCAAGATACGCCTCATCCTTTGCATTTTTCGGCATCTCCTTCATTCCAATTAACGCACCCATAAATGGAATGAAAATTGCCGGTGACGTAGGTATACCTTTTCGCTTCGCCGCCCATAAATGTCCCATTTCATGTACGAAAAGTAAATAAATGAGTGCGACTCCAAATTTCCAACCATATATAGCTGCATATGCTCCGAGTGATAACAACATACTAAATACTGTTGAAAATTTAGCAAATTTCAAAATTGCTAATACCCATTTCAGCTTAGAAAATAAAAAGATTCCGACTGCAGCCAAAATTCCCCATAATCCCTTTGTATTTTTCTTTTGCATCATTTTCTCCTTTTTTCTTTCTATTATGCCATAATTTGCTCTTTTATTGGAAACTATGTTTATAACATCTAATTTTAGCCAAAAATATAAATGAAAGGAGGTTATAACATGACATTACAAGTTTTCATAATAGGAACTCTTTCTTTTTTAGCTTCTACATTCATTTTCTATACAGTTAGTTACGTCTTATTATTAGACTTGTTACCGAATCATTTCGTTATTTCTCTAATTATTCTTTCTGCTCTCATGATTTCTTATCTTATTACAAGAAAATCAATGAATAAACCTTCTGCAAAAACAAAGTAATGGAGCGAACCTCTTGGCTAGCTCCATTATCATTTCCTAGGAAAGATTACATTCATCTTTGAAAATTCATTTTTTCACCATAATCTTTTACAATTTGAATAATATTTTGAAATATACCTATTCTTTCTTTGTTATGATTTAACATGTATAAATCATAATAATCATAATATACTTCTATTGCCTTTTGCTGTGAAATTGATACATTGTTAAGCGGCACGATAAAATGAGCTTCATATTGCTTATATCCTTCTCTTACTTGCTCTCCTAAAATCATTTCACTCGTTTTCCGTCCAATTATTTGTTGAATCTTTTCTGGAAACACAATTTGAAAATAATATTCTTTTTCAGTTTCTAACGCTTTATATAAAGAATTTGAGATTGTATAAAATATAGTATAATGTGCGTTGTTATTGTCTACTTTAATATGAAAAGCTGTAATTTGCATATCATTTTTTGTTACTTCTGCTAAACTCCCCCCCTCTATATGATTATGATGAATCATTGGAAGGAGAGCTAGAAGCTGCTTTGTCTCCTGTTTAGGAATCTTATATATTCCGTTCTCATTTTGAAGCCACCCTTCGCGAGATTCTCCTCTAAGCCATGCACGGTATATTTCCTTTTTCCCTTCCTTCTCAATTTGTATTTCATACTCAGGTTCTCCGAAGCTCCCTATTATCTCTTGTTTTTTAGCTTTATGAATAATATCTACTACCCGTTTTGCCTCTTCCTCTTTCAAAATTTTTTCTATCTTTCCTTTTTGTAAAATGGTAACTTTTATGCTTTCTTGCACACTACTCACCATCTCTTCGTTTTGTCCTTTCTCTTTCGGCTGTCCTATTTTACTACATGATACAAGCAAGATTATCCATAGACATAATACATATTTTCTCTTCACTCGATCCCCTCTATCTTACTAAGTATAAGAAATACTTATAATCTGCACTAATAAAAGCGTAAGGAAGCCTCACATCTATCTGTGAGGCTTCCTCATTTCATAATCTCATTTTGCAACACTCTTGATAGCCTCCACTTCTAGCCTGTGCACTTCCACACTTTGGACATACTAAATATCTAGACTGGTTTGCCAACAAACTACCTTTTGGAAGGAGTAACACTTCTGCTTGTTTAAATGAACGTGAATAATATAACCATATAAAACCACAAATAGCGAGAATCCCCAATAAAACTCCCATTGCAAGCATTTCTGCCACCTCTTTTTAGGTTTGTTCTTTCCAGCAAGTGGATTGTTGTATTATTCTCTATAAAATTTTAAAATTCCTTCTCTCCCCCCATAATCGTCTTATTTATCTGTAAATTTAACAATCCTTTATATTGTTTTACACAATTTTTACAAAAAATATTGTTTCACTCTCATACACTAAAGTGAACCTTCAAACAGAGACGTCTCTTCATCTATACTTACATTCTTCATAACCAACGTTTTACGAATCTGCTTTTTTTGAGGTGATCGTATTACAATCACCCAGACTTTTAGAAGATACCTTTTCAAAAAATGAGTTGCAGAGAGGAGTATCATCATGTATCCCTTCTTCTTGTTTACTTTCTTGATGAAATTGGTTATCTCTATTTTCATTCCTTCTCCGAACATACCCGTACAGATTATTAGCCTCAACGATTTTCATGGACAATTAAATACAACATCTATGCTACATGGAAAAGCTGTAGGACGCGCAGATTACCTCGCTAGCTATATTCAAATGTATCGCATGAAAAATCCAAATACTTTGCTTGTACATACTGGAGATATGATCGGTGGAAGCCCTCCTATTTCAGCATTATTTCATGACGAACCAACTATGGAATTTCTCAACAAACTACAATTTGATGTAGGTACAGTTGGAAATCATGAATTTGATAAAGGTCCTATCACGCTATACCAACTTATTAATGGTGAACTTTTTTATAAAAAAACTACTTTTTCTGGTAGTACATTTCCTTATATATGTGCAAATGTAGTAGATAATCGTAGCAATAAGCCTCTCTTTCCACCTTATACAATTAAATGGATTGAAGGGATTCCGATTGCATTTATTGGTATCACAACAAAAGATACTCCTTTTGTCACAATGTATAGCAATATGTCCTCTGTGCGCTTTTTAGATGAAGCTTCTACAGTTAATGATTATGTGCATCACCTACAACAACAAGGTATTCATGCATTTATTATTCTTGCGCATCTTGGCGGTCGCACAAATGAAGGTATTACAAATGGAGAACTAGCTCATCTAGCAAATAAAGTAGACGCTGATGTTGATATTATCTTTGGAGGGCACACTCATTCTTATATAAACGGAAATATGAACGGAAAATTACTTGTTCAAGCTTATTCTTATGGAAAAGCTTTTTCAAACGTTACTCTTACCTTAAATCGAACAACGAAAGACATTATGAAAAAACAAGCCGAGATTATCCCTGTTTACCAAGAGAAACTTCTGCCGAATCCACACATCACATCATGGCTACAAACTTATTCTTCAAAAATTCATTCTAAGGTAGAAGAGACATTAGGCGTAACAAATTACAAGCTCACTCGAAAGCAGAATAAACATGGGGAATCCGATTTAGGAATACTGATTGCTACAGCACAACGCCAAACAATGAATGCTAATATTGCCTTTGTAAACCCTGGAAGCATTCGATACGACTTACAGAAAGGGAACATTACATGGGAAGATACTTTTCTCATACAGCCATTTGGAAACAAACTTATTAAAATGGATCTATCCGGAAAAGAAATTCGAAGAGCCTTGCAAGAACAATGGGAAGGTGAAACGCGTATTTTACAAGTTTCAGGACTACGTTACAGTTTGAAGGATTATACTTTACAAAATATTTCACTAGAAAACGGAACACCATTGCGAGATAATGAAGTATATTCAGTTGTCATCAATTCATTTTTAGCAAATGGCGGAGATAAATTTAGTGTGTTTAAAGCAGGGCGAAATCGAATCGAAGGCCCAACAGATCAAGAAGCTCTTGCAAATTACATACGCTCCATTTCATATATCAATACGCTTCCACAAAGTTTCATCCAAAAAAACTATTGACTTTTTTGAAGAAACATGCAAAAATACTGTCAAAATACTTAAACAAAATTCATTGACGAGAACGAGTACGTTATAGGACTGTTCCCTAGAGAGTTGGCATTTTGCTGCAAGCCAATGTTCAGTGCATAACCGAAAATCATCTCCGAGAAGTAGAACTGAAAGAAATAGTAAGTTCTTACCGGCTGTCCTCCGTTACAAGGAACACGTATCATGTTGTACGTTGCAAAGCCGTATACAGATAGATATTTTTCTACATGTATAAATTAGGGTGGTATCGCGGGTAATATAACTCGTCCCTTTATGAAGGGGCGAGTTTTTTATGTTCTTACGAATGAATTTTTATAAAAGGAGGAAAAAACAATGAACACTGTATCAAGAAAGCATGTGTTTTTCACAGGACTTATGCTATTCTCTTTATTTTTTGGAGCAGGTAACTTAATTTTCCCTCCAATGCTTGGACAAAATGCAGGTGATCATTTCTGGCCAGCTATGGTCGGGTTCTTATTAACAGGTGTCGGCTTGCCTTTATTAACCGTTATTGCAATCTCTCTTTCTGGAAATGGAATGCAGCAGCTTGCGAGTCACGTTCACCCAATATTCGGAATTTTCTTTGCGGTTATCGTTTATATTTCAATTGGTCCAGCTATGGGAATTCCACGTGTTGCAAATGTTGCTTATGAAATGGGAATTAGCTCATTTTTACCCGAAGACATTCGTACTAGTTCACTTACATTGTTTGTGTACACAGTCGTTTTCTTTTCTCTTGTATATTGGCTAAGCTTAAATCCTTCTAAACTAGTAGATCGTATCGGTAATATATTAACACCTGTTTTATTATTTTCTATTTTCTTATTATTTGTAAAAAGTGTGTTTACGCCACTTGGCCCGTCAGGTCCAGCTATGCAAGACTATGTAACTTCCCCTACTTTCAAAGGATTTATGGAAGGATATTTAACAATGGATACGATTTCTGCACTTGCATTTGGAATTATTGTTGTAAACGCCATTCGCTCAAAAGGTGTAGAAGATCGAAAAACGGTTGCAATCGCAACAACAAAAGCAGGCCTTGTTGCCGCTATCGGACTCATCCTTGTATATGTTGCACTCGGTTGGTTAGGTGTAACGAGCGTTTCACTTGGATATGCAAAAAATGGTGGTCAATTACTTACAGTGATTGTTCAACAACTATTCGGTCCATATGGTCTTTCTTTATTAGCTATTATTGTAACGCTTGCTTGTTTGACAACATGCGTAGGACTCGTCTCAGCATGTAGCCAATATTTTTCAACATTATTAGTAAAATTTTCATACAAAAATTTCGCTAGAGGCATTTGTGTAGCCGGGCTTCTCGTAGCCAACTTAGGATTAACAAAAATTATCGCAATCTCTATACCGATTTTACTTGTTGTATATCCAATCGCAATTGTCCTTGTACTCCTTTCACTCCTTCATAAATTTTTTGGCGGTTATCGCTCAGTTTATGTTGGCACTTTAGTCGGCGCCGGAGTAGTAAGTGTGTTTGATGGTTTAAAGCAAGGAAATGTTTCCGTTTCATTTATTACTTCTTACTTTGAATGGATTCCATTATATACAGAAGGCATCGGTTGGCTATTACCATCATGTTTAGGAGCAATAATTGGTCTTATTGTCGCAAAACAAAAAAACGCAAAACTAGTTCCATCGGTAGAAAATACCTCTGAATCGAAAGTATCCTAAACCATCAAGGTAAGGGGATATATCATTTCAAACAAAATAAATCCAATCCTAATGAGTTAGGTGGAATCCATCTATCATAAGTATATAGCTCATTCGTAAGTCTTTAGATTGTTGAAATCATGAGTTATGCCCCTTGGAAAAGGTACCTTGCAGCAAAGGTACCTTTTCTTTGTACATTTGTATTTTGAAAGTATAACTAAAAGATTTTCATATAGAGGATGTAAAAAATTTTTACTTTGGATAATCATACTTAAAAAAGAGCTTCAACAAAATACACACATACTTCGTTGAAGCTCCTTTCTATTTTATAAGTTGATGTCTAAATGCATAAATAACTGCTTGTGTTCGATCGCTGACATTCAATTTATTTAAAATGTTACTTACATGCGTTTTCACAGTTTTCAGTGCTATAAACAGCTCATCTGCAATTTCTTGATTACTTTTTCCTTCTGCAATTAATAATAAAATTTCAAACTCTCTTTCTGTTAAATCGTCATGTAATGGTTGTTCCTTCTTTTGGCGCATCCGAGACATCATTTTCCCGGTCACTTTTGGTTCCAACACCGTTTCCCCATCATAAGTTGCTCGCACCGCATCTGCGATATCACTTGCTCGTGACGTTTTTAATAAATAACTCGTTGCCCCCGCCTCGATAACAGGATATAACTTTTCATCATCTAAAAAGCTCGTTACGACCACAATTTTTGCTTCCGGCCATTCCTTAATAATCGCACGCGTCGCCTCCACTCCATCCATTTCATCCATAACAAGATCCATTAAGATGATATCTGGTTTTAATTGTAATGCTAGCTCTGAACCTTTTCTGCCATTTTCCGCTTCCCCAACTACTTCAATATCTGGTTGTGTTGATAAGTAAGCAGATACTCCCATGCGAACCATTTCATGATCATCAACTAGTAATACTTTAATCATCATTCTCCCCCTCTCTCTATCATAATTGGCACTTTCACTTCAATTTGTGCTCCTTTATTTGGGAAACTAAGTACTTTTAACGTCCCTCCAATTTCATGAACACGTTCCTGCATAGATTGTAATCCATATGATCCTGCTTTATTTACTCCAACTCCAACTCCAACTTCAAACCCAACACCATCATCAATTATTTTCAAAATGGCATATTGATCAATTTGACGAAGGCGTACTTCTATTTTCTTTGCCTTTGCATGTCGCAGTGTGTTAGACAATGCTTCTTGTAAAATACGAAATAGATGATCTTCGACACCTTTTTTTAACTGAATGGATTCAACGAACCATTCGATTTTCATATGCTGTTTTCTAGACAGCTCTGTTAATAGTTCCTCTATACCTTCTGTGAGTTTTTTTCCTTCCAATTGTACAGGACGTAAATGAAGAAGCAATGCTCTCATTTCGGATTGCGCATTCACGACCATGTTCTCTACAAGCTTCAATTGTTTTTTTGTTGTTTCTGGAAATTGATCTACTTGCTCATTAATTGCTGACATCATCATAGACATTGCAAAAAGCTGCTGACTTACAGAATCATGCAGTTCTCTTGCCAAGCGATGTCTTTCTTGAGAAATAGCTTCTTGCTTCATTTCTTCATTCCAATGGGCTCGTTCATTTGTTACCTTTTGAAATAATCCAGCTTGTTCTTCTAATCTTCGAGTAAGTGTCATAACTTTTCGCTCTATTTCATGAAATTCGTCTTCTGCCGTAAACGAAACATCTTTCGGAAAGTTCCCTCGCTCTACTTCAAATAAGAAAGTATTCAAACCTTGAATACGCTGCTTTACATAATAGCCAATCGCATATCCTACAATGCCTCCAATAAGAAGACTTGTACTCATGATTAACAAACCAACAGGAACAGAGGCGATGGATTCTTTCCATAGGAAATCATATATATCTTGCTTGCTTTTCCACATATAGATAATAGTACAAATGAGTGCAATACTAATGGAAGATAGCATAGAATAACGAATGTACATCCATGAAATATTTCCTTGTTTTTTCATCATACTTTCCTCACTTCCGTATCTCCTACAACAAGCGAAGAAATAATTTTAATACGACGAGGAGCTTCTCTATACTGCTCTGTTTTAAATGTAACATTTCGGTTCAAACCTGTTTCTTCATGCCCTGGCAGTAATACTCTCCCAACAATAACCGAATGATTTAAAGATAATTCAATGTCATATGGAACGTACAATCTAATATTTCCGATTACCCCACGAATAACAATGACGGTTTCTCCTTCTGGAATCATAGCCGTTGTTAAGTCCATTTCAACATCACAGACTCCATATTGAACATTAATATCTTCTAGTTCATAAATATGATCCATCATTCGTACGTTTCCTATCATCATATTTTTCAAATATGGTTCAGAACGATAGATTGGTTTATCCTCATCAATATATCCTTTCTCCTTAATCTGAACTTGAATAACTTGCTGTTTCTGCTGCCCTTGAATCAGTCGATAACCGATCAATGCGAAACAAGCGAATACAACAAGTACGAAAGCCGCTGATGAAAATAGAAAAAATAAAAATACAAGTCCTCCAATAAATAAAAACACATTACCTCTCACATAACGATTCTTCTTTCGATAATGTCTTCCAAACATAATCATAATAAAGGCAAAAATGAGACCTCCTGGTTCAAAGCGTCCAGAAATCATATCGATAAAAAGACCAAATCCAAATATAATGAGGAGCATCCCCACAAATTGTGTTTTTGAAAATTGTTGCTTCATTTCAGCTCCCCCCTTCTCATTACATATAAAGTGAAACTTGAATCAGTGGGGGGGTTTCATCCCCCACTGATTATGAGCCCTCACCAATCAGGCTACCCGTTACTGCGAGATAAATAGAAGAAAAAGGTATTGCTTACCAACACCTTTTCTTCTATCACTATATCATATGCTCGTTTTATAATATACTACAATTATTTTATCCCTTCTTTGTTTAAAGATACTTCATTTTTATCTTTCATTTCGCGCTCCAGTTTAGCAATTTTCATATCAAAAGTATCACGTTCATACCCTTCATTTATGCGAAGTTCTAAATCACGAATATGATCTTCTATTTCTTCAAATCGTAAAAACGGATTGCTTTCATCCATTTTATGAAGCGCTGTATTCATACGACGATTCGCATGCGCCATATTCTCACGCGCCATCAGTTGCATACGCTTTGCATTCATTTCTTTTAATTTATTTTTCATTTCAGAAAGGCGACGTTCTAATTCGTCAATTTGTTCGATAACACCTGCATACATTTCTTCTAAACGAGCCACTTGTCCTTCATAATATGCGACTTCTTCTAAAGCACGCTCATGTAGTTGCAGTTCTCCTGCTTCTTGTGCAATAATGGCTTGCTTAGATCTCTTATTTACGAAATAACGTGCCTCTTCAAGCTCACGAGCAAAGTTCGTTTTTAACGTTTTATGACGCTCAATTAACTTTTCAATTTTTGTTATTTCACGTTCACTATCACGTAAATATTGGTTTAACATAGCAATTGGGTTTTTTCTTTCTTTTTCATCTAATACATTATGAAGATCTGCTAAAATCGCATCGCGTACACGGCCAAATAAAGATTGTTTCATCCTAATCTTCCTCTCTTCTATTTTATCAGTTAAATTCGTTTATACTAGTTTTTCATTAACTTATTCCACTCATCTTCAAAGTTGCTATATCTTGTAGAACTCCTTGAAGTAGAATCCATTACTACATCTTTTTCCTTTTTCCACTCACGGTATCCGTAATATAAAACTACCAAGGCTACAATACCAATTAATGCAGGAGAATGTGAAAGAGCAATTGATAGACCGATTAAACCAACAATCCCCCAAGCTAACTTTCCAAAAAATGATTGTGCTCGCACAAATGATTTATAGCTCCAGTACACAATTCCCGCTCCAATGGCAAATCCTATCATACCACCAAGGCTACCAAGAGCAATTAAAGCCAAAATACCGGCTGCAATGAACGCTAGAAATTGTTTCATCTTGTGCTCGCCTCCCTTCGATTTGATACTCTTATCTTAACTATTTTTTTGATTTTCCATAACGAGCTTAAGAACCGTTTTCATCTCAGACTTAAGACTGAGACACAATCAGTCTTTTGCCAACTTCCCCTTCACGAATCGAACTTTTATAAGCATATTTTCACCTAATGTCGTTGCTTTCGTGAAATTTTGAGACAGAGGTTAATACAGATAAAAAAAATGAGAGAAGATGTAAAGGACGACTTTACAAATCATAAAAAAGAGAAATACAACCACTAAAAAGGACGTATAAACGATAAAAAGACGCTCAAAATCACTTTTATGAGCGTCTTTTTTGCCTTATTCTAATAAAAAATTAGGCTGTTTTATGAAATTGTCCTTTTTCCTCGACTTTTGAAAATCTCGGAAAATCAATTAAGATTGAGACTACACCACATAGTCCAACTAAAATTGGATAAAATGCATACGGCAATAGTTCAACTGGTGATAAAGCCGCAAATCCTGCTGCTGTTAACATCTGCGCTCCGTATGGAACTAGCCCTTGAACACAACACGAGAACACATCTAGTACACTCGCCGATTTTCGTGGATCAATTTCATATTGATCTGCAATATTTTTTGCAAGAGGACCAGTGAATATAATCGAAATTGTGTTATTCGCTGTGCATATATTCGTCATGCTTACTAATCCAGCAATTCCAAATTCCGCACCTTTTTTCGAACGGATATTACGCGTTAATGTATTCATTAAATATTGAATACCACCATTATATTGAATGATTTCAACCATTCCACCAATTAAAATTGCCAATAGTACGAGTTCCATCATTCCATTCATCCCTGTTGCAGCACTTTTAAAGAAGCTAGCTAACGTATAACTCCCATCTAAAAAACCAATGATACCAGATAAAATGGTTCCACCTGTTAATACAACGAGTACATTCCATCCAAGTAGCGCTGTAACAAGCACCCCTGCATACGGCAATATTTTCATCCAATCAAATGCATGTGTCTTTATTTCTGTATGATTTCCTAAAGTAAGAACAACTAATAATATAACGGTAATCATAGCAGCGGGTAAAACAATTAAAAAGTTCGTTTTAAACTTATCTTTCATTTCTGTCCCTTGTGAACGAACAGCTGCGATTGTTGTATCAGAAATAAATGATAAATTATCTCCAAACATAGCCCCACCTACAACTGTTGCCATCGCTAACGCAATTGAAATATCTGTTTGTTGACTGATCCCTACAGCAATCGGCGCTAATGCTGCAATTGTTCCCATTGAAGTTCCCATTGCTAATGAAATAAATGCACCGATCACGAAAATGCCAGCTATAATAAATCCTTGTGGCAAAACAGCTAAAGCTAAATTAACTGTAGAGTCCACTCCTCCCATTCCCTTTGCTGTTTCTGAAAAAGCACCAGCAAGTACAAATATTAATACCATAATCATAATGTCTGGATTCCCAGCTCCTTTAGCGAAGCGTTCTACTTTCGCTGTAAAACTCTCTTTCCGATTCATCGCTAAAGCAACTCCTACCGCAATTAGTATCGCTACTAAAATCGGCAATTTATAAAAATCACCTGTAATGATTCCAGAACCAATAAATAGTACTAAAAATATTCCAAGTGGCAATAAAGCAAAAATATTTCCTCTCGTTTCCTTCACCATATCATCTCTCCCTAGTTTTAAACCTTTTCTACTGAATAACAAAAGACCTCTTCCAAGAAGAAGAGGTCTTATACATCTATAAGAAACACTCTTCTCATCTTTCAAGCACATGCTTGCTGGATTTGGCACAGCACTCCAAAATCGAGTCCGCTGCCGAGGCATCATAGGGCCAGTCCCTCCGCCTCTCTTTATAAGAAGGTTTCATATTTTTATTTGTAATAATGTCTTTCCTAACTTTACTCGCTTATAAATCAAAAGTCAATTATTATTTTTATAGAAATAATCGGTATTTTTCTTCTTATTCATATAATGCGACGAATATACCAATCATTATACATAAAAAATGATCATTTCAATGTTTCTATTTCACGTTTTAAAATAGAAATCCATGGAAATTCTTCTTTTTCGATTCTCTCCATAACCCACCTTGCTATATCCCACGCTTCATTATATTCGTCTCTGGAAATGGTTTCTTCTGCATAAGCCGCTTCCAACTCATCTTCATCTAATAAATATATTTTCCCATCTGGAAATAATACGACATCCAAATATAGATCATCAAAATATGGCAAGCCATTCTCATCTATTTCGAACTCTTTAGCAATATCAATATAATACTGTACTATATTTTTTTGTTCATCTAACATAGCTGTAATAACAAATTTTTTACCTTTTATAAAATACTGCACCCATGTATAGCCATCATTTACAATACAAATTTCACTATGATCATACTGCTTATAACTAGGTTCCTTTACTTTTATCACATGCAAAATTCCTAACATACCTTGCTCACATTCCCGCACTTCATACGTTTTCTGTAACAATCTTTTCCACGAAGCACCATTTCCATATTTTCTCTTCATTATACATCCCACTCCTTTCCAATATAGAAAAGCTCCCACATATTGATGCGAGAGCTTTTTCAATCGTTATTACGCTACTTGTTTTCCAGATATCTCTTTCAAATAAGCTTGTCCTTTTATATCATCATATTGTCCTTCCCATTTAGACATAACAACAGCTGCTAAAGAGTTTCCAACAACGTTAACTGCTGTACGTGCCATATCTAAAATACGGTCAATACCTGCGATAAACGCTAAACCTTCTGCCGGAATTCCAACTGTACCTAACGTTGCTAATAGTACAACGAATGATACACCTGGTACCCCTGCAATCCCTTTTGATGTTAACATTAATACAAGTAACAATGTAATTTGCTGTGTAATCGATAAATCAATACCATACATTTGTGCTAAGAAAATTGCAGCAATCGCTTGGTATAGCGTTGATCCATCTAGGTTAAATGAATAACCAGTTGGAATAACGAAAGATGAAATCGCCTTTGGACAGCCGAATTTCTCCATCTTCTCCATAATTTTTGGCAAAACTGTTTCTGAGCTCGCTGTAGAATACGCTAAAATAAGCTCATCTTTTAAAATTTTAAAGAACTGAAATATGTTAATTCCAAAGATTTTCGCTGTAAGTCCTAGTACGACAACAACAAAGAAAATCATCGATCCATACACAACAATCACTAACTTCCCTAGTGGGATTAATGATGCTAGACCAAATTTAGAAACGGTCACACCAATTAAAGCAAATACCCCAAATGGTGCAAACTTCATTACTTGGTTTGTAACATAAAACATTGCATCTGCTACCCCTTGGAAAAATTGCAGAACCGGTTTTCCTCTTTCACCAATCGCTGCAATCCCTAAACCAAATAATACAGAGAAGAAAATAATAGCAAGCATATCACCTTTTGCCAGTGATTCTATAATATTTGTCGGAACAATGTTTACAAATGTATCCGCAAATGAATGACTCTGTACTTGCTCAGTTGTAGCTGTATATTTTGAAATATCTGTTTTTGTTAATTCATTCATATTAATACCTTTTCCTGGTTGGAAAATATTCGCTACCAGCAAGCCGACAACAATCGCAATTGTTGTAATAATCTCAAAATAAATAATTGTTTTTCCGCCTAATCGACCTAGCTTTTTCACATCTCCAACACCTGCAACCCCAACAACGATGCTCGCTACAACGATTGGTACAACAATCATCTTAATTAATCGAATAAAAATATCACCAATTGGTTGTAAAAACTTTGCAACCTCTGGATTGCCATAAAAAATCGCCCCAACTGCAATACCGAGTGCAAGCCCTATTAATATTTGCCATGCAAGTCCAATCCTCTTCATACTTGCTGCCAACCCCCTTCTTAGATGCTATAACTCTATTTTTCTATGAAATAAAGAAATTAAGCGTATTACATATAATTCGACAATTCACTACATTTGTCTCCCTTTAAAATGATAAATCATAAAATGAAATCTGACAACAAAATAAGTTTTCCTGAATACAAATATTTTTCTTGACAAAAATAAAACCCATGTAAGAAAACCTAACATAAGAATACTCCCTCCTTTGATTTATTAGCGTTTTTCTGTTGCACCTTCTTTTTATGCATATAACAGAAAAATGAATATTTACCATTTTTCATTTTTTTATTGAAGTAGGAAAGAAAAGGATTACAAGACATATAAATAACTAACTTCGACAATATTCAGCAATTTTATAAAATTTTCTTTACATTATGATTACAACAATAGACAGCATTCTTCTTCTTATATACAATCATAGATGGGAAAGGAGCTAGACAACTCATGAATAAGAAATTTGCAGCTTTTAGCGTTTTAGCAGTGGGAACTCTTTTTGTTTCTCCGTTACTTTCACCAGTACACGCAGAAACAAGTCAAGATAAACTGTCCAATATTCAATCAGAATTAGAAGGTAAACAACAAGAACTACAAAATAAGTCAGCTGAAAAAGAACAAATGGAGAAAGAAATACAAGAATTACAAAAGAAGATTGATGAATTAACAATTTCCATTAATAAAAATGAAGCTGATTTAAACGATACAAAAAAAGAAATTACTAAAACACAGCAACTTATTGATGAGAAAAAGAAACATATTGAGCAACTACAAAAGAATATTGATACACGTCAAGAAGTGATTAAACAACGTTTACAATCGATGCAAGAAAAACCGCGAACAAATATTATAACTGAAGTTTTAACAAGTTCAAATAACCTCGCAGATCTCGTTGATAATATGTATTCCGTTAGTTTAATTTTAAATAATGATACTGATATCGTAAAAAAACAAACACAAGATCGGGAAACTGTAAAAAACGAAAAAGAAGCTGTTGAAAAGAAAGAACAGCAACTAAAAGAAGCTGAACAAAAATTACAGCAAAAACAACAAGAATTACAAACAAACCAACAACAACAACAAAGTCTCATTAATGATTTACATATAAAAGTATCACAAGTAGATTCAGAGATTGAGAGTTTAGAAGAATCGAAAAATATTTTAGAGAATCAGCGCCAAGCTGTTCAAAAAGCAATGGAAGAAGAGAAACGTGCAGAAGAGGCGCGTAAGGCAGAAGAAGCAAAAAAACAAGCAGCCGCTTCAACGGAAGCTACCTCAGTACCACATGATACAAATGTAGGCGGATTTATTAAACCAGCTGCTGGCTCAAAGACCTCTGGATTTGGTTCTCGTTCTTTAGGGAATCACTTCGGTATCGACATTGCAGCCTCTGGTACAGTTCCCATTATTGCCGCTGCCGATGGTGTTGTGATTCGCTCTGAGATGTCTTCTAGTTACGGAAATGTTGTATACTTATCTCACCGAATAAATGGGAAAACATATACAACTGTATATGCGCATATGAGCAGCCGTTCTGTCTCAAACGGACAAACTGTTAAACAAGGACAACAATTAGGATTTATGGGAAATACAGGACAATCTTTCGGTCAACATTTGCATTTCGAACTTCATATTGGCGAATGGAATGTAGGAAAAACAAACGCAGTAGACCCTTCTCCTTATATCGGACTATAAAAAACTCGGTACATACCGAGTTTTTTATTTCTTTAATATCTTGTAGGCATTTTCCATAGACTAAAATAATAGTCCAATTCATCTAGGAGGATTTGATTATGAATAAAGAAAAATTACAAAACGAGCTACAAGAAGCACAAGAAACTTATATAGGACGCCTCTTTACTCTCGGGGGTTCGATACTTTTTTAATCGGATTATTTATAGCTGCCGCCGTTACTTACAAAGCCTATAACCGTTCATTAGACAAACAAGCACCAAACTCATAATCAATAGGCGATGGAAAAGCACCTACTGAATTAAAGTTTTACTTTGTTTTATAACATTTTAAATATACCAATTGCATTTAAAAATACAATGATAACTGTTACTGGGATAATGTAACGAAGTAAGAAAAACCAAATGTTAAATAATGTTTTCCCTCTTCTTTCCGTAACTTCTAATTCTTTCATCAGTAAATCTTTACGCATTTTATTTGGCACAAATAGCGAAATAGCTAATACACCTAATGGAAGCAAAATATTGCTAACTGCAAAGTCAACTAAATCAAAAAATGTCTTTCCAAATATCTTAACGTCACTCATAATCCCAAATGATAATGCAGATGGAATTCCAGCAGCAAAAATAAGTAAACCAATGATGAAAGATACAGAAGGACGTTTCTTTACATGATCTTTCGCTGTAGAAGCAACAACAATTTCAAGCATTGAAATAGCTGAAGTTAATGTGGCAAAGAAAAATAAGATCAAAAACATAATAAAGAAAAATTGTCCAAACGGTATTTTGGCAAATACAGCCGGAAGAATAATAAATAATAATCCTGGTCCTTCTGTTGGTTTAACCCCTAATGCAAAGATAGCTGGAAAAATAGCTAAACCGGCAAGCACTGTAATAAATACCGTTAAACTTACAATCGATGTTGCTGATTTCGCTAAATGTTCTTCTTTCTTTAAATACGAACTATACGTAACCATGACAGATGCGCCCACTGTTAACGAAAAGAAAGATTGTCCCATTGCATATAGAATCGTATCTGCCGTTAGCTTTGAAAAATCTGGTTTTAAGAAAAATTCGACCCCAGCAAAAGCACCATCCAGCGTAAGCGCACGAATAATAATCGTAACAAATAAAACAAATAAGAGCGGCATCATATATTTACTTGCCTTTTCAATCCCTTTCTCCACCCCTTTACTCACAACGAAAATAGTGCAAAGCATGAAGAGAAGTTGTGCTCCAACTGCACTTGTAGGATTCGAAATTGTTGCTCCAAACACTTCACCATAGTTTACTCCTTCCTCCCAAAAAGTACCTGTCAAACTAAAATATAAATATAGTAAAATCCAACCGCCTACAACACTATAAAAAGATAGAACACTAAAACAAGTGACAACTCCTATGCGGCCGATCCATGGATATAACTTACTATTTGGTACTAATACTTTATAAGCTGTCACAGCTTCTTTTTGTGTACTACGTCCAATGACAAATTCCGCTAATAAAAGAGGCATACCAATAAATAATGTTAACAGCAAAAAGACTAAGAAAAACGCGCCGCCCCCTCCATTACCTGCCACATACGGAAACTTCCATATTGCTCCAAGTCCTACTGCGGCCCCAGCAGCTGCGAGTACAAAACCAATTTTCGACGTCCATTGTTGTTTGTCTTTCATCATATATTCTCCTTTTCTGAATTTTCTTACTTTTGTAAATTATACCCTTTCATTTCATACTCGCGCACCCCCTTTTTAAAATAAAAAAAGTCCTCCACACGCTGCTATGCATGTAGAGGACGATATATGTAATGGAATACCGTGGTACCACCTCAATTGGATTAAGAAAATCCCACTTCTTTCAGGTACAGGAAACATCCGATACCCTATCCTTTTAACGGCGGAACCCGGGCTGCCTACTCAATTGTTCAGCATACCTCTCGCAAGCCCATTCTGTATATTTTATCGCACCGGGCTCACACCTTATCCCCAGCTCTCTGAACGCCTCAAATATACATACTCTTCTTGCTCATCGATTTCATATTTTAAAGATACTTGTGATTATAAATCATACGATTCTGTTTGTAAAGTACGATTCATGTTCTATCCTACTTGACTCTTTTTCTCTAATGCTTGTAAAAATAATTCTCGTTCTGTTTCTTTTTGAAGGTATATAGGCTTTAGCACTTCTTGTAGCATTCTATTTTGCTCCCGTTTTTCCAATTGTAATTCTTTCACTTTTCTTCTTACTTCATATAGAAACTCGAGATATGTTTCATAGATCTCACCGTATTTATGCGCAATTTCATCGCGAATTTTCTTCGCAAGCTTCGGACTTGCTCCTCCTGTAGAAACAGCTATATTAAGCTTGCCACGATGAATGGTAGATGGAAAATGAACGTTTCCCTTTTCTGGATTTGTAATCACATTTACCAATTGATTTGTCCCAGCATCCTTTTCAATTCTTTCATTTAAGAACGGATCGCTAGTGGCTGCCACTACTAAAAAAGCCCCTTCTAAATCGCCATTTTCATACTCTTTTTGATACCAGCGGATTTTTTTCGATTCGACAAGTTTCACTAAGCTTGCATCTAATTTAGGACTCACAACAATAATATTTGCTCCTTGGTTTAATAGCGGTATAATTTTAAATCCAGCAACCTTCCCGCCCCCAATAACAACAACGCGCTTATTTTCAATTCGAACTGTAAGTGGATACATATTGATCGCTCCTTAATAGCCGTTCTGTCTTTTGAATTAGCATATTTCGAACTGTAGGATTCTTTCCTAAGTACGGACTTATATGTATATCCGCATTTTGATATTTACTTACTTCTTGTTCAATATGTTTCATTAACAGTCCTGTAAATAATAAATAAGGCAAAACGACGATATGCTTTTCTTTTCTTTCTATTATTTCTTGTAATTTATCTTCAAATCTTGGCTCTGTTGCAGCTAAATAGCATACTTCCACCGTTTTCACATTCTTCTGCTGCTGAAATAAAAACGCAATCTCCCTCATATTCTCTACTATTTCTGGCTCACTACTTCCCCTTGCTACTAGTAAAAGCGTTGCTTCTTCCTGATATTCTTCCAAACCACTTTCTTTATAAGCGGCTAAAATAAGCGAATCAGATACTCCAAATGCATCACCATATACAATTTCAAGATTCTCATATTTATTTTTTATTTTTTGTAATTCATATGGAATATCTTTTTTTACATGTCCTGCTGCTAATAGAAAAACTGGTATGACAATAATTTTTGTTGCTCCTCTTTTTATACAAGCAGCAATTCCCTCTTCAATGGATGGACTTGCCAACTCTAAAAAGCAAACTTCTTGAACAGACGCATGAATGTGACTCATACAAGAAGTAACGAACTGTATCGCCTCTTCTTTCGCAGCTTTTAATCTACTTCCATGACATATATACAGCACTGCTTTCATTTTACAATACTCCGCTTACTGAATATGCTACTTCTGTTTGCTGTTCAAACCAGTGAATCTTTTCCCTAAAACGAACGACTTCTCCAATGACAATCATACTCGGATTTTGAATATTTTCAATTTCCGCGATAGAAACGATTGTCCCTAACGTTCCTACAACCGTACGCTGTGACGAAGTAGTCCCCCATTCAATAATAGCAGCCGGTGTCTCTGCTTCTTTCCCATATTGCAAAAGTTTCTCACATATATACGGAAGATTACTAACTCCCATATATACCGCTAATGTATCGACACCTTCTGCTAAATTTCTCCATTTTATTTCTTCCTCTGTCCCTTCTTTGCGATGACCTGTTACAACAGCAAAACTGGCACTTACTTCTCTATGCGTAACAGGAATACCTGCATACGCAGAAGCTGCTATTCCTGCTGTAATGCCAGGAACAATTTCAAAAGGAATACCATGTTTTGCTAACACTTCTGCTTCCTCACCACCTCGGCCAAATACAAACGGATCCCCTCCTTTTAGCCTTGTTACAACCTTTCCTTTTTTCGCATATTTCACTAAAAACGTATGGATTGTTTCTTGCTTCATCGTATGATAGTTTGGTAATTTCCCACAATAAATTAGGTCTGCATCTGGTTTTGCATAAGAAAGTAATTCTTTATTCACAAGCCGGTCATATAAAATGACATCCGCTTGTTCAATGCACTTTACTCCCTTAATTGAAATTAATTCTGGATCTCCTGGTCCCGCACCCACAATATATACTTTGCCCATCCTCTCTCCTCATTTCTCCTAGTTAAAGTGAAACTTCCATTCTATGAATGGAAGTTTCCATTATTGTTTATTTCGTACTACAAAGTCTCTTGTTCATCAATCACAAACGCTGCACCTTTTCGAATCTTCTTTTTTTCATATAGAGAAATTTCTTTCACTTCTGGCAAAGGTAAGAAATATTTTTCTAATTCGACTTCAACAAGTCGAAATGCTTGTTCTTCACTTTGCGCAACGACAACTACAGGCACAACACCATTTACTAAAACAGCTTCAAAACGATATAAATCCATACGTTAGCCCCCCTATGATGCAATTCCTTCTTCTATAATGGTATTGAATGCCTCTTGTAAATTTTCAATCCCTACACGACCTACAAACTCATAGAATGTTTCAGCTGGCAATTTATGCTCTTTAAAATAAGTTAAAAATGCCACCAGTACATTTGAAAGATCTTCTCCATCAATTTTCCCTTTTAATTTTTGATTATAGGCACCACCTTCAAGCAACGTTCCACCTACATATATTTCAAAGGCTTCAACAATCCCTTTTTCTTTCGTTTTAAGCTTTACACCTTGTAATCCAATATCTGCAATTTGCCGTTGCCCGCATGAATTCGGACAGCCTACCATATGGATTCGAACAGGAACATCTAATGCAAGTTGCGTATCTAAATAATCTGCAATTTGCCGTAACCTTTCTTTCGTTTCCACTAATGCTAGATTACAATATTCAATTCCCGTACATGATACAGCATAACCGATGAAAGATTTTGGACTTGCTGATATGGATTCAAACAATGGTTCTTTTAATAGACTTTCTACATTTTCTTCTGGTACATTTGGAATAATGAAGTTTTGTGAATTACATGTACGAATTTCTCCATTTCCATACTGCTTAGCAATTCTTGCAATTTCAAAGAACTCCTCCGAATGTAACCGCCCAACAGGCACATTAAAGCCTACATATGATAGATTTTCCTGCTTTTGTTTATGCACACCATAAAAATAACCGGCATTCCATCCTTTTAGAGCACTCTCTCCCTTTTCATATAAAGGGCCTGTATATTCTAGTAATGTTTCTTTAAATTTTTCCGGCCCCCAATCTGCTACTAAAAATTTCAAACG
Organism: Bacillus cereus group sp. BfR-BA-01522; assembly: GCF_022662635.1. Classification (NCBI taxonomy): domain Bacteria; kingdom Bacillati; phylum Bacillota; class Bacilli; order Caryophanales; family Bacillaceae; genus Bacillus; species Bacillus cereus group sp. BfR-BA-01522. Next base: position 126,224 of record NZ_JAKUDY010000001.1, on the reverse strand, counting down.
AGCCAAATGGCGTTTTTCACGATATCCAAAATCCCGAAAAATAGTCGCAATAGCAATCGCTACGTCCTTCACCTGCTGAGGGCGAATAAAGAGATCGAGTTCTTGTGCTAAATAAGGACGCGCTGATAATCCACCACCAACTCGCACATGAAACCCTTCGACTATATTTCCATCTATTTCTTTCCGCGCTGGTACAAAAGCTGCACAATTAATTTCAGCATTTGCTGCATTATATACATTAGCACTAATAGATATTTTAAATTTCCGTGGTAAATTCGAAAAATCCTCATTATGTTGAAAGAACTCGTATATGTCTTTTACAATTGGCGCTGTATCAAAGAGCTCATCACGATCAATACCAGCAAGCGGATTTCCGATAATATTTCTTGTAATATCTCCGCACGCTCCTGCTGTTGATAATCCTACGCTTTCTAAACGCTTAAAAATATCCGGTATTTGTTCAATTTGTAACCAATGAAATTGAATTGCCTGTCTTGTCGTAATATCGAGAACATCACGGCCATAGTCTTCTGCAATAGAAGCTAATACTTCCACTTGTTCATTCGTTAAAATACCAGAAGGGATATTAACACGCATCATAAAGTACCCTGCCTCTTTTGGACGTTGCAAGTATAACCCCGCCCATTTAAAGGAATCCCATTCTTCTTTCGGAATAGATGCGAAGCCGTTTTCAGCATAATACGGAATCTCTTTAAAAATCTCCAAACCATCTTTCTCTAGTTTCTTTTTCTCTGTCCTATTTAATTTCTCATTGCTTGCCCATACTTTTTCATAACTCATAATCTATCCCCCTATATGAAGCTACGTTCTTGTAAATAATGAATGATTTGTTCCGCACACTCTTCAATGGAATAACGGTTTGTTTCCACAGTTAATTCCGCTTTTTCCGGTTCTTCGTATGGAGAATCAATGCCCGTAAACAGCTTAATCTCCCCTTGTCTCGCTTTCTCATATAACCCTTTCGGATCTCGTTTCTCACACTCTTCGATTGGACATTTCACAAACACTTCGATAAATTCATCTTTCTCAAAAATAGCTCGCACTTGCTGGCGATCTGCTCGAAAAGGTGAGATAAAAGCTGTAAGCACAATCGTTCCTTGGTCAACAAATAATTTTGAAACCTCACCAATACGGCGAATATTTTCTGCGCGATCTCTTTCAGAAAAACTTAAATCTTTATTCAAACCGTACCGAATATTATCCCCATCCAATACATAATTCCCTATGTTTCTATCAAATAATTTTCTAGCAACTGCATTTGCTACCGTTGACTTTCCTGAAGCTGATAGCCCCGTAAACCAAATGACAAAACTATGGTGCCCATTCCTCTTTCTTCTCTCCTCTTTCGAAACAGAAGCTGTATGCCACGTAATATTTGTGTCCATGCTATTCTCTCCTTATTCTGTTACCGTGCTTTTTGTAAACCACGAATTAATACTTCAATGACTTCCTTCCGGCTAAACGTACTTGGCGGAACGTCACCATCCCTTAGCATTTCTCTTACTTTCGTCCCCGATAAAATGACATGATCTTCTTTTCCATGCGGACATGTTTTTGTTGAAGCCATCGCCTCGCATTTCTTGCAGTAAAAGCTATGTTCAAAAAAGAGTGGCGTAATTCCTAGCTCTTCTACTGTGAAAAGTTTAAAAATCTCCTGCGCTTCGTACGTACCATAATAATTTCCTACTCCAGCATGATCGCGTCCTACAATGAAATGCGTACATCCAAAGTTTCGCCTAACTAATGCATGAAATATTGCCTCCCTCGGTCCTGCATAACGCATTGCGGCAGGAAACACTCCTAAGAAAACACGATCGTTTGGATAATAATGTTTCAAAAGCACTTCATAACTTTCCATTCTTACATCCGCTGGAATATCATCTGATTTCGTTTCTCCAACAAGCGGATTCAAAAACAAACCATCTACAATTTCAAGTGCTGATTTTTGAATATACTCATGCGCTCGATGAACTGGATTTCTCGTTTGAAAACCGACGACTGTTTTCCAACCTCGCTTTTCAAAGATTTCACGCGTTTCACTTGGATCTAGATAATAAGAAGCAAACTTCTTATGCTCAACCCGCTTTACAATTGTAATTGCGCCTCCTACATACACATTTGCACGTTCATATAATTTTTTCACTCCTGGATGAGCATCTTCAGTCGTTTTATATACAAATAATGCCTCTTTTTCCTTATTTGGCGTGAAAATATCTTCTATTTGAATGACCCCATATGTGACGCCATCTTTTACGAGCAGAGCTTCTTCTCCTACCTGTAATTGTTCTGCTTTTTCTTCTGTTACTGGAAGTGTAATTGGAATACTCCATATACTTCCATCTGTTAATCGCATGGTTTCTACAACAGATTGATACTCTTCTTCTCCTAGAAAACCGATAAGCGGACTATATCCTCCTGTTGCAAGCAGTTCCAAGTCACTTAAAGCGATGCTGTCTAGTTCAATTTCTTGTACAATATTTGCTGTATCATATGTTTCATCAATACGATTTACTAAAAAATTTGTTGCAGTCATGTTTCTATACTCCTTCTTTTCTCTATTTCAGATCACTAAAAACTTCATTGGTCATGAAGTCCACATTCCGTTTTCACCGATCCAGCCCACCGGCCATCCCTTGAACTTCCATATTTGCCTACAGGTAATGTACATTTCTCACAACCTATACTTGGATAACCAACGTCATGTAATGGGTTGTATGGCAAATTATGTTTATACACATAACGCCACACTTCTTTCCATGTCCAATGAATAAGCGGACAAATTTTAATCGATTGAAAGCGATGATCTTGATTTATAAATTTTGTATGCTTCCTCGTCTCAGATTGTTCCCTTCTTAATCCTGAAATCCATGCATTTTTATTCGCTAACAATTCTTCAAGAGGTAAAATTTTCCGAAGCTTACAACAAAGATTAGGATTATGTTCCCATAAATCTTTTCCATACTTATCCTCTTGTTCTTCGAGCGTCAGTCCGGGTTGTTTCTCAATAATATTCAACTTTGGAAATCGTTGACGCACTCGCTCAATTAGCGCATACGTTTCGCAAAAATGAACATTTGTATCTAAAAAGACAACTTGAGCAAATGGATTTACTTCATTGATAAGATGTAAAAGAACCATCCCTTCTACCCCAAAGCTGCACGCATATACAATTTCATCATTATATTGTTTATACGCCCACTCTAATACAGCTAACGCCCCTTTCGTTTCATCTCTCTCAGAAAAAGACATACTGTCTTCTTCCCACGTTTCATATGTCAACATGTTTTTCCCCCTATAAAAAGCAAAAAGACGGTTTTAATCCAATAAAATAGATTAAAACCGCCTCTAGTTTTTCTAGTCAGCGCTTTTATTTCAAGCGTACCTTTTCACTTTTTTCTAATTGAATCACTTTTCCATCTTGCACAACAATTGTAACAGAACCATATTTCATATCAGCAAGCATCGCTTGAATCTTTTCAGCTACTTCATCAAAATGTCCACGCACTCCCACGAACAGTCCCCCTTTTTATTCATAAAAAAATCTTTTCCATTTCGAAAAGACTGTTCGGTAATATATGTTACCTTATCTTTCAAAATGGATGCCATTTTGCTGGACTTAGCACCTTGCTACTGCTATGAGCAGGTTGCTGAGCTTCATAGGGCCAGTTCCCTCCGCTTCTCTTGATAAGCTTTGTAATTCGTATTGTATCATAATTCTGATTTTTTTCAATCCTAGTTTTCCGATATATTTTATATTTTTTTATTTAAAAAAGGAATTGTTCCCTTTTGAACAACTCCTTTTTATTTTAAACGAGCTCTTTTATACGTATGCGATCGTTCCCAATTATATTTTCATACGACTCGCGCTCCACTACCACTTGAGATGTTCCATCTTTCGCAAATACAACGGCTGGCCTACGAATCCGATTATAATTATTTGCCATAGAATACCCGTATGCACCTGTACAAGACACCGCTAATAGATCTGAAGAGACTACTTGCGGAAGATAAACATCCCATATTAACATATCTCCGCTCTCACAACATTTCCCTGCAATTGAGACAACTTCTTCGTTTGCTACATTTGCACGGTTTGCAAGCATCGCTTCATAGCGTGCACCATATAATGCAGGCCTTAAATTATCTGTCATTCCCCCATCGACTGAAACATATTTACGAATACCAGGAATATTTTTTATTGCGCCTACTGTATAAATTGTTGTTCCTGCATCACCAACAATACTGCGACCAGGTTCAATCCATATTTCCGGAAGTGGATACTCACATGCTGTAAATCGCTCTCTTACCGCATCTGTTACAGCTTGCACATACGCCTCAAGAGTAAGTGGTGTATCCGATTCCGTATAACGAATACCAAATCCCCCCCCTACATTCAGCACCGAAATTGTATAACCTGTTTTTGTTTTTACTCCTTCTAAAAAATGATGTAATACTTCAATCGCACGAATAAAACCTGCTGTTTCAAAAATTTGCGAACCAATATGCGAATGTATACCTAACACATTATAATTTGTTTTTTCTAATGCACGTTCCATAGCGTGCAGTGCTTGCCCGTTTGAAACACCAAAACCAAATTTCGAATCATCTTGGCCTGTTGTAATATATTCATGTGTATGCGCCTCTACACCAGGTGTGACACGAATCAATATATTCACCATTTTTTTATACTGCTCCGCTAAATCATGTAATACTTCTAATTCAAAAAAGTTATCTACTACAAAACATCCAATATTTGCTTCTAGCGCCATTCTCATTTCTTCTTCTGTTTTATTATTCCCATGAAAATGAATGCGTGATGCTGGAAATCCTGCTTGTAAAGCGGTATATAACTCCCCGCCCGAAACAACATCTAAAGACATATTTTCCTCTAATGCTACTCGGCACATCTCCATGCACAAGAACGCTTTACTTGCATATGCTACTTGATAAGAGAACCCGCTTTTTTGAAAAGCATGGTGAAACGCACGACAATTTTCCCTAATTGCAGTTTCATCATATACATAAAGCGGTGTCCCATATCGTTTCGCCAACTGCGTTGTATCGCACCCTCCAATTTCTAAGTGTCCTTGTTCATTAATCCGGCTCGTGCCGTGTAAATACATGTAAATTCCTCCCTTATTTTCTCTAAAACTCATAACCCCAATCTTCTATTCATTGTCACGCTTTTAGATAAAGTAAAACTTTAATCAGTAGGAGTTCTTCCTCCCCTACTGATTGTGAGCCCTCACCAATCCCCCTTATTCTTCTCGAAATCTTAAGGCGGGGGAGAATTATGCAGGATAAAGAAAAAACGCGCGGAACAATGTTCACACGCGTTTCTTATTAGAAATTATACATATTGAAAAAATAAACAAGTTGTTATCTTCTCAAATAAGAAACCGCATCAACATCTCCAAATAGCTCTCCATAAAAATAAATCTTATGACAGTACTACATTTATTCAACATAGTCCCAATATATGAATAATGTGGTTATTCTTATATTTCGGCGACAGTCCCTTTCAGACTATAATCAACGATTCCACTCAATCTCCTATAGTTTACTCTTTCCTATCGCGGCCTCTACCTTTGAGAATAGATGAGGTAAGTCTATTTATTTGTCAAACATCTTATGTTGCTATTAACAATACCAAAGAGATAATTTATTTGTCAAACTATTTTTTACAATTTATTTTTGTATGATCTGATAAACGCTTTACCTCCACCTTTGTTACGTTCCACTCCCCTTCTTCATTATTAAAAGTGACGTTAACTTTCTCAAAAGGAGGCACTTTTTCTCCCCCTGTGCCTGGTTCATATTTCGTTACTTCAATGACTGCTTGAAATACATATGTACCGCTATAAAGTTTTTTTAAGCTAACGATTTTCGGGCAATCATACGGCTTTAATTTTCCATAATGCTTTTCCATTGCAGCGTTTATTTGTGGAAACAATACTGAGTAAAGAGCATCTTCCAGCAAAGGAGCATCGTATTGAGCCGCAGCTGATCTAGGAAAAGAACATACAATGCAGATACTACATAGTACGAAATAAATTATTTTTTTCATGATATCCTCCCATTCTCATGCAATGTTTGATTCCGTTCTTTGCATGATTGTCATTTCATTTTATTATCTCCCACTTCTCTTGTTCTAATCGATTCTCACAAAAAGCATCCACAATTCTTTTCTCTTCTCGTATAATGGTACACATAGTACAATAATCATAACCATATAAGGCTGTTCGTATATATAAAGTGAAGCTTCTACTTAGCAAAGTACAATTACAAGAACTGTCATAAACATAGGAAAGGAGTATACTATATGCTGCAACACTTGTTTCCAAAATTACGATTTGCGCTTGTCGCAGTCGTTTTATTATGGATAAAAACATATATTGTGTACAAGCTAGCTTTCGATATTAAAATTGATAATTTCTTTGAAGAAATCATGCTCTTGTTCAACCCGCTAGCTTCTTTACTATTATTCTTTGGGTTTGCACTGCTTGCATCGAAATATCGAAATCGACTTATTATTGGAATCAGCTTTATTTTTTCCTTTATTTTATTTGGGAATGCAATGTTTTACGGGTTTTATAATGATTTTGTTACATTTCCTGTTTTATTCCAAACGAATAATATGGCTGATTTAGGAACAAGTATTAAAGAACTCTTTACGTATAAAACATTACTTTTATTTGCAGATGTAATCATCTTAATGTTTCTTTCACGTAAGTTTCCGAAGTTTTGCAATACAACACCGTTATCAAAAACAGAAAAGAGAACCTTTTTCGGTAGTATTACAGCTTTATTAGCATTACAGCTCATTGTATCTATCATTTATAAACCACAGTTGTTCTCAAGATCTTTTGATCGACAAACAGTCGTTAAAAATTTAGGATTATACACATATCATGTATTTGATATTACACTTCAATCGAAAAATTCTGCCGAGCGTGTATTTGCGAGCGGAGATGGCTTTTCTGAAATTAAAAACTATGTAGACACAAAAGATGCAGGATTTGATAAAGAATTGTTCGGTATCGCAAAAGGAAAAAATGTCATTTTAATTTCCATGGAGTCTACGCAAAATTTTGTTATTAACAAAAAAATTAACGGGAAAGAAATTACTCCGTTTTTAAATCGTTTCATCACAGATAGTTACTATTTTGATAACTTTTATCATCAAACTGGACAAGGTAAAACATCGGATGCAGAATTTATCGTTGAGAATTCACTTTATCCATTAGATCGTGGTTCTGTCTTCTTTACTCATGCGACAAATGAGTATACAGCAACTCCAGAACAACTAAAAAAATATGGTTATTATTCTGCTGTCTTCCATTCAAATGATAAAACATTTTGGAATCGTGACATCATGTATCCAGCGCTTGGATACGATCGTTATTTTCATTTAAATGATTATGTAGGAACGGAACAAATGTCTGTCGGTTGGGGATTAAAAGATAAGGAATTCTTTGAACAATCTATTTCAAAGTTAAAATCTTTACCGCAGCCTTTTTATACGAAATTTATTACTCTTACAAATCATTTTCCGTTTCTTTTAAATCCAGAAGACCAATATATTAGTGAATATCATTCTGAAAGCGGTGTTCTCAATCGTTATTTCCCAACCGTTCGTTATACGGATGAAGCTATTAAACTATTTATTAATCGTTTAAAAGAAGAAGGACTATATGATAATTCTATTATTGTCATTTATGGAGATCATTATGGCATTTCAGAAAATCATAATGCAGCAATGGCTCATTTCCTTGGAAGGGATGCTATCACACCTTTTGATTCTATGCAATTGCAACGTGTCCCACTCATTATTCATATACCAGGCCAAAAAGGAAAAGTAATTTCTAAAGTTTCAGGTCAGATTGATTTAAAACCAACTTTACTACATTTACTTGGTATAAAAACAAAGAAATCAATCGAATTTGGTACCGATTTATTTCTAAACAACACAAATCCACTTATGATTATGCGGGACGGTAGTTTTGTAACAAATGACTACATTTATACAAAAAATATATGCTACAAAAAAAGCACTGGTGAACCGACTGATCTCTCATTTTGTCAGCCATATCTTGAAAAAGCAAAAACAGAATTAAATTACTCAGATAAGATCATTTATGGTGACTTACTACGCTTTGATTCTAATAATCAATATAAAACAGGAACTATGACGACACAATTTGAATAACTTTGGAAAAGTGCTTAGTTTTGCCCATGCTAAAACAAAAACGGCATGGGCTTTTCTGTTTCATTGCTGGAACGGATGAAACAGTCATATATATATAGAAAATTCCCTCTTTTTAACAACATCATTTTATAATATAATGTTTCATATATTTTGTTGTAAAACCTTTCACAATTTGAGAATTTTTTTCGTATGAGAAAGAAATTTATGGTATGATAAAATGAGTAAACTTTCATACACTAATTAAGAATTTATAACAGAAAGCAAGGGATCATATTTTGTATAGGGCAGCAATTCCAAACTTATTTACGCTCGGAAATTTATATAGTGGATTTTTGTCAATCGGCTATGCATCTTTAGGTTATTATAAATCAGCTGCTATTTTAGTACTCATCGGGATGATGCTAGATAGTCTTGATGGTCGAATTGCTCGTTTATTACGTGTCGATTCACAACTCGGAAAAGAACTTGATTCATTAGCAGATGTTGTGACATTTGGGGCTGCACCTGCTGTTTTAATGTACTATACATCTTTTTCAAATTATGGGATTATCGGACTATACATAGCTGGGCTATTTCCTCTTTTCGGAGCATATCGTTTAGCTCGATTTAACGTGACACCATCATCTACCTCTATGAAGTATTTCACTGGTGTTCCAATTACTGCTGCGGGAGGACTTGTTGCTTTCTTAACATTGTTCTCGCATACCATTCCTAAAATTGTTCTTATTACAGTATTTGTAACGTTTGCATTTTTAATGGTGAGCCGCATTCGTATCCCAAGTCTTAAAGATGTACCAATTCCGCGCTATAGTATCATTATTACATTATTTTTAATTGGTATTATTTATACAATGTATAAAACAAGCTTTGGTAATATTTCTGTTTTTCTATTTATTGCCATCCCTCTTTATATTTTGTATATGTTATCCCAATTTATTCGACAGAGACCGTCTCATAAAAAAAAAGCTAACAAAACAAAATAAGAGAAGTCTTCCTCATTGAGGAAGACTTCTCTTATTTTGTTACCAATATTTTTGAATTTACAGGTGTTAGTGCTTCTTCTCCTTTTAATACAGCTAAAATATTTCGCACTGTCATTTCCGCCATAGCGTCTCTTGTTTCAAATGTTGCATTTCCAACATGAGGAGTAAGAACAACGTTTTTTAGTCCTTTTAATTGCTCTGTAATTTTCGGTTCAAATTCAAATACATCAAGAGCTGCTCCTTCAATCTCATTTCTTTCTAATGCATGAACAAGCGCTAACTCATTTATAATTGGACCTCGAGCTGCATTAATAAGATACGCCGTTTTTTTCATCATTTTAAATTGTTCTTCATCTATCATGTGGTGCAAACTTTTGTTATACGAACAGTTAATTGTAATAAAGTCTGCTGTTTGTAATAATTGTTCTAGCGATACATATGTAGCATCTAATTCTCGCTCAGCTTCTTGTTTTCGATTTGGTCCTGTATAAAGCACATTCATGCCAAATGCTTTTGCGCGTTTCGCAACCGCTTTTCCAATTTCTCCAAGACCGATAATTCCAATTGTTTTCCCATATACTTCTCTTCCGAGAAAGAATAGTGGAGCCCAGCCATTAAATCCTGTTGTACGGCATAACGTATCACCTTCTGGAATTCTTCTTGCTGCTGCTAGTAAAAGTGCAAATGTTAATTCTGCTGTCGCTTCTGTAGACACTTTCGGCGTGTTCGTAACAAGAATCCCCTTTTCCGCTGCATATTCATAAGCGATATTGTCGTATCCAGCACCGTAGTTTGCTACAATTTTTAAATTCGGCGCTGCATCAATGACCTCTTTTGTCACTTTCGTAGACAACAAACTTAATAAAGCATCTTTATCTTGGACACGCTTTGTTAATTCCTGGGCAGAGATTAATTCTTCTCCATCATACATTTCTACATCATGTTCTTTTAATAATTGTAATCCGATTTCTGGAACTTTACCTGCTACTAATATTTTTGCCAAAATAAGCACCTCTTCTATTTCAAAAATGAACACTTCTTCATTTATTGTAAAAAATATATATGAAAAAAGCCAAGAAATTTGATTATCGTTTAGAACATCGACACTTTTTCAAAGAAAAGAGGAGACGAATCGTTCTCCTCTTTTTTTACTGTGCTTCATTTGATTGTTTCTGAAGTTTCGCATCGATTGTTCCTTCAGCTACCGTATCGCTAATTTGTTCTTGAATAACAGAATCAACTTCTTCATTTGTTTGAGAAGTATAGCTTTCATTCATACCTTTTATCTTTTGATTTTGTTGTTTTGGCATAAAAAACCCTCCTTTTCATTCTTTTATAGTGTGAACAAAAAGAGAGGTTTTCATCACAAAATCATTTTTTATTCAAGCTGTTTTACTGCTCTTCGATTCACTTCATCACTCTTACTCGCTTCTGAAATGTCGCCATCCCCGCACCGTCCTAAATCATTTGGATAGTGTGCACCTGATGAAATTGCGATCGTCACTTGTTGCTACATTAAAATTTATAAAGTGAAACTTTAATCAGTGGGGGCTTTCTTCATCCCCCCACTGATTATGAGCCCTAAAATAGCGAGATAAATAAAGGGGAGAGGTGATAATCAACTGTCATGTATTTCCCTTCCTCCCTACAATGTATCAATCTCTTTCCGCTCTTCTGTCTTTGATATCTTCCCTGTTCTTTCTCTCACTTCTTTTTCAATTTCTTCTAATGAAATATTTTTTGCTACTAATAAAACGAAACAGTGATACAATACATCCACCATCTCTTTAACAATCTCTTCTTTATTATCGTTTTTCGCAGCAATGACAACTTCCGTACATTCCTCTCCTATTTTCTTTAAAATTTTGTCTGCTCCTTTTGTTAATAAATAATTTGTATATGAACCCTGCAGCGGGCTTTGTTTTCGATTTTCAATCGTTTCAAATAATGATTTTAGTACTTTCTCCATGTTCAAATCTCCCTAGATTATTTTATGATGAAAACATGTTTTTTCACCTGTATGGCAGGCCACTCCTACTTGATTCACTGTTATCACAATAGCATCTTGATCACAATCTAAATAAAGTGATTTCACATGTTGTACATGGCCCGATGTTGCTCCTTTATTCCAAAGTGTTTGCCGCGAACGGGAATAAAACCATGTTTTTTTTGTTTTTAACGTCTTTTCATATGCCTCTTCATTCATATAAGCTAGCATTAAAACTTCTTTTGTCTCCTCATTTATAACAATAGCAGGTAATAATCCTTTAGAAAAATTAGGTCTCATATTCTCACCTCAATACCTGCATATTGTAATTTTTGTTTTACTTCCTGTACTGTGCATTCTCCATAATGAAAAATGGATGCTGCTAGCGCTGCATTTACAGATGTATGCGCAAATACTTCAACAATATGATTAGCACTTCCACATCCACCTGAAGCAATAACAGGTATGGAGACATTTGCAGAAATGATGTCTGTTAAACGAAGATTATACCCATCTTTCGTTCCATCGGCATCCATGCTTGTTAATAAAATTTCCCCTGCCCCAAGTTCAGCCACTTGTTTCGCCCAATGAACCGCATCAATTCCTGTATCCGTTCTTCCACCGTTTACATATACGTGCCATTTGTCTTCTTCTACTTTTCTTGCATCAATTGCGACGACAATACATTGGGAACCAAAGTGCTCTGCTCCTTCTTGAATGAATAATGGATTTTTCACAGCGGCTGAATTCAGTGAAACTTTATCAGCACCTGCTCTTAACAATGTATATATATCTTTAACTGTAGAAATACCGCCTCCAACTGTTAATGGAATAAACACTTTCGAAGCTGTTTTTTCAACAACATCCACAATTGTTTTTCTCTCTTCATATGTGGCTGTAATATCTAAAAAAACAATTTCATCTGCACCCGCTTGATTATACAAAGCAGCTATTTCAACAGGGTCTCCTATATCTTGTAATCCGATAAAATTGACTCCCTTCACAACGCGGCCCGCTTTCACATCTAAGCAGGGAATAATTCGCTTTGCTAACATGACTTTGTCACCCGCAATACTTCTTGTAGATCCATTGTTTTTTCGTACAGCGCTTTTCCAATAATCACACCGTACATATTCATTGCCTGTAATTGTTCTACATCTTGCAATGAAGAAATGCCGCCTGAAGCGATAATACGAAGCGATACTTCTTCTTGTAACAATTGCAGTTGCGCAAAATTGGGGCCCATAAGCGTTCCATCTTTCGAAATATCAGTAAAAATAATTGTTTGTACGCCTACTGCTTCCATTTGTTTCGCGAGTTCAATGTAAGAAATTTCCGACATATCAAGCCATCCTCTTGTCGCCACATAGCCATTTTTGGCATCAATTCCAACAATAATCTTCTCTCCATATAGACGAATTACTTCTTCTAAAAATGAGCGATTATGCAAAGCAGCTGTTCCTAAAATCACTTTTTCTACCCCTATTGATAGCAACATTTCAACAGCTGAAAGCGATCGAATCCCCCCGCCAGCTTGCACCGAAATCCGAACAGCTTTACATATATCTTCAATGGTAGATAAGTTTGCTGATTTTCCCAAGACTGCACCATCTAAGTCAACAATATGTAGCCTGTTCGCTCCCATTTTTTCAAATATCATCGCTTGTGCAACTGGATGTTCATTCACAACTGTTTCTTTGTTGAACTCTCCTTGATAAAGCCGAACACATCGTCCTTCTTTTAAATCGATAGCTGGGAGGATTTCCATTGTTTCACCACTCCTTTGAAATTTGCAAGCATTTGTATTCCGATTTCCCCACTCTTTTCAGGATGAAATTGCGCTCCAAATATATTTCCTTTTGCAACAAGCCCTGGAACAGAAATTCCATATTCACTCGTACCACAAATCATATCATTTGGACATTCAGCATAATAAGAATGAACATAATACACAAACGAACCATCTGCTACTCTATTCCAAATTGGCATTTCTTTCGTTTTTGTTAACCGATTCCATCCCATATGCGGAATTTTATACGGAACTTGTAGCTTACGAACTACCCCTGGTAACAAACCTAGACCATTGGAACTTTTCATTTCTTCACTCTTTTCAAACAGTAACTGCATTCCTAAACAAATGCCAAGAAGCGGTTTTCCTGTCTTTCCGCATTCTTGTAATACAGTTACTAGTTTTTTTGCCTCTAAAGCTTCCATTGCTTTCGGAAACGCACCTACACCCGGTAAAATAACACCATCGCTTTTTACAATTTCTCGTTGACGATCCGTCACAAGATGTTCCACTCCAATAGATGTTAATGCTTGTTCTATACTCCGAATATTTCCCATGCCATAGTCTATAATTGCAATCAATCACAACATTCCTTTCGTAGAATTGATTCCGACAATCTTTTCATTTTTATCTACAGCTTCTCGAAGCGCACGTCCAAATGCTTTAAATAAAGCTTCTATTTTGTGATGTGTATTGTTTCCATATAAAATGCGTGCATGTAATGTTATATGAGCTGCGTGGGCAACTGCTCGGAAAAATTCCTCTGTAAGTTCTGTATCAAAATCTCCTAACTTTGGATTTACTAGTTCTCCTTGAAATACAAGATAAGACCTACCGCTTATATCAATTGCAACAAACCCTAATGCCTCATCCATCGGCACATATGCTGCACCATAACGGTTCATTCCCTCTTTATTTTGCAAAACTTCTCTCAAGCAATTCCCAAGTACAATACCAACATCTTCCACAGTGTGATGTGCATCAACAAACATATCGCCTACTGCTTCAATTTGCAGTCCAAATCTTCCATGTTTTGCAAACAACGTTAACATATGATCAAAAAATCCAACACCAGTTCGAATAGAAATATTTTCACTTTCATCCAACTGTAAATGCAGTTTAATTTTCGTTTCTGTTGTTCGTCTCTCTTGGCTTGCCCGGCGCATCATTTCTCCTCCTCAAATCGAATTTGAATAGCTCTTGTATGTGCATGCAATCCTTCTTTATTAGCAAGACTGATAATATGATGCTGTACATCTTTTAATGCCGCTTTCGTATAAGAAATAAAACTAGATTTTTTAATAAAATCATCTACTGATAACGGTGAAAAAAAGCGTGCTGTTCCACTCGTTGGCAACACATGATTCGGTCCTGCGAAATAATCTCCAAGCGGCTCTGGGGCATAGGGGCCAAGAAAAATAGAACCCGCATGCCGAATATATGGTAAAGCATTCATCGGTTCTTTTATATGTAACTCTAAATGTTCTGGGGCTATTTCATTTGACAGTTGAAAAGCTTCTGTCAACGAAGAAACAATAAGGATTGCTCCATTTCTCTCTATCGCTTCACGAGCAATTTCACTTCTTGGCAACATTGGCAGTTGCACGTTTACCTCTCTTTCTATTTCTGACGCTAATATTGCGCTTGTTGTAATACAAATCGCAGTTGCTCTCGTATCATGCTCTGCTTGAGATAATAAATCTGCTGCAATAAACGATGCTTTCCCCGTTTCATCAGCAATTACTACAATTTCGGAAGGGCCGGCAATCATATCAATATCGACTATTCCGTATACCTCTTTCTTTGCTAAAGCCACATATATATTTCCTGGTCCAACTATTTTATCAACTTTTGGAATCGATTCCGTTCCATATGCTAAAGCAGCAATTGCTTGCGCACCGCCCACCGTATAGATTTCATCTACACCTGCAATTTGTGCGGCAACTAAAATGTAGGGGTCTACTCCCTTTCTCCCTGGTGGTGTTACCATAACAACCTTTTGAACACCTGCAATTTTAGCCGGCAATGTATTCATAAGTACCGAGGAAGGATATGAAGCTGTTCCGCCTGGTACATATACACCGACTATTTCTAATGGTCTGATGAGTTGACCCTGAATAATTCCCTTCGCCTCATAATCACATATCGATTGCCTTTTTTGCTTTTCATGATAGGATATGATATTTTTCTTTGCCTCTTGTAAAGCCTCTATAAATTCAGATGAAACAGATTTCTGTGCATTCTCTATTTCTTCTTTTGATACACGAAACTGTGTTAATTGGATATCATCAAATAATTTTGTATATGAAAATAGTGCTGTATCTCTTTTCTCTCTTACTTTTTGAACGATTTCCTTCACACGTATTTGCATCGTTTCTTCCATTATATAGGTGTGCTCTCTTAACAACTTTATTTTCGATAATCCTTCTATAAAGTTCTTACAAATCATATGACCCCTCCTTTATTTTTTAGAAACGATACACTCTATTTTATTTATAATGTTGAATATTTCGTCTTTTTTCATTTTTAAAGCAGCTTTATTTACAATCATTCGCGCTGATATTGGATACATCTCTTCCAATACAATTAAGCCATTTTCTTGCAACGTTTTCCCTGTTTCTACAATATCTACAATTGCATCTACTAAACCAAGAAGCGGAGCAATTTCTACAGAGCCTTCAATTTTAATGATCTCTACATCTTCGCCTTTATCACAAAAATATCTTGAAGTAATAGACGGGTATTTCGTCGCAATTCTCTTTTTTCTATACTTTTTCGGGTCATATGCAGGAATAGATGCAATACACAATTTGCAACATCCGACCTGTAAATCTATCATTTCATATACATCTTTCTCATACTCCATTAAAATATCTTTTCCTACAATCCCTATATCTGCAACTCCATGTTCTACATAGGTTGCAACATCAACCGCCTTCACTAAAATAAATGAAACATTTGAATTGTTACTTTTGAAAGTAAGCTTCCTTCCCTTATCCATCATCTCTGAACAATCCATACCGATTTGTTCAAATAGTGGTATAACATGCTTTTCAAGCCTTCCTTTTGTTAATGCAATTTGAACGTTACGCATGTAGTTTCTCCCTCCTTCTTCCTAAGCCATTTATCTTTCCAAGCATATTCCACTAGTGATGTTTCTGTCACTTCAATAACTGTTTGAATGCTCTTCTTTCTAGCAAAGTGAAAAGTATCTTGTAAACTTTCAAATAAAGAAACTTCCACTTTCCAACCATCTTTTTTTTAGTAAATACCATAGTTTTTCTGCTTCTGCTAATTGCCCCAAAGTATAATGGATCATCATATCTAATTGTTTTTGCTTTACAGATTCTTGTTGTTCCTGCAAAATTTTCACAATTTGATTAACTTGCATAGCGAGGCCAACTGCTGACATCGATTCACCAAAATGTTCAATTAAGTCATCATACCTTCCGCCACTAACAATTTCTTCTCCCACTTCACATACATATCCTTTAAAAATAACACCTGTATAATAGTGTAAATGTTGAATCATTCCTAAATCGATTGATATATAGGATTCATATCCTAATTTTTTAATCATTTCATAAATTGCTTTTACACGTGCAATTGCATCTTTCATTTCCTTATTAGAAGCATGTTTTTCCGCTTCCTCAAGTACTTCAAGCTTACCAAATAGCCTTGGTAATCTTTCAAGTAACTGCACTGTTTCATCACTGCGATCTAAATTTTTCTCTTTGATAAAACGCGAGAGTGCTACGTAATTTTTACTTTCAATATATGTGCGCAGTACTCTTTCATCTTCTTCATGAAATGACAGCTTTTTCACGATACATTTATAGAGATGAACCTGCCCGAGTTCAATTGTAAAAGAATGTACCCCCACCGCTTTCAGCGCTTGAATTGCACTAACAACACATTCAATTTCAGCTCGTACATTATCAATCCCAATAATTTCAATTCCAGTTTGAATCATTTCATTATATTTACCAGAGAGTGATTTATGTGCTCGAAATATGTTTCCACTATACGTGACTTTCATTGGAGAATCTCCGCCCTGCATTCCAATTACTCTTGCTAACGGAATGGTCATATCTGGTCGCAACACAATAATACGCCCCTGCTCATCAAAAAATTTATACATTTTCTCCTCATCAATCGGACGGTTTTGAACAGAAAATACATCATAAAATTCAATTGTAGGTGTTCGAATTTCGTCATATCCTCTTTCTAAAAACATTCGTCTTAACTTTTGTTCTGTTTCTTCAATTAATGTGCATTCTTCAAATAAATAATCTCTCGTTCCATTTGGTTTTGTACGTCTCCACTTCGTCATGTAAACTCCCCCTTTCTTTTTATGTATATGCTCACCATAACAATCACAAACAAAAGAAAAAGAGCCTTTGTAGAAAAAATACCTACAAGGCTCTTTTTATAGAGTGTAGGTACAACAGGAATAACCCTTGTACCTACACGTTTTTCACGCTAGGAGCAAGGGTTTTATGGATGATGGTGTAGTTTTGTAAGCATATTTATACACTTCATTGCAAACATAATCCTTACTCCTTTCCTCCGCTTATTTTCACACATTATATAACAAACTATTCAGAAAGTAAATACAATTATAACTTTATATTTTTTGACATTGTTTAATGTACTACCTTTTCCTCATATTCTTGAATATACTCTTCATATTGCATCGTAATCTCAATCTCATCTAAACCTTTTAACAATTTTTCTCTCCACATTTTTTCAATAGAAAAATGAAATTGATGCTGCGTTGTCATGATTACCTCATTTTCCAAATCAACTTCTACTATAGTCCTCGCCTCAATCGCTGCCAATTTTTCTCGCGTCTCTTTGTCCATTACAATCGGTAACATTCCATTTTTCATACAATTCATGTAGAAAATATCTGCAAATCCTCCAGCAATAATAACGCGAAATCCATAATCAGCAAGGGCCCATGGTGCATGTTCTCTCGATGATCCACAACCAAAATTTTCTCCTGTAATGAGAATACTTGCTCCTTTTCGTTCAGGGTCATTGAGCGGAAAATGTGGATTTTCTTTTCTATCCTCTTCATACCGCCATTCATCAAATAAAAATTTTCCAAACCCAGTTCGCTCGATCCTCTTTAAATATTGTTTCGGAATAATTTGATCGGTATCAATATTGTCGTTCATAAGTACAGCGACAGTACCTTTATGAGTACGAAATGGCTCCATCATAACTCTCCTTTCTCACATCGACGAAATGACCATATAATGCTGCCGCCGCAGCCATTGCAGGACTTACAAGGTGTGTTCTTGCACCTTTTCCTTGTCTCCCTTCAAAGTTGCGGTTTGAAGTAGAAGCACAATGTTCTCCTGCAGGTACTTGATCTGGGTTCATCCCAAGACACATGGAACAGCCTGGCTCCCGCCATTCAAATCCAGCTTCCTCAAATATATGATGTAGTCCCTTTTCCATCGCTAATTGTCTTACTTTTTGTGATCCTGGTACAACAAGTGCTCTTACGCCGTCTTTTACTTTCTTCCCTTTTACAATCGCAGCTGCAATCTCTAAATCCGACAGCCTTGAATTTGTACAAGAACCAATAAAGACATGTTTAATCGGGATGTCATATGCACTTTGCTTCGGTTTCAGTCCCATATAAGCAAACGCTCTTTCTTCATTTTGATCGCTTATTGCTGGTAACTGTTCATCGATACGAATCCCCATACTCGGATTTGTTCCCCACGTTACATAAGGCGCTAACTTTGATACATCAATTGAAATGTGCATATCATACACCGCATCTGAATCTGTATACAGTTCACTCCACTTTTCTACGGCACGCTCAAAGTCCTTCGGTGCGTATTTCCGACCCTTTACGTAAGCAAATGTTTTTTCATCTGGCGCAATTATCCCTGCTTTTGCTCCACCTTCAATCGCCATATTACAAAGTGTCATCCGTTCTTCCATTTCCATACTCCTAATTGTTTCTCCATAAAACTCCATCACATATCCAGTACCAACTGCTACTCCATATGTGGCAAGAATATGTAAAATGATATCTTTTGCATATACCCCTTTCGGCAATGTACCTTTTAGTTCAATTCCCATCGCCTTCGGTTTCCGTTGCCATAGCGTTTGCGTCGCTAATACATGTTCAACTTCACTTGTACCGATTCCAAAAGCTAGTGCACTAAATGCTCCATGCGTTGCTGTATGGCTATCACCGCATACAATTGTCTTTCCTGGCACCGTAAGACCAAGTTCTGGCCCAATAACATGAACAATTCCTTGTGCTTCATCTCCAATATCGGCTAACGATATATGAAATTGTTTGCAATTTGCACGCAATGTATCTAGTTGTTGCTTAGCAATATGATCTGTAATATTCCAAACGTCTTTTGTCGGAATATTATGATCCATCGTCGCAAATGTTAAATCTGGTCTCCGCACTGTACGATTTGCAAGCCGCAAGCCTTCAAAGGCTTGCGGTGAAGTAACTTCATGCACAAGATGAAGATCAATATATAATAGATCCAGTCCATTTTCATTTGTTGCTACAATATGCTTTTCCCATAGTTTATCTAGTAGTCTCTTTCCCATTATCGCCCTCTCCCAACTAGCGCTTGTTCTTCCATTTCTTGAAGGACAGCTTGTGTAAATGAAGTTGTCGTTTCTTCTCCGCCAAGATCAGCTGTATATTTCTTTGATCGAAGTACTGCTGTAATTGCCTCTTCAATTGCCCTTCCTTCCTTTATGAGCCCAAATGACTGCTCAAGCATCATCTTAACGGAACGCATCATCGCAATTGGATTCGCTTTATTTTTCCCTGCAATATCTGGCGCTGAGCCATGAATTGGTTCATAAAGCGATGGGCCATTCTCCGCATGACTTGCTGATGGAAGCATCCCGAGCGATCCTGCTAAAACAGACGCTTCATCGCTTAAAATATCGCCGAATAAATTCTCAGTGACAATCACATCAAACCTTGCTGGATTCCGAATGAATTCCATTGCTGCTGCATCAACCAACATATGTTCCAGCTCTATCTCTGGATACCGAAGAGAAACTTCTTCGGTAATTGTTCTCCACAATTTACTAGATTCGAGTACATTCGCTTTATCAATAGAAGTAACTTTTTGGCGCCGTTTACTTGCGAGCTGAAAAGCATAGGAGACAATGCGTTCAATCTCACGGCGATGATATGTCAATGTATCAGTTGCTACTTCCTCGGTCCTTTCTTTTGGAAACGAAAAATAAATCCCGCCTGTTAATTCACGAACAACAACAAAATCAATCTCTGTCGCCGTCTTTAATGGAGACAAATGTGCAATCTCCGCCTCTACTGTTACCGGACGAACATTCGCAAATACACCAAGCCCTTTTCGAAGAGCAAGTAATCCCTTTTCCGGCCTTTCTTTCACATTGTCCCATCTTTGTCCACCAACTGCTCCAAGTAAGACCGCATCGCTTGCTAAACATGCAGCCAATGTTCTTTGAGGTAATGGTTGCCCAAATAAATCGATTGCAGCTCCCCCAAATTCCTCTTCTTGTAAATAAAACTGATGACCATACAATCGTTCAATCATATGCAATATGTCTTTCGCACTTTCCATAATCTCTGGTCCAACACCGTCTCCAGCTAAACAAACAATGCGTTTTTCCAAATGATAAGCACCCCTTTTTATCTGATTTTTCTGAATCAAATAAGTAAAGGTGTTCTCTTACTTATTTGATTGTTACTTAACGAGCGTTAACAGTGCTTTTAATTTTCCAGCAGCATGAACGTATGCTCTAGCTGATGCTTCTAATACGTCTTGCGCAACACCAAACCCTGAAACTTGATGAGGCCCTTCTTTTAATTCCACATGAACATGAGCCAGTGCGTCCTGACCTTGCGTAATCGATTGAATACGATAATCAACTAACTTACATTCCATCTCTAAAATTCTTTGAATTGCATGATAAATGGCTTCGATACTACCTGCTCCAGTTGCAGCATCCTCATATTTATTACCTTTCCCATCTTGTAAAACAACCGTTGCACATTGAATATGATTGGACACAAAATGTACTTGCAACTGCTTAATATTGTACTGCTGTGTTAAAAGTGCAGCTTCTCCAAGCATAAGTGCCCGTAAATCTTCATCCGTAATTTCCTTTTTACGATCTGCTAATGCTTTGAAGGCTTCAAAAGCAGCATCTCGTTCTTTTTGTGTAAGCTCATACCCGAGTTCTTTCATTCTTTCCGTAAAGGCATGGCGTCCAGAATGTTTTCCAAGAACAAATAGATTCTGTGATTCACCAATTAATTCTGGTGCAATAATTTCATACGTTGTCACTTCTTTTAAAACGCCATCTTGATGAATGCCTGATTCATGGGCAAACGCATTTGCTCCCACTATTGCTTTATTTTTAGGTATCATCATCCCGGTTAAACGACTTACTAATGTACTCGTTGCTTTTATTTCTTTCAATATTATAGAAGACTGCGTTTTATAGTGATCTTTTCGAATATGCAAAGCGACAGCTACTTCTTCTAAAGCTGCATTCCCTGCTCTCTCCCCAATCCCATTTATCGTACCTTCTACCTGCAGTGCCCCGCCTTCAATTGCCGCTAACGAATTGGCTACCGCCATGCCAAGGTCATCATGACAATGACAAGAGAAAATTGCTTTTTCATAGGAAGGCACTGATTCTTGTAAATATTGAAAGAGAGAATAATATTCTTCTGGGTGTGTATATCCAACTGTATCTGGAATATTAATGACATCTGCTCCTGCACGAATAGCAACTTCAACAGCTTCAGCTAAAAAAGGTTGCGCTGTTCTCGTTGCATCTTCCGCTGAAAACTGTACAGTAGGAAACAAAGATTTTCCTAATATAACAGAACGGTGAATACTGTCTAATACGTCTTCTTTTGACATGCAGAGCTTATATTTCATATGAATATCACTCGTTGCTAAAAATACATGCAGTCTAGGAGAAACAGCTCGTTTTACCGCTTCATACGCTTTGCGAATATCGCTTTCTTTTGCCCTTGCTAAACTCATGACCGAAGCATTTTGAATGCTTTCTGCAATCCGTTTAACAGATTGAAAGTCTCCTTCAGATGCCGCGGCAAATCCCGCTTCCATCACATCGATTCCTAACTTTTCTAGCTGCCGAGCAATTTGTAATTTTTCTTGTTCATTTAAATTGACTCCAGGTGATTGTTCCCCATCACGAAGCGTCGTATCCATGAACAAAATCTGTTTCATATTATTTAACCCCCGTCTTTACTTTCGGTTTTACAAACGGCATCATCTCACGTAACTGCCGTCCAACTACTTCAATTTGATGCTCATTTTCCTTTGCGTTTATCGCATGAAAGTGCGGCCTTCCTGCTTGATGCTCTGCAATCCATCCTTTTGCGAATGTACCATCTTGAATTTCCTTTAACACGTCGCCCATTGCTTTTTTCGTATGTTCTGTTACGACACGCGGACCAGATACAAAGTCTCCCCACTGCGCTGTATCAGAAACAGAATATCTCATATTTTCAAGTCCACCTTCATACATAAGATCAACAATGAGCTTTAATTCATGTAAACATTCAAAATAGGCAAGTTCAGGCTGATAACCAGCATCTACTAATGTTTCAAATCCTGCTTTTACAAGTGCAGTCACTCCTCCACAAAGTACAGCTTGTTCTCCAAATAAATCCGTTTCTGTTTCTTCTTTAAATGTCGTTTCTAACACACCAGCTCTTGTAGCTCCAATTCCATCGGCATAGGATAATGCTTTTTCTGTTGCTGTTCCAGTTGCGTCTTGATATACAGCAAACAACGCTGGTACAGCTCCTCCTTCAGTAAAGGTGCGGCGCACTAAATGGCCTGGTCCTTTCGGTGCTACTAGGAATACATCTACATCTTCCGGCGGTGTTACTTGATTAAAATGAACATTAAAACCATGAGCAAATACAAGTGCATTTCCAGATTGTAAGTTTGACTCAATTTCCGCCTGATATACTTCTGGCTGTAATTCATCTGGTAGAAGAACCATCACTACATCAGCCATCGCTGCCGCTTCGGCTACAGAGTAAACGGAAAAACCATCCTCTTTTGCCTTTTCCCACGACTTTCCTTTCCGAAGACCAACTACTACATCAAAGTTGTTATCACGTAAGTTTTGTGCATGAGCGTGCCCTTGCGATCCATATCCTACAATTGCTACTTTCTTTCCCTTTAATACATTTACCATTACATCCTTTTCATAATAAACTTTTGCCATTTTCTTCTCCCCCTATATTGAAATAATTAATGAATTAACATTACTTGTTTCTCTTGTTTTTTCATACTTCTTGTAAAAGCTGTCACACCTGTTCTTGCAATTTCTTTCACCCCATACGGACGAAGCAATTCAATTAAAGCTTCTACCTTTTCCTGTGTCCCTGTTACTTGCACGACTATGGAATCCTTTCCAACATCTATTACAGTAGATCGGAACGGTTCAATTAAACTGTATAGTTCAGACCTTGATACACTTGTTGTCGCTACTTTAATGAGAACAAGTTCTCTTGCAATAATCGCTTCTTCCGTTATATCGGTGACTTTCAGTACATCAATTTGTTTATGGAGCTGTTTAATAAGCTGTTCAACTTGTTGCCTATTTTCCACATGGACAACAAATGTCATCCGTGAAACATCTGATGATTCCGTATGTCCTACGGAAATACTCTCAATATTAAAGTGCCTTCGTGTCATCACTCCTGTAATCCGGTTTAATACACCACTTTGATTTCGTACAGTTGCAGTCACGATTCTTTTCATTTCCTTTTCACCCCCTCCATTTGATGGACTCCTTTTCCTGGAGCAACCATCGGCATTACTTTTTCAGACTGCAACACTCGGCAATCAATTACGACAGGTTCATCTAATGTCATTGCCGCTTGTAATTCTTCTTTCGCTCGCAGTGGATCTTGAATTCTTATGCCTTTTATGCCATAAGCTTGTGCTAATGTCACAAAATCCGGCTGACAAGAAAGGAGCGAATGAGAATATCTTTGCTGATAAAACTCATCTTGCCACTGTCTTACCATTCCTAACGCCTCATTATTTAAAATTAACACTTTAACGGGTAAAGAATGTTCTTTTAAAACACTTAATTCTTGCAATGTCATTTGAAAACCAGCATCACCGACAATCGCAACCACTAATTCAGTTGGCTTAGCAATTTGTGCACCAATTGCTGCTGGAAGCCCAAATCCCATCGTTCCAAGTCCTCCTGATGTTACCCATTTATTCGGCTCTTTAAGTGGGTAATATTGAGCAGCCCACATTTGATGTTGACCAACATCCGTCGTAATAATCGCTGTCCCCTTTGTAATTTCATACAACATATCAATTGCTGCTTGCGGTTTCATTTTTTCTGCATCTTGTTTATAAAAAAACGGATATTGTTCTTTTCTCTTTTTTAAAAGCGTAAGCCACTCTTCATGATTCTCTTTTCGCTCTTTACGTTCTAATAGTGCTTCTAAAGCTCGCTTCGCACTTGCAACAATCGGGATAGCCGTTGGGACATTTTTACCAATCTCTGCAGGATCGATATCAATATGTGCAACAGTGGCCTTTTTCGCAAAATATGCTAAATTCCCTGTAAGCCGATCGTCAAATCTTGCACCAATATTGATAAGCAAATCACATTCATACATTGCCATGTTCGCTGTATAGGACCCATGCATCCCTCCCATTCCTAAAAACAATTCATCATCTGATGGGAATCCTCCTAATCCAAGAAGCGTATGAACGACTGGTAGACGGTACATGCGAGCAAATTTTGTCAATTCTTTTGAAGCCTTTGCATGTAGCACACCAGCACCAGCTAAAATAAGCGGTTTTTTAGCCGTAGCAATCGCTTGTGATAATTTGGTAATTTGTAATACGTTCGGTTCATAATTCGGCTGATACCCGGGTAAATCCATTTGCACATCACTGCATCGCTCCCCTTCCTCCATCACCATATTTTTAGGGAGATCAATCACAACTGGTCCCGGTCGCCCTGTTTTTGCAATATGAAATGCTTCTTTAATAATCCTGGGTAAATCCGAAGCTTTTCGGACTTGATAATTATGCTTTGTTACCGGCATGGTAAGTCCCATAATATCCGCTTCTTGGAATGCGTCACTTCCAATTAAAGTTGTAGCCACTTGCCCTGTAAAAACAACGAGCGGCAATGAATCAATCATTGCATCGGCGAGCCCAGTGATTACGTTTGTTGCTCCTGGTCCACTTGTTGCAATGACAACACCTGGATTCCCGGTAATTCGGGCATATCCTTCTGCTGCATGTATCGCACCTTGTTCATGTCTTGTTAAAATATGAGGAATCTTACAATCATACAATGCATCATATAGTGGTAAAACCGCACCGCCTGGATATCCAAAAATCACCTCAACCGCTTCCTTCTCTAGCGCTTCTAACAATAGCTCTGCACCAGTTACCATTTTTTCTTCTGTTTTTGAAGCCATCGATTGTATCCCTCCTTTTTTCTCAAATAAAAAAATCCTACGTCCACACTTCAGCTATGTGCTGAAGGGACGAAAGATTTCGTGGTACCACCCTTCTTTGCAAGAATATTTCTTGCCTCAGTGACTCTTTAAAAATGAGTCTAGCTAGTAACGGAGCTACCGTCTAAACCTAGGCAAATGCTTCAGCTTAGCACTCAAGGGCGATGTTCGTCGACATGAACCATCGGTTTCCAGCAACCACCGACTCTCTGTAAGGCTTCATTATCAACTACTCCTCCCCATCAACGCTTTATCGTCTCATGAGAATGATTAAACCGCTTTATTCTCCTCATACATTCCCTCTCTATCTTCTGCAACTATTGACGAAACTCTTGTAGCAAACGCTTTTTGATATGCGAATCCATTTTCCAAGAACCAATTGTTCATCCACTTAAATGCGCCTCCTATCTTCTATTGATTTTTTATTGCTTCCTAGTTTACTCTCCTTTTTAAATAAATCAAGGTTATTTTTTAGAAAATTTACAATCTTAAAACAAATGAACTTCTTAAAACATATTGATTTATCAACATTGTTAACGTTTACAAAAGAGCTAAAAATTTTTTTCGTCATTTTTTATCCAAAAAATATTTTTTCACAAGAAGGATTTTTGGCAAATGCTGCGAATCTATTGTATTCAATAAACGGACATTGATTTTATATATTTGGCATTTATGTATAATTTTTGAGGAGAAAGGAGGAAATCAAGCAAAAAATCTCGATGCGAAAATAACCATCATATTTTTTATGTCGTTGTCATAATCCTATGTTTAAAAAATAATTTATCAAGCGAAGGAGGAAATCAAGATGGCTTATGTACAAATTAAAGGAACAAGAGAAGAGGTCGTAAAGATGCTACAATTATTTGATTTAATGGATACAAAAGGATTTTGTAAATTCAATGATTATGTGGAAGTAGAGCCGAATGAAACGAAACATAATCACTTTACCGCTTCCATCGATTTCCAAACCAATAACAATTCTATTCAAGAGCACTTAAATGATCAATTTGTAAGTCAAATGTTAACTGGTGTATATAACGACTAATCTAGCGATATATTTCCTTGTATGTATCCCACTATTGTAGTGACAACCGATCAGTGAAAGCTTTTCATTAGCGAAGGAAAAAGCTCTATTGATAAAACTTTCACTTTATAACTTCCTACCATCTTTTTCTCAAATATATAAATATCTGGCGAGAATTTGAGCATATTAGTAAATGGTAGGAGGTGATAGATATGGCAAAAATCGGTGTTGAAAGTTCGTTAACAGATGTTCAACAAGCGTTGCAACAAAAAGGACATGAAGTCATTTCTCTACAATCTGAAAGTGATGCAAAGGAATGCGATTGTTGTGTCATTACTGGCCAAGATTCGAATGTAATGGGAATTAGCGATGTATCGACAAAAGGATCTGTCATTAAGGCAAGCGGTTTAACGACAGATGAAATTTGTCAACAAGTTGAAAGTAGAGTATAAAAGATATCATATCTACTATATGTATCCGAATGAAAAAGAGAAGTCTCCTTACATACAGGAGACTTCTCTTTTTTATATTCACCTAACGGGAAAGTAACATATACTGGATGAAAGCCCTACCTCTCTCTCATCAATACGGTTCCTCTGACCGCTCCTTGATACACTAGCATGCGTATCACCTATACATACAAAGTTTAGGGTCTGTTCACAAAAGTTGTTGGTAAAATTACCCGATCTTTCACAAACTTTTCATTTTGTATGGATAAGTAATAGTTAAGCTATACTAGCTGTAACCGAGACACGAATTAAAATTTTAACATATAACAACAAATTCGTCAACATTTTTACAGAAACAAAAAACAGGCAGTGTCATCTACCTGTTTTAAAATGGCGCTTTTTCTTTTACAACGTAAATAACAAATCCGCTTACTAGCATGCATAAGCCAACAGCAAAATTCTTAATATTAATCATAACTACCTCTCCCTTATTTCATATATCATATATATTTACATTTCAATTATATTTGTCATTTCAAACACACTTTTCCTAATATATCATAATTCCTAAAAAATGCAAAGTACTGTCTAGCGTCCATTTACAAGCTTATCCACAGTGCTCGGAACTGTATTCAGCGCCTTCTCAATTAAATGTGTCCCACTCTGTAAATGCAATACTTGCACACCACTCGATCCTACTACTAAAAAAGCAACAGGATTGATGGAGACTCCAGCTCCACTTCCTCCTCCAAACGGATATTCTTGTTTCATTTCTTTTTGTGATCCCTGTCCTGCATGCGTATGTTGTTGTTCGCGGCGAGATACTTCTCCTTTAAAATCGCTTCCACCTGCTCCAAAACCAAAAGCAACTTTCGAAACCGTTAACACTACATGTCCATCTGCTGTCGAAACAGGACTCCCTACAATCGTATTTACATCTACCATTTCTTTTAAATTTGTCATTGCTGTTTTCATTAAATTTTCAATTGGATGTTCCATCATTTCAACCAACCTTTCCTTATCATTCTTTTTTATACTCTCCAAAATAAAGAAACTCATACCAGGTTTTACAATCGAATCCAATTGCTATCCATACCTCTTTTCCCTCTCATCAAAATGAAATTTCACGCAGCATAACAACTCTACCTACAAATTTTAAAAAGTGACAAATAGCAGGATAAAAAAGAAAAATCTATACATACTACTAAAGAACCTTGCTAGGAAAGGAGCTATTATCTTGGCTGATAAATTTGATGATCATCATAGAATTGAAAATGATTATAAAGAAGAATATGCGGCAGAGGTTGCCCCTAAGCGTGTCACTTATGATCGAGACGATAGAGATGATGTAAAATCAAAAACAGCAGGATCAACGGCAGGTTTCATCGCTCTTGCTCTTGCAGTCTTATCACTTTTCACATTCCCAACACTATTTGGGCTTGTCTCCATTTTACTCGGTATTTATGCTTATAATCGTGGTGCTACTGTTACCGGTGGTATCGCTGCTATTGTTGGCGGTATTGCTGTACTTGTTTCTTTATTATTCCGCGCTGCAATTATCGGCTTATTGTTTTCACTCTTTTAACTAAAAAAGGTATCTCGCCAAGCGAGATACCTTATCCTGTGAAAACATCTTCTGATGGATAGCGAATTTTTTGTTTTGCAGGTCGTGCTAAAGAAAATACTAAGGTTAACGGTCCGATTAATCCACAAAACATAACGAACATGATGATACATTTTCCAACTGCAGATAATTTCGCAGTAATCCCCATTGTTAAGCCAACTGTTCCAAATGCTGAAATCGTTTCAAATAATAATTGAATGAAACTAAATTTTTCTGTAAGCATTAATAAAAATACTGCCACAAAAATGAGAATTTGACTAGCAACCACAATCGCTAAAGCTCTCGTTACTGTCGCCATTTTAATCGTACGTTGAAATAACACAATGTCTTCCTTTTTTCTAAAAAAGGAAATAACAGATGTAATTAAAATAACAAATGTTGTTAATTTAATCCCTCCACCTGTCGAAACACTACCTGCACCTATAAACATTAAAATCATCGTAAATA
The DNA here is from genome assembly GCF_022662635.1 of Bacillus cereus group sp. BfR-BA-01522. Lineage (NCBI taxonomy): Bacteria > Bacillati > Bacillota > Bacilli > Caryophanales > Bacillaceae > Bacillus > Bacillus cereus group sp. BfR-BA-01522. The sequence continues at coordinate 97,150 of NZ_JAKUDY010000001.1, read as the reverse complement.
ATATGGATGACTCTTCCATCCCGCCATAATCAACTGTATTAAATCCTGCGGTACGAGGTGTAATTCCTTGGAAGAAGGACGCCCATAATTTTTCATTTACAGATAATGGGCCTAATGTTTTCACATTATTATACTCTAATATAAAAATCGCAATCATACCAATTACATTCAGAGCAATCGTTCCTACAATCATAATTTTCGAATGAAGTGATAGTTTCTGAAAACTACGGCTATACCACATATCAATTAATACTGTAAATCCTAAACCACCTATAACAATTAAAGAGCAAATACCGATATTAATAATCGGATCTCCTACATATCTCATTAAATTATCTGGCCATAGTGCAAATCCTGCATTATTATAAGCTGCAATCACATGAAAAATACTGTAATACATTCCTTTACTAAACCCGAATTCCGGGATAAATCGAATAGATAGAAAAATAATTCCAATTCCTTCTATACAAATAGAAAAAATAAAAACGCGTTTCACTAATTTCACAAGACCACCAATATTTGTCTGATTAAAAGCTTCTCCAATGAGTAAACGATGACGTAAACCAATTTTTTTACCGAGTACCCATACAATTAAAATCGCAATTGTCATTAATCCAAGACCACCCGTTTGAATTAAAAACATGATGACAATTTGACCAAACATAGTAAAAGTACTTGCGGTATCTACAACTCCTAAACCAGTTACAGTCGCTGCAGAAGTTGCTGTAAAAAAAGCATCAACCCAACTAATCGATTCCTTTGTCGCAAATGGTAACTTTAATAATATACCTCCGACGACAATTAAACAAAAAAAGCCTGTTGCTAAAATTTGTGGTGGACTTAATCTGATAGAACGATTATAAACCCCTTGCTTTTTTTCTGCTTTCATATCACAAACTCCTCAATAAAATGCTTCTATCTTTCATGCTATAAGGTAGAATTTCATTATGAAAACAAATTCTTATACTCTTATAATATAGTTGAGCATAATCCTTTTTTTTATAGATTTCAACTCTTATTTTCACAAGCGCTAACGAATGGATTCTGTTTATTTTTTAAAATCCCCATACCTTTCACTTCAAGTTCACATTGAAGTCACATCTCTCTTTTATATTATAACTATCAAAGCTGTTCCTCCCTAATAACGAGACATTCCCCAATGTCTCAAACAGCTTTCTATCCCTAATTAAAATTGACATAAATTGTCCCCTTCCATGACCACCTTATTTTGACAGGGTGGTCTTTTTTTCTTTCTCATAAAGTGAAGGATGTTACGAATAACTCTCCTCCTGCCTATTTGCTTTACTTCTCGCTAATGATCCATTTTCACTTACATCACTGAAAGACAAACAAAATATTCATTTTTCAATCGGAAAGTTTTCAGAAAATATTGTCAAATAATATCATTTTTCGGTACAATTAAATTAGAACATATTTTCAAAAATAAGGAGGGATTTTATTGAAACAAACAAAAGCTATCTTAATCGCTCTATTTTTCGGTCTTATCATCGGTCTCGCTCTAAATTTATATGCTCCATCCATTTTTACACCTTTAAATCAATATGTCTTTCATCCAATCGGACAACTTTTCATCCGGCTTATTAAAATGCTTGTCGTTCCAGTTGTATTTATTTCGATTGCTCTTGGTGCCGCAGGTCTTGGCGATCCGAAACAACTTGGTAGAATCGGAATCAAAGCCATTTCTTTCTTTTTAACAACAACAGCCATTGCTATTTCACTTGCTGTTACACTCGCACTCTTTATTCAACCAGGACAAGGCGGTACATTTAAAACAGAAGGGCTTTCTTATAAAGGTGACAAAGCGGAAACATCTATTGTTGATACACTCCTCAATATCGTCCCAGATAACCCAGCGAAAGCAATGAGTGATGGAAATATGCTTCAAATTATTGCTTTTGCAGTATTAATCGGACTCGGACTTGCAATTCTTGGAAAACGAGTTCAAGGAATCCACTCATTACTTGAACAGGGTAACGAATTAATGATGTATCTTGTAAACCTCATTATGAAACTCGCTCCAATTGGAACATTTGGCTTGCTCGCTTCCTCTGTTGGACAGATGGGGCTTGCAGGCGTCGCTGCAATGTTCAAGTATATGATTGTTGTTATGCTAGCACTTGTCATACATGGCATTTTTATATATGGCGGGTTATTAAAAATATTTTCAAAAGAAAGTATCGTTCGCTTCATCAAACATTTTGCACCTGTAATGGCAATTGGATTTAGTACCTCTAGTTCTAATGCTTCTCTTCCATTTGCTATGAAAACAGCCCAAGAAAAGCTTGGCGTTTCGAAACCTGTTAGTTCATTCGTTCAACCACTCGGAGCCACAATCAATATGGATGGGACCGCTATTATGCAAGGGGTAGCCACCGTATTTATTGCACAAGTATATGGTGTTGAACTTACAATTGCTCAATTAGCTATGGTCGTATTAACTGCTGTGCTAGCTAGTATCGGAACAGCCGGCGTTCCTGGTGTCGGTCTTGTTATGTTAACGATGGTTTTAAATCAAGTTAATCTTCCGGTAGAAGGCATCGCCTTAATTATTGGGGTGGATCGTATTCTTGATATGTCTAGAACAGCTGTTAATATTTCAGGTGATGCAATCTGTGCCATGATTGTTTCAAAATCTGAAGAGAAATATATTGAAAATGACTCTGCTGCATCCTAATGAAAAAGGAGTGAATCGACTCACTCCTTTTTTGATTTACTTCCTTTTTTAGAACGGTATTCTTTTCCTTTATTATCATTTCCAACTTCAAACTCTGCACCAAATTCCTGTTGAAACTGTCCTAATTTGGGTGAACCTTGATTTTTACTACCGTGACTACCATTACGATTCGTCATTTTTCTCTCTCCTTTCTTCCATCATATTTAGTATGGCTTTTCGTAACCAATCATACTCATTTTCCACCTATAGCAGCTACGCATTTTTTCATTATTTATAGCACTTTTTTAATAAAAAATCCTTCTCAAAGCTGAGAAGGATTTGTTCTTATATAAGTTTTTTCGAAATAGCTATCATACATTCCATTTCTTCTTCAGATAAAGCTGAGAATCTTTCTTTTAAATATTGTCTTTTCGCCGATTCCATTTTAGCAACTAATTCTTTTCCTTGCTCTGTAATTTCTAAATATACAACACGCCGATCTGATGTAGAACGTGAACGTGTTACAAAACCTTTATGAATTAACTTCTCTGTTACAGCTGTAATATGACTATTCGAAACATTCAATTCATTCGCCACTCGTGAAACCATCTCTTTGTTAGCACGATTTAATATACGAAGCACAACAAACTCATTCCACGGTATGTAACCACCAAAGATCTTGCCAATATCATTACGCAACGAACGAAACATAGCAAAGACATTTGTAGATAGGTCTTCCATTAATTGTTCACGATTGTAAGACACCATTTACATCCCCTTTTATTTCATATAGTTAAATAAAAATATTATTAATAATTTTACCTTAAATCTTACCTTTTGTCATCTTATTGTCTTATAAAAATTCAGTTCTATCCATTCCATTTTAGGAAGTAATGATACAAGCTTTTCAAAGCGAAAATTGGTACAATAAAAGCATCTTAAACAAAAGAGGTGTGAATCATGAGTTTACAACAATGGGCTGATAAAGGTATGTCCTTTGATACATATGTCAACGAAATGAAAGTAAATCAAGATAAGTTATTACACATTTATAATAACTTTTTAATTCCAAACGAATTACTTCCTGTTTTAGAAGAACGTCAAAATGATAAATGGCGCGTTATCGTTTTAACGGCTGATTGGTGTGGGGATGCCCTTCTTTGTGTACCTGTTATGAAACGCATTTGTGAAGTGGCAAATATTGATATGCGCTTATTAATTCGTGATGAAAATTTAGAATTAATGGATCAATATTTAACAAACGGCACAGCGCGATCCATTCCAATTTTCATTTTCGTTGATCAAGAAGGAAATGAAAAAGCCGTATGGGGACCACGTGCTCCAAAAATACAAGAATTAATCACTTCCATGCGAGAAACATTGCCAGAAAAAGAAGATCCATCATTTGAAGAAAAACAAAAAGAAATGTATGCAAAATTCCGCGAAACATTAGCTAATGATACGTCCCTTTGGGAACATGTGATGGAGACTATGATTGAAACAATCGCGAAATAAAACAACTGCCATTCCGGCAGTTGTTTTACATAAGAAAGAAATAGAATACCGCTGCTAAAATAAAGCGATAATAAGCAAACGGTGTTAATTTTACACGTGCTAATAATTTTAAAAACGAAACAATTGCAAGCATCGCAACAATGAATGCTGTAATAAATCCACTCGCAAATAGCGGTAAATCCGCTACACTTAATACATCCCAGCTTTTTATTAAGTCTAGTCCGCTAGCAGCTACCATCATCGGTACTGCTAAAATAAATGTATATTCAGCTGCCGCTGTATGTGACACACGAGCGATCAATCCACCACTTATTGTTGATCCAGATCGTGAGAATCCTGGCCAAAGCGCTAAACATTGGAACATCCCAATAGCAAATGCTTGTTTGTATGTAATCTCATCCAATGTTCTTGCTGTACTTGGCTTCGAAAACTTCTCAGCCACAATCATTAAAATACCACCTGCAATTAAACTAATGACAACCGGACCTGGTCCGAATAAAACTTCCTTAATGGTACTATGAAACAATACGCCAAGCACCCCAGCGGGAATCATTCCGATAATAATATGTAATAAATTTAATGATGGTCCTTCTGTCACTTTTCCAATTCCCACTAACGACCATAATCGCTTCCAAAATATAACGACAACGGCTAAAATCGATCCCAACTGGATAACAACTTCAAAAACCTTTGCTCTCTCGTCGTCAAATCCAAGTAAATGACCTGTTAAAATCATATGACCCGTTGATGATACTGGTAAAAACTCTGTCAATCCTTCAACAGCACCCATGATTAATCCAATTAACCAATCAGCCACAACTTGTGCCTCCTTACTCTCAAATCTATAAATTTCCACACCTTATCATAATACCCTATACGTTTTCAAAGTGCATCTATTTTTATTTTTTCTTCGCTACCATGCACATATTTCTTTTCTATCCTTAAATTAAATTGTATGATAATAAGAGTTTATTTTATATGACAAGGAGGATTTTATGAACGAAGCGCTCTCATTCTCACAAAAAATAAAGCAATTTTTATTACTATTCCTTCCGATTTTCGTCACGCAAATGTCACTATTTGCAATGAGTTTTTTTGATACGACAATGTCAGGACATGCAAGTCCGACTGATTTAGCAGGTGTGGCAATTGGGACTAGCATTTGGATTCCCGTTAGTACTGGATTAACTGGCATTTTAATGGCTACTACCCCAATTGTTGCTCAACTCGTAGGATCGAATAAAAAAGAAGATGTTCCTCATATTATTATACAAGCCGTATATTTAGCAATTTTTGTTAGTATCCTTGTTATTATAATTGGTTTTTTCGCTGTTTCTCCCATTTTAAGCGGCATGCAATTAGAAGAATCTGTAGAACGTATTGCAGCTCAATTTCTAAGCATAATTGCAATCGGAATTATTCCTTTATTTGTTTATACTGTATTACGAGGGTTCATTGATGCACTGGGAAAAACACGAACGACGATGATTATTACATTGCTTTCTTTACCAATTAATGTTGTTTTAAATTACGTGCTTATTTTTGGACATTTCGGTTTTCCAAAATTCGGTGGTGTCGGAGCAGCTATCGCTTCCACTGCAACATATTGGTGCATTTTATTGATTACGATTATGATCATTTGTACGAAGGAACCGTTCGCATCTTTCGGTATCTTTAAACAGCTATACCGCGTTTCTTTTTCAAGTTGGAAAGAATTCCTAAAACTCGGAGTTCCAATTGGCTTTGCGATCTTTTTCGAAACAAGTATTTTCGCTGCTGTAACACTTTTAATGAGTAACTTTAGTACCACAACAATAGCTGCACATCAAGCAGCTATGAATTTTGCTTCATTATTATACATGACGCCATTGAGTCTATCTATGGCTATGACAATTGCCGTTGGATTTGAAGTTGGAGCAAAACGATATAGAAACGCCAAACAATACGGATGGATTGGAATAGGTTTCGCACTTGCCTTTGCTCTTTTCTATTCCATCCTTCTTTATTTCTTTGATGATGCGATTGCTTCTATTTATACAACAGATTTAGCTGTTCATCATTTGGCAAAAGAATTTCTTATATTCGCGATTTTATTTCAATTTTCTGACGCAATTGCAACACCAGTGCAAGGAGCGCTGCGCGGTTATAAAGATGTAAATGTTGCACTCATTATGACTTTAATCGCCTACTGGGTGATTGGACTTCCACTTGGTTACTTCTTCGCAACATATACAGATTGGGCCGCAAAAGGGTATTGGATTGGTCTTATTCTTGGACTTGCATTCGGTGCTAGCTTCCTGCTTGTACGCCTTTTCCAAGTACAACGCAAATATATTACAGAGAAAAATCGCTAAATATAGCGATTTTTCTTCAAGTTATTGAAAGGATTCATAAATTTACTTCAGTACAAGAAATTAACGTTTTATACTGTTTTATTAGTAAGAACGTTGACAACATCCGCTCTTTTCCCCATCTTATGAATCATGAAACCATGAATTTTAATATCAGACGGTATGAGCGGATGATGACGAATAATATCAATACTCTTTTCGATATTTTCACTAACATTTCCTTTTCCATTTAGCCAATCGTCAAAGGTACCACCTGAAAATTCAGGCATGCAATGTTGAAAAAGATAGTCCAGTTGCATGTTATCTTTTATAGAATCAAGCTGGCTTTGTATATTAACTGGGGCAGTCTCTTTATCTTTTATTCCTACAACAAAAATTTCTTCAACATTTTCTTGATAAATAGCAATGATAATAGATCTCATTATATCTCCATAAGGATGTACAATTATGGAACCATAGCTTTGTATTGTTAACATATTTTCTGGTTGAACATTTATTACTTGTTGTATCATACGCTCTATTCCGTCTGCAATGTCCGTTAACAATAAAACTTTTTTATTCTCTAACTGCATGTGTTGCACCCCTTCTTCATTATAATCATTCTATTTATGAAACTTTTAATTTAGCAGTTACCAGTTTTTCCATCCCACTTCTGGATCAACACTAGCAAGTCTAACCCATCCATTTTGAACTTTTTCTCGAAATGTAAAATCATTATTTAACAAACGTTCTATATATTGGCTAGGTGCTTGGATGACAATTAATAAACGAAGCGGAGAATGATATGCCTCATCATCTGATTGCATGACGGATTGCCATGGTACCCCTGATAACAAGTCGCTCGCATTCCCCTGCATAACGCCGAGACCCGCTGTTACGGTTTGTGTTGCCTTGTTTCCACTACCATAATAATGAGGAGCTACAGTTGAAGCATAATATTGTAGATTTATCCATTGAGCCACAGTTCCTGGTCCTGCAATAATGCTGGCTAAAATATCCCCACTTTCATCTTGTTTCCAATCATAATTATGAAGGAAAGCTCTTCCCTCCAAGTCACAATCCTGAGTTAATTCACGTTGCCCGATAATAAAAGATGCATTACGAGCTAATCCCCATTCCGGGCGTATCTCACTCCAATCTTCTGCAAATCTGTGTGCCTCTGCCCTCGGATTTTTCATTTTCGTTTTGAAATTAGGTAATTGAGCTAAACGCTCCCTATTTGCATTGTGACTGACTTTCGGCATAATCGCTTCGATATGATTCAATGCTTCTCGTGCAGATTCCGAAAGTTCAGGAATATAAATCCATTCTAATTCATCCACAGTTGTTTTATGCTCAGCAGCTGCGAAAACCGTATCCTCAGGGATTTTAATTCCTTCCGCAGAAAGCCCTTCTCTTACTTCTGGCAGATTGCATAAAGTAGCGAAAATTCTTGCATTGAATCCTCCTGCCGCTCCACCACAAGCACCACACTCAAGAGCTGCAGCATAAGGATTATTTGTACTTTGACTACTATGCCCACATATTACGACTAAAGGAGCGAAATTCTCTGTTAGCCCCATCATTTTTAATGTTTGACGTACATAGTTCACTTTTTCTTCTTTAGAAAAACCAATAGGTATTTCCGACTCTGTGTCATGAGCATAATCAAGCGAAAATCTTGTATCAGGTTTTCGTAACCAAGTTTTACGAAGGTTACGAATGAAACTACCTAATCTTCTTGGTACAAAGCTCCGTGCTATCATTTGTAGACCAAGAAAAGGTCCACTTAACTCAGGTAAAAGCAAGCTCGTAAGCACATTCTGTTTCATCATTTTAAAGGTATAGCTTAATGAGTGGTCTACCTTCTTACGTTGTTGGTAAGACTTAAGTTCATCTTCACTCGCAAGCTCTTTTATTCGATGTTTTGGTTTTTGCATAACCGGTAAAGAAGGATGGCTATGATGACTACCTAATTCACTCGTTGCAATCGGTAATCCAAAGAAACCTGCAATTCCAATCGTCTCGAACGGACCTGCTTTTTCAAGTTGTCGACGAAAAGGTTCTGAACGTACATCAATGCAGAATGCCATTTGAGCTAATACAAATTTTTTCTTGTTATTTACACATTGTTTAGAAAGAATCTCTTGACTTAATCGTTCTGCATGTGTTTGTTCCCAAGCTTCCCACCAAAGCTTTCTACGAAGTTTCTCATCAAAATGATGAGCAATTGATAATAATTCATTTTGTTCAGTTGCAGACATTTGAGACCATTCCTCAATTGAAAGATCCCCCCAATGGATCCAAGAAGCTAAAAGAGGAACAATCGAAACTTTTTTCTTGAGCCGATGATTTACTAAAGATAAATAAGGCTGTACAAGCGCCCACTCCATTGAAATTCGAACTGCTAAATATTCTGTTAGGAGTGCATGTTCCCGAATCGATTGTTTTGAGCGCCACAGTATGATTCCTGCCCATCCAGGTAAGGAAAGCAAATGACCTTCAAGATACGTCTGTATTTTTGACTTAGGGATTTTTAATTCGGACAAAGCTCTTACTAAAGCTGCATTTGCATCTTGTGGCCAATCTTTTAAAGCTTTACGCTGCTGTTTACTGAGTGCTGGATCATATTTAATAAGGTGGTGCCATGCACGATAGAAACCTTTCTCACGATTTGGCATTGCCCAACTTGACTGAAAGTTATCCAGATATAATTTACACCATTTGATAACATGATAATCAAGGATATTCACTAACCTTTCGCTATCTTGATTCTCTATAAGCGAACTTATTGGTTGCATTGAGAAATCTTCGGTACTTTCTGTATTTACATTATTTATTTCCGCTACTAATGTATTTAACTCTTTTGATAATAAGAGGTGAGAAGGTAACTTATCTAACTTTAAAGCTGCCTGGCAATAACGTTCTACTTTCTCTCTTGGTATATGAAAGGGTTGTGAGTCAAGCCAACGATGCAATCCCGCATGTAAAAAAGATTCATCGATCTCTCCCCTTCTCTTTGCCGAATGAATCATAGAAGCGCTAGGGTATATATCCACATCACGAATTTCTTTTAGCCAATCTGCAACTTGTTCAAAGGATTGCTTTTCAAGCCCCACCCAAGGATGACGCGCTGCAAACGTAGAGATAGGCCACAGTGGTGCTATAACTCGGCTAGCAGATTGAACGAAATCATTTATATCCTTTTCCTGAATATTCATATTTACGTCTTTCTTTTTAAAACTTTCTTTCGTTACTACAGATGATACGCTCATCACTGATTACCTCCCTGTGATACATAGTGTTTCAAGTAGTTAGGGTGACTTTCTACTGACTTTTGATTTGCCTCGCCTACTCGAACTAACCAAAGGTATAATATAGCGAATATAGTAGAGGATCGATTGCGAGCAACCAAAGCAACAATAGCGCTACCAAATAGTAAGAGACAGATAACAAAGGTAATAGCTAGAACTGGAGGTTGAACATTTTGATACACATCTGTATGCAACCACTCATAAAAAAGGGTATGAACGGTAAAGTAAATGAGCGAAAATCCAATCAAAAAAGATAAGCCAGCAATTCGACCAATTTTTCCCTCTCCGAAAACAACAAGCTGTTTCCACGAAAAGTATAATGACCACCCTAAGATTAGCGCACTCACCAATTGATATCCCTCTTTAGGAGTCATAAGCCAGAAACCAATTGCTATAAGTAAGCCTAAAATACGTCCAATCATAATCCATAAATACGATGCCTTTTCATGAGAGTGTTTCACAACCTCAAAATGGCGTACGGAAGAACCAGCTTGTAAAAACAATGTAGCTTTGAACAGACCATGTAAAATTAAATGAATAATGGCAGCTAAATAAGCACCCAATGCGCATTGAATGAGCATAAATCCCATTTGTGCAATCGTTGAACCCACTAGCTGACGTTTGTAGTCAACTTGGACTAGACTAATTCCAGTTCCTATTAATACAGAGATACTAGAGAAAATAAGTAAAATGATTTGTGCTATATCATCATGAAAAAGAGGTGAAAATCTAGTTAGCATGATACCGCCAGCATTTACTAAACCTGCATGCATAATAGCGGAAACAGGAGTTGGAGCAACAGCAGATTCAATGAGCCATCGTTGGAAAGGCCATTGGGCTGCCGGAATCATCACAGCTAATAGGATTAATAGGTTAATCCCCGCTTTCTCCCATTTTCCATATTGAGCTAAACTTTCATCCCCTAAAACGGATGTTAACTGCCACTGGCCAGTTACTTGAGAAAGCCAAATGACAGCTAATAATAGAGCCACCCAACTTATTGTAAATAAACGACCAGAAATTTTCGTTGCTTCACTTACCACTTTCCAACTGCTATTTAATCTTATGAGTAGGAGCAATCCAACAAGAGTTACTCCCCAACAAATGACCATTAAACGAAGATCATTACTTAACCATGCAATGGAAGAGGCGCCTGTAGTGAATGTGAAAAGTATAAAATATTTTCGATATGAGCGATCTCCCATTAAGTAACGTAAAGAAAAACGCTGAATGATAAAACCAATTGTAAGAACAAAGAAAGCCATTAACCAAGCTAAAGAATCTAGATGCCAAGGACCAATAACTCCATCTACATTTGTATGAATAAGTGCAAGTAAGGAAACGAATGATGGTAAAGCAGCGATGCCAATATGAATACGAACAAAATGTAAGGGGATCCTTGAATTTAAAAACAATAATCCACTTAGCAAAGAAGCACTAAGCGTAATGAACAATAATGTTAATAGTGTTGATGAATTTAGCAAAATTAACATTTAACTTACTCCCTTCCCAACGACGAACTTATACAAACTTCTGTTTCATCAAGGTAATTTTTCAGAATTTCAAATCTTCATTTCCTTCTTTTAGCGAATAGATGTTTTTTATCAATAAAAAAACCGACAACTTCCATAATTCAATGATGATATAAAATCATTGAATTATGGACATTGTCGGTTTCACTTCAACTAACTTCAGCGAAGTTTTTTGAAGAGCTCCCATTTTATAAAGGATCATAATTTATTTGTTTATTACTTCTATCTAAAGAAAAAATAATATACCTCTAACCTTCTAGATTATGCGATATACAAATTTATGTTACACCCAGTTTTTATATTCAGAAACTTTTTCATTTAGTCAATATGAATGATTAAAAAAATGCTAAAGCTCTAAATATAAACATCTGTAAGTTTTTAAAACAACTATAAGATAAACTATATTTAAAAATTTGTCAATTCCTTTATAAGATTTCTGAAAATTATTTTCATCAAAATTCACCAGAACACTTCTGAATTGAAGCACATCTCTTTCAAAAAATCCCTATTTCTAAATCATTGTACGTTTCTTTACTGTTATCAACTATTTTTTCGAGTTTATCCCCGTTACTGCTTGTTATGCTTCTAACTTGTTGTTTACATTAAATTTTTTTCTCAAGATTATGAAATACCTTAAAAATCATTATCCGTTCACCCGTACGGGAACTTATATCAGTATGAAAGCTTTTTACTTTTTCTCCAGTTAAGTCTAGTATAATCTCCTTAAGATCATCTATTCCCGATTCCACTAGTTCCGAACGTGTTTTCTTTATCGTTAACATACCATCTTTCGTTTCACAAACAGCATATTCAGCTGGTGTTAAAATACCTTGTAAATTCACAATAATCATATCCCGTAATATATCTGTCTTAACAGATATAGACCCACGCCCAAGATAATCTTTTTCCCACTGCGTAATTGCTTTACTTATCTCTGATTCGATAGAACCTTTCGACTTTTTCATCATACTATGTATCCTCCTTCAACAAAATAAAATTACAATAATAATATAATAATCTGGATTCCTTCTATTTTCAATTACTACGGCGAAATGATAGAACTTCTAGTTAGATAGTATTCAATAAAAAATTAGAAGCAACTATAACCAAAAAGGATACAGCCTATAAAAAGAAACATAATGCTCCAAACAAAGAAATACGTGTCAGTACAGTAGGCCTGCATGCGAAATCGAAAATGCTAAAAAAGAGGCAAATGAAGGGGTATTTCATATATCGATATCACTTTTTATTATGTTCCCCATACTCTGAGAAAAACTGCTAATTATAGAGTTTTTCTTTCATGTATAGTTCTTCTTCACAACGTGTAACATAAATAAAAAAGGAAGGTGAAAGCATATGGACGAACAAAATAAAAAGAAAACATTCGATGAAGAATTCGCCCCTGAAATTTCACCTGGATATCGCCAAGATGTTCATAAGCCTCCTAAATATAAAAATACATCTTTTTTAGTTGGTATTACCATCTTCGCTGCTATATTGCTTCTACTCATCATTTTCGTTTATTTTTAATGAAAGGCGGACCATTTTATGAAACAGCAAAATGCTCATCCCTCCAAAAGAGTCGTTCCAACAAAAAAGGAATACGCTGGAAATTCTATTCATGAACAGAAACAAATGGAGCGAGGAAATCTTCACATCGCACAAAAAGAAATCGGACAGCAAAATGAAAACCTGTAAAAGAAGATAAAAAGTGATACCAATGTGTAGACGGTATCACTTTTTTAAACATGAATATACGATTCATATTACCATTCCTATGTTGATAATAAAGAAATTTCTGATATTATATAGTGAGAACTCTCACTATAACAGAAACGGGGAATAATGTATGAATTCTTTTCAACGATATATACAACAAGCCCTTCCGCATTTACATATAGATTCTTTTCAACAAAATGAAAGCGGCTGGGATCATATAGCGATTATTATAAATAACGCTTTGCTTTTTCGCTTTCCTAGGGAAGCCACGATTGCAAAGAGAATTCCGCTAGAAAAAGAACTTTGTTCCCTCTTAGCTAAGTCTTTACATGATATTGAAATTCCTAATTATCACCTGTTCTATACAAATGAATCAGACACTATTCCAACTTGTAGTTACTATACGCTCATTTACGGAGAGCCCTTAACAGCTCAAATGATTGCTAACTTAACCATACAAGAGCGCGAACAAGTAATTACACAAATTGCTCAATTTCTTGCGACTTTACATACTATTTCACTAGAACATGCTACACAATTAGGATTTAAAATAGAAAAAACAATCACCTACTGGAAACAACTACAAATGAAATTAAACCGTTACCTTTCCCATACATTCATAAAATGCGAAAAAGAGGCCTTTGACAAATTGTTTCATCAATTTTTCACACTTTTCCATCGATACGACTTACAGTATACAATGATTCATGCCGATTTTACTCATCATCATATTTTATTCGATGAGAAGCGTAAAAAGGTTTCTGGAATTATTGATTTTGGCGATACACAAATTGGAGATCCTGCCTTTGATTTTGCTGGTTTATATCATGATTTTGGGAATGTATTTACCGAAGATGTTTATAAAAAATACTGTACCCTTATCCTTCATCATGATTCGTCCTTCATGCAACGCATTATTTCTTTTTATCAGCATAGTCCTTTACTTCATCAGCTCCTTTACAATTTGGAACGAAAAGATGAACACGCAATACATAATGGGTTGAAAAAATTACGAACCATGCTGCAGGGATTGAATTAGATTCTTTCCCTATATTCTTTTTCCTCATACGCCATTAACTTTTTATCTATTTCAACCATCACTTTGTGCATTTGAAATGCTTGTAAAATTTGCAGTCGAATCCAAAACGGCGCATTTTGTTCTTTTAACCATTGAAATACTTTTTTCTCATTTTCCACTAGTATCCCTCCTGTTATCAGGTAAAACTTTTATCAATTACAGTTCCTCCATTTTTTATTACTTATTCCCTTCCACTGCTAACTATATACTTATGTCTTTTTTTGTTGCTCGCTTGATTCCTTTCCATTTATAGCGTAAAGGATGAAAAGCGTTTCATGTCAATCCTTACTATATATATTACTTTTTTATGTGAAAAATTTACCTCTAAGAAAAATAGTAAGGGCAGGAATAAAACTCTCCTGCCCTTACTATCTATGATTTTCCTTATTTAATACCAGGAAACAAAAACTGTAGTATATTCGGTGTATCTATAAAACGATAAACTGTGAAAAAGAAAAAACTACTATATAAAATCATAATGAATATTTTTTTCATGATAACTCAGCCACCTTATCCTTCTGCTTTTGGTAAATTCTCAAGATATTGATCTGATAAATATAGTAACTTTCTTGTCTGTTCGAATTGATTTTTTATCTCTGGAGTTAACGGAACTTGTTCTCCTTCTAAGCTCATTGCTTGTCCAGTTTCAAATTTTTCTTTTGGAATATAACTGTACTCCTGAGCAATAAATGTTCCATCTGGAAAAAAGAATCTCTGCGGAATCATATTTTTTCTATAATTCAGCAAATCTTGCCCAAATATAACTTGATCTCCTGTATCGATACCTAATAGATTTGTAATGGTAGGTAAAATATCTACCTCACTCCCTATTGTCTCAATTTGCTTTCCTTCTTCTAACCCAGGATAATGTATAATGAATGGAATGCGATATGGATCAATTTGCCCATTTTTCAGTTGAGATTTTGGCAAATATTTTTTTTCATGATTTGGTAGAGCATTTGTATCAATAATATGATGATCTCCATATAAGACAAATAAAGATTTATCCCATAATCCTTCACGTTTTAATTCCTCTATTAAGAAGCCCACTTCTTTATCTGCATAATGAACAGCCTGAATATAATCACCAAATTGTGTCCCTTCTAATTCTTTTGGTAATACTAGCGGTTTATGATTGCTTGGTATCTTGAACGGATGGTGACTACTTAATGCAATAATATGTGCATAGAATTTTTTATTCTGTTTATCTAATTCTTTTAAAATCGGTACTGTTTTTGTATACAATACTCTATCACTGGCTGCTATACCGATTACCTCTTTATTTCCAAAATATTGTTGGTCATAAAATTGATCAAATCCTAATGCTTTATATACTCGTTTTCGGTTATAAAATTTTGCATGATTTGTATGAAACGTATTCGTCACGTAATGATTCTTCTTTAATAGTTTAGGAAGGCTTGGAACTTCACGATTTGCAAATCGATTTGAATTTAGCTCATGAATTCCTGGAAACGTTGATGTATTAACAGTCCACTCAGCGTCTATCGTATTTCCTCTTCCTGTTTGTTGAAAAAAGGTTGGAAATGACAGAGATTGATCACGTAACTGATCTAGATTCGGAGTGATTGATTTCCCATTTAGTTTTAAACCGATTACATTTTCTTGCACTGATTCGAGTTGAACCATAATTAAGTTTTTCCCCTTAGCAACGCCCTCATATTCAAGATGTTGCAAAGGTTGTATTTCTTTCACATCTCTTATAACAGAATTTGTTATTTTACCATTCGCTATATCATACAAATTATTTTGTGGGAAGATCTTACTCATTGGAAATGATACATTATACGAAAAAAAGCCCATTTTCTCTGATTTTTTTTTCTCATCTACTATATCTTCTTTATTTATGACATAGGTGAATGTAAATATTACAACTACAAAACTTAGAGCAATCACGCCCATCGCTTTTTTTGAAACTTTCATATCCTTTCGATTTTTGTTCATTTTCCCTGCCCTGTAAATCAAAAAAGGTATGATAATCATATCTCCTATGTAATATAAATCTTGCCATTTCCAAAGAGAAGAGATGCTTCCCTTTAATTCTACAGTTTGATTTGCTAATGCTAAGGAATGATACGTCGGCATCACACCATAAAACCTCTTATACAATACACAAATAATCAATAACACCCCGACTATTAAACTGAGTACGCTATATAAAGTTGGTCTTATTTTTTTCGTTATGAAAAATCTAATTAGAAAAAATACAAAGATAATATATAAACAGTCCATTATAAAACTATTAATATTAAATTGTTCATACAACTCAGTATATCCAATGAACATTTTACAAACTATTATAAAAAACATTAAGAAACTCAATTTTATTCCTCCACTTTTTCACTCTCTACACTGATTCTTCCATTTTTATCATATTTTCTCTATCCATTACTCGATTATGCGGAGTATGAACCCATACCTTTTCTTTTCTTTTTATAAATCCTAAAAAAATAATAGGTACCCATGAAAAACCAAAAATATAAACAATAGGTGTCCATATTATATTCGTTACCTTTTTCTCTTGTAATAAAGCTATAATAGGTAGTATATAAAAAGATACCGCTATCAAAAGCCAAATCCATGGATGTAATACATATAGCATGATGTAAGATGGAAGCAAATCATAGTATGTAACAAAAAATAAAATGATAGAATTTACTGAGAGCATTGTTCTTGTTGGCTGAACAAGATAAATGAACATATCTATTGCATTCATATTAAATGTTTGAGTAAAATTCTTCAAAAGTGGACCAGAATATCTAACCATGCAGTCCATGTGCCCTTGCATCCATCTAATCCTTTGACGAAACGACACCTTAAAATCCGTTGGTTTTTCATCATAAATTTTCGCATCATGTGCCCAGCCTACCGCTCTTCCTTTCGCCAATATATACTTCGCTGTAAACTCAAGATCTTCTGTTAAACTTTCCGTTCCCCAACCAATCTCTTTTAAAATATTCATTGTAAAGCACATACCTGTTCCTCCAAGTTGTGCTGATAGCCCTAATTTCCCCCTACTCAATTGATATAAACGATTAGTAGACCAATAAGCAATTGCATACGATTTTGAAATCCAGTTATCTTTTGGATTTTTCGAATCTAAATAGGCTTGAACAACTTCGTATTTTTCTTTTACCAACTTAGCATTTAATACTTGTAAAAAGTTTCTTGATACTACGTTATCTGCATCTAATATAACAACTGCATCATATACTTCTTGCTGCTCTTTTTCCAGTCGAAATAAATTTTGAAACATCCATTCTAGCCCATATCCCTTTCCTCGTTTCTGATTATCGTGCCTTTCCCAGGCCTTCACTTGATTCTCTCTCACAATTTGAGCTGTATTATCTGTGCAATTGTCACAAATTACATGGATATCATACTTTTCTTTCGGATAATCAATCTTCTTCAAATTTTTCACAATTTGTTCAATTACTTTTTCTTCATTATGTGCACATACCAATATAGCGAATCTAGTATGTGCAATATCATGATCCAACACATATGAATTCTTTTTCTTAACAAAACCTAATAAACTAACCACTACTTGATATAATGACAGCACACCTTGAAACTGTGTCAAGAAAATCAAAAAAGCTATCATCACATATAAAAGTACTCTGCCTATATAGCTCACAAACGATATATCATTAAAACTCATAAGTACTGTACAAATCGTACACAATACGAATAGAATCCAAAGCCTCTTCGCTTTATTGATATTCATTTTTTATTCCTTCTCCCATCTCTAACTTTTATAAACTGAGAAAAACACCCTTTTTTTGTAAAACCTATATAAATTAATATTTTCATTAACAAATCATTCACATAACTTCCAAAAAAAATCGTAAGTTGCGAATTACATATTGAAAATTCTCTTGTCCTATAAACCGTTATTTATCCTCTACTGTACCTTGTTCAATTTTAAATTTTGCTTCTTTATAATTTTGTATCTCTTTTCTAGATTTTTCATCCTTAAATTGAACAATAGAAACAGTATGTTCCCCTGTCTTCAATAATTCTCCTTCTAAGTTAACAAAAGTAGAAAACGCTTTCGTTACTTCTTCTTTTGTAATAAATTGCTTATCCACATATATATAAGCGGTTTCATTTTCATTTAACCCTTTTAACTCCAATTGAATTTGAGCTAAATTGAACTTGGGATCTACTTTTAAAATTGGGATTTGATTTTCTTCTTTTTTCCCACTATTCGTAATTAATTGCATACTAGCTTCCCCAGTTTCTTTTACTCCTTTAGGAAAAGTTATTTCCTTCCTTTCTCTATCTTCTTGTTTATTGATTTCCTGCTTAACCATATTCTCCTTACTACTTGAACATCCTGTGCTAAGTAATAAACAAGCTATTCCGATTCCAACTAGATATTTGTTCATTTCTTCTCTCTCCTTAACAAAATATCTTTATTACGTAACACTTATATGTGTGCGTCATCATTTCATTGTTAAAACTTTTAACGAATCCCCCTTATCCATTCTCTATTAATTTTATATTTAACACTATCATGATAGTGTTAAATATAAAAAAATTGAACAAATTAGTTAATTATTGTAAAATCATAAATATAGAATTTATGTGATTAAATCTCCCTCATGCACATCCATTAGGTTATATCGTTTCCTAAAAAAATTCAACCCTTTTTTTTACATATTTGGAAATAGATTAATGATTTATATTGATAAACATTTTATTTATAAAACCTTATTTTTATTAAAAAACTCATTTTAAATCCCTTTATATCAACATTTATTCATTATGACGTACTCTAAAAAAAGAAATGAAAGAATCTAAATTTTTTAAAAATAAGTTTGATTTTTTTTCCAAAATGTTATAAGGTAATTTGCGTGTTAATTTTGACACCAAACATACTAGAGGAGGATTTCTTATGAGAGAACCATACAAAAAAAGAAATGGTAGAAGAGTCATTACATCGCTATTATGTTTATCTGTATTAACAACACCTATCGTTTCAGAAGCTGCAACGGAACAAACTAACAATTCTAAGATTACTAGTAAGGAACAAATAGGTCATATGATCTTACAGGTGACCCCAAGTAATCCAACCCCTATGCCTGGTGAAACGATTACATATCGCTATAAGCTTACAAATGCCACAAATAAAGTCATTAAAGATGTGTGGATTGCAGATTGGAATGTGAATATGTTACAAGGCCGTTTCGATTTAGATAATGATAACGCTTTCGGACCAGGGGAAACCATTACAATGACGAAAAAATTCACTGTGCCAAATGATGTGACAGAGGGCCAAACGCTTCGCAGTTTAGCTACCGTGTATGGTGTGATTGACGGTGAAAAAATAACAACTCAAGCAAAAACATTGATTACAGTTGATGTAGTACAACCAGAAATTTCACTAACGGTTTCAACAAATAAAGAGGTTGTAACACCCGGCGAGACTATCATATACACTTATCATATAAAAAACACAGGCAATCGTAATTTGACTAACGTTTGGGGAGCAGACTGGCATCTTGGCATGTACCAAGAATATGCGGATATTGGTCCTGATAAAATTTTAATACCTGGAGAAGAAGTTACAGTTCAAAAAGAATTTACTGTACCAGAAGATGCGGAAGATCAGAAGCTTATTTATAGTGTTGCCTCCTATTATGGCTACTATGGAGATACCGTGGTGAAGCAAGATGCACGAATTGGTATTACAGTAAGCTACGAACTCATCAATAAAGCAACAAAAGGAGTAAATCGTTTATTCACTGATGAAGGTCATTCCACATTACATGCAAATATTACTCAGCGTGACATTGATGCTTCAGCGAAACTTGTATTAAGTTTACCTGAAGCAAAGCATAAACAACAATTACAGCAAGAATTGGAAAAAGCGCAAAATCTATTGAATCATCTCAATAACGCAACAAGTATCGTCCATGGACTTTTTGGCGATGAATCTCATTCTATTCTTCACAACGAAACATCAAAGACAGAGATTGATGCAGCAAAAGAAAAAGTATCACAACTTCCTGATAACAGCAATAAAACAGAACTGTTAAACGAGATTAAAAAAGCGCAACAATTGCTCAAGGAACGGGAGGCAACACAATTAAAAAATGCGCAACAAGCGGTTAATGCTCTATTCAGCGATGATAAACACACTATATTAAATGACTCTCTTACTGAAAAAGAAATCAAAGAAGCTAAGCAAAAAGTGGAACTTGTATCAAATTTACCTGAAAAAGAAGTATTACAAAAAGAAATCGAACGAGCTGAACATCTATTAAATGTATTAAACGAGACTCGTAAAAACGTAGATTCTCTCTTTACTGATCGTTTCCATACAGCATTAAAAGAGACCATTACTCAAGTTGATATTGATAATGTCAAAATAAAAGTTGACCAACTTTCTGACAACAATGATAGGCAAACTTTAATAAAAGAAATTGAAAAAGCACAAAATTTATTCAATGCTACTCAAACTCTAAAATTACAAAATGCTCAAAAAGCAATTAACGATTTGTTCACGGCCAATGATCACAATACGTTAAAAGCTAATATTACACAAGCTGACATTGATGCCTCCAAAGCGAAAGTTGATCAACTTCCTGATACGGAAGATAAAACAAATCTATTAGATGAGATTAAAAAGGCACAACGACTCTTTTCTGAATTGCAAAAAGCACAAGAACTACTAGAGTCGCTATTTACAAATGGTATCGGAACTCCTGTCAAACAAGGCATTACACAAACAGATATTGATAAAGTACGTACAGATTTAAAGAAACTTCCTGATAGCCCTGGACGTACAAAATTATTAAGTAGAGTTCCTAGCAACTTCTCTAACATTACGTGGTATGCAAAACCATTTGGTGATAAAAACGTCACTGACTCACAAAACATTACAGTTACCAAATTATACAAAAATACTCAACATGCTCCGTTTATAGACTTCAATTTTGATTATTCTTTAAAAGGAGCACAAGTTACTGTCTCAAACCGTGATGTTCTAGACCCTATCATCTATCCTGATTATGCCGAAGCGGGTAATCTAAATATGAAAATCATGAATCGAGGTACAACAAAGGTAACAATTAGCTCCGCTGATGGACTATATTTTAAAGAAATTACGGTCAAAGTGATATAAGTAATGATAATCTTTCATACTATATATCGTCTCTAAGGTATATAGTATGAAAGATTTATAACGAATAAAAAATCTAGTCAATATAACAACTGACTAGATTTTTTATTCGTCATCATATCAGTTTCTTTTTTTAAAACTATATTTCAAACTTACTCTTACCTAATATATAATGATGAATTTTTATTATATCATATTCTTTATACCTATCAAGATATAAAATAAAGAAATAGCATCCAAATGAATATTATTTTAATGAATTGTTGTCTCTACTGACTGGTTTCCTCGAACACATTCTCTTTGAAATACACAGTTTGCACATTTTGAATGGAATGAAGCCTTCATATAGTTCCTCGAGTCTATTATCATTTCCTTCATTATCTTTAAATACTCTATTCCTTCTATTATATCTTTATCTTTTGGAACATATTCATACCTAGTTCCTTCTATTAAATTAACAAATTCAATTGTCTCTGGCAATATACCAAAAGCCTTATAACAAAATACAGTTGTTAATTTCTGACAAAGAGCAAACATTTCTTCATTTCCATCCACAACATACTTTTTTATGACAAAAGATTGAGAAGACCATTCACCAATTTCAAAGGTTAAAGAAATATGGATACCTAGTTCTTCCATGTACATTTGAATTTTTTCATATAAAAATAAAGGTGGTGTTTTACTTTCATCTTTTTTCACAAACTGTAACAAATGATCTGTTAATTTTGCCAACACAATATAATATTCTATTTTAGAAGAAAACATAGAAGTTTTTACTTTATGCCAATGTTTCTCCAATAGCTCTAGCAACAAGATTTCTGTTTGTTTCTCCTTCGACGTCAAGTAATATTCATGAACAATTTGATTTACAATCATTTGAACGATTTGTTGCCATTCAAGTGAAGAAGATTCTCTCCTTTTTATATGACGAAGATAATATTTATGTGGACAACGCATAAATTCATATAAATGATAGTCTGTCATCATCTTAATTGAGATTTTCCTTTGCAACTGCTCTTCATCTCCCTCCCGCCATTAAGAAAGGTATTTTATAAAATCGATACCAAATTGAAGACACTTTTCTATATCCTCATCTTCTGGCGTTAACTCTACTTTTAGTCCCTCTAACACAACTTCAGCACCGCGTTCTTGTAATTTTTCTATTAAAATATCCACAGCTGCACCATATTTCGGATAAGCGGAGTCACAAGAACCAAATACAGCCGCTTTTTTTCCTGTTAAATGAATTTTATCCATTTCATCGTAGAAATCTAAAAAATCATCTGGCAGCTCACCATCGCCCCAAGTATATGCACCTAAAAGAATACCATCGTATTCTTCTAATATAGAAGCTTCTGGTGTAGTCATAATATCGATCACATCAATTTCATTTCCTGTTTCACGAATTGCTCCAGCAATGTGATCAGCCATTTCTTCTGTATTGCCACTCATACTTGCAAAAACCATTACCAACTTACTCAATTCAATCTCTCCTTCGTTTATGTACTACTTTTTCTATGTGATTCGTTTCCATTCCACATTTTTATTTACACCATCAGGTTAATTGATAACGATTATCAAAGTCAATGACTATTTTCAAAAAAATAATGAAAAGGTACAAGCTTGTCCTCTAAAAGTTCATATACTATGAATGAGCATAGTTCTTTCTCAGCCCTCTCTAACGGAAAGAAATAAAAGCAACTGCGATTCTCGCAGTTGCCTTTTTTTATCCCGGCTATTTTAAAGCGGTAATAATTCGGTTGGTGAAGAACTTCCCCACTGATTAAAGGTTCACTTTATATCAACACTCGATTTCTAATAGTTTCATTGTCGCTTCTAAAAATAGCATCGCACCATACATAAGTGCCGACTCATCTACATCAAATTTCGGATGATGATGTGGATAACACGTCTTTTTTGTTTCATTCCCAGTCCCTAGTTTAAAGAAACAGCCTGGAGCTTTTCTTAAATAAGCAGAAAAATCTTCTCCTCCCATGGAAGGACCCAGTTGTATAATGCTGTCACTTCCCAATAGCACTCGAGCACTTTCTTCGACAACTTTTGTAACCTCTACATCGTTAATCACTGGATCATATCCATAGCGATATGTATATTCATATGTAGCGCCATGTGCTTCTGTAACACCTTTTACAATTTGGTTAATTTTTTCTTCTGCTTCTTTTCTAACATCTTGCTGAAAAGACCGTACCGTTCCCATTAAAAATGCTGTATTAGGAATAATATTATCCGCTGTTCCGCCATGAAATTGTGTAACAGAGACAACTCTTTGTTCAAAAACACCTGTATTTCTCGAAACAATATGTTGTAAATTCGTAATGATTTGCGCTCCTACTGCTATCGGATCAATTGTTTCTTCAGGTCTAGCCGCATGCCCCCCCCTTCCCTTCACTTCAATTGTAAATACATCTGGCGCTGCCATCATAGGCCCGTATACGATTCCAATTTTACCGGTTTCTAACCCAGACATGACATGCAGACCTATAATACAATCTACTCCCTCCATAACCCCAGCCTTTACCATTTCTTGAGCACCACCAGGATAAACCTCTTCTGCATGTTGAAAGAATAACCGAATCTCGCCAGCCCATTCTTCCTCCATTTTTGCAATCGCCTCTGCTGCTCCTAATAAAATAGCTGTATGTGCATCATGACCACATGCATGCATAACATCTGAAACGAATGATGTATACGGCTTTTCGTTCTCTTCTTGAATTGGTAACGCATCTATATCTGCTCGAATGGCGACAACTTTTCCGCGTTTCTTACCCTTTTTCTTTGCCATCACACTATATTTTGTTGGTCTTGTTACTTCAAAAGCGGAAAAGGAGCACAATATATCATAGATAAACTGAGAAGTTTGTTTTTCATGGAATGAAAGTTCAGGAAACTGATGAAGATGGCGACGCCACTTTATTATATTTTTCTCTGAGATAAGCTTTTGCCATTTTATCATTTTATCATTCATCCCTAATACCCTCCTTCTAATCGTTCGTCCTCTATTTCAATATATTTATTTTTAAAGGCAGTCTTTTAGGATTTCTACGTTTTACATGACAAATTCATTACAAATTTATGATGATTGTAATATAATTAGCAAGTTGGGGATTTTCTTTTTTAGTATTTAGTGCTACTATCAGAAAAGAGCCTTTCATCTTATTTTTACCTAAAATGTGGAATTTTGTTTTTTTCACAATTATGTAGGACATGCTACCTACATAGAGTTATCATTTTATAAGAGAGGGAAAGACATGGAAAGATTAAAAGAGATATGGTCTCGACCACTCACACAATGGGTTACAAAAACCTTTTATTACCTTGCAATTTTATTTGCATTACTTTGGTTGTATGGCTTTCATGATACAAACACAAGTACATTTATTTACAATGAATTTTAGGGTGGGAAGAACGTTATGAAGTTATTAGAACAAATCGAAAAGTGGGCGACAGAAACGCCTGATCAAACCGCTTTCGTTTGGCGAGATGCAAAGATTACGTACAAACAGTTAAAAGACGATTCTGATGCATTAGCACATTGGATTTCATCTGAATATCCAGATGATTCTTCACCAATTATGGTGTATGGCCATATGCAACCTGACATGATCATCAGCTTCTTAGGTTGTGTAAAAGCCGGACATGCTTATATTCCTGTTGATTTATCGATTCCAGCTGACCGTGTACTACGTATTGCGGAAAGTTCTGGTGCGAAACTTCTTTTATCAGCAGCAGAATTAACTGTAACTGACTTACCAGTTCGCACTGTATCTCAAAACAACTTAAAAGACATTTTCTTTACACATAAAGGGAAAATTCCAAATCCTGAACATGCAGTAAAAGACGATGAGAACTTCTATATTATTTACACATCAGGAAGCACAGGTAATCCAAAAGGTGTACAAATTACGCATAATTGTCTTGTTAGTTTTACAAAATGGGCGATTCAAGATTTCAACTTACAAACAGGACAAGTATTCTTAAATCAAGCACCTTTCTCATTTGACTTATCTGTGATGGATATTTACCCATCGTTAGTAACAGGTGGTACACTATGGGCAATCGATAAAGATATGATTGCGCGTCCAAAAGATTTATTTGCATCATTAAAACAATCGAACATTCAAGTATGGACTTCTACACCATCTTTTGCAGAAATGTGTTTAATGGAAACATCTTTCTCTGAAAGTATGCTACCAAATATGAAAACATTCTTATTCTGCGGGGAAGTATTACCAAATGAGGTTGCGAAAAAATTAATGGAACGTTTTCCAAAAGCAACAATTATGAATACGTATGGCCCTACAGAAGCTACTGTTGCTGTAACAAGTATTCCTGTTACGCAAGAAGTTATTGATACGTATCAATCCCTTCCAGTTGGCTATTGTAAATCAGACTGCCGTCTTCTTATTATGAAAGAAGATGGAACGATTGCATCAGATGGAGAAAAAGGTGAAATCGTAATTGTCGGCCCAAGCGTAAGCGTTGGTTATTTAGGAAGCCCTGAATTAACAGAAAAATCATTTACTATGATTGACGGCGAGCGCGCCTATAAAACAGGCGATGCTGGCTATATGGAAAACGGTCTTCTATTCTATAATGGTCGTCTTGATTTCCAAATTAAGCTTCATGGGTATCGAATGGAATTAGAAGAAATTGAGCATCATCTTCGTGCATGTTCTTACGTAGAAGGAGCAGTTATTGTTCCTATTAAAAAAGGTGAGAAATACGATTATTTATTAGCGGTTGTTGTTCCTGGGGAGCATTCGTTTGAAAAGGAATTCAAATTAACATCTGCAATTAAAAAAGAACTCAATGAGCGATTACCAAACTATATGATTCCACGTAAATTCATGTATCAATCTTCTATTCCAATGACACCAAATGGAAAGGTAGATCGCAAAAAATTATTGAGTGAGGTTACAGCATGACCGCATATGGATCATTTTATTTTTTCGTGATTGTAGGCATTTTATTAATACCTACGATTATTGCCGGATTAAAAGGTAAAATGTTGCGAAAATATAACGCTGTTTTAACACTTGTTATGCTTGCGATAATCTTCTCAGACAAACCAAAGCAAGCCATTATGTTAGCAGTATTTATTATTTGGCAATATGTCCTTATTCGAGGCTATTTACATTTGAGAAAACAAAATAATAACACGTTCATGTTTTGCATGGCTGTTATTTTGTCGATTTTGCCGCTTATTTTAGCCAAAATCGCACCGTTTGTACCTGAACTAAAGTTTGTTGTTTTCTTAGGTATGTCTTACGTAACATTCAGAGCAGTACAGATGGTCTTTGAAGTACGTGATGGCTTAATTAAAGAGCTTTCATTCTTTCATTTCTGGGAGTTCGTTTTATTCTTCCCTGCTATCTCTACGGGACCTATCGATCGGTATCGAAGATTCCAAAAAGATATTCAAAAACCACCTAGTAGTGAGGAATATCAACAACTACTCTATACAGGAATGAATCGTATTTTCCAAGGTTTTCTGTATAAATTTATTATTGCTTATTTAATAAATCAACATCTTATGGAAGCAGCATTTGCTAAACAAGATACTTTTCTTTCAAATGTAATTTACATGTATAGCTATAGCTTCTATTTATTCTTCGATTTTGCTGGCTATAGTGCATTCGTAATCGGTGTAAGTTATATGATGGGAATTAAAACGCCAGAAAACTTTAATAAGCCGTTCATTAGTCGTAACATTAAAGACTTTTGGAATCGCTGGCACATGAGTTTATCGTTCTGGTTCCGTGACTTTATCTATATGCGCTTTGTCTTTTTTGCAACGAAGAAAAAGTTATTGAAAAATCGGTATACGATTTCATATATTGGCGCATTTTTAAACTTTTTCATTATGGGGATATGGCACATTACTGGTGAGCATGTATATCAATACATTATTTACGGCCTTTATCATGCTGCTTTATTTATCCTGTTCGATATTTTCGAACGGAAAAACAAGAAGCATAAATTTTGGCCAAATAATAAATGGATGCATATCCTTGCGGTTGTAATTACATTCCATTTTGTATGTTTCGGTTTCCTAATCTTCTCTGGTCACCTAAACAGATACTTTTAATGCATCACTTCTTATTTCATTAAGAAGTTCGCATATATAATACATTTCGGATATAAAGGAGATTTTTTAAATGGCAGAATTTAAAGAGCAAGTATTAGATATTTTAGAAGAAGTATGTGAAAATGATATTGTGAAAGAGAATCTAGATGTTCAATTATTTGAAGAAGGTATTCTTGATTCTTTCGCTGTCGTATCTTTATTAGTAGAATTCCAAGAGCGCTTAGGTATTGAAGTTTCTATTTCTGATTTCGACCGTGATGAGTGGGCAACACCAAATATGGTTATTAAGAAATTGGAAGAAATCCGATGAGCAAAGCAAAATTTGGACCGATGCTTCTAGCATTGGCCCTTTTTGCTGTATTCCTACTTATTCCAACACGCTTTCTACTTCCACTTGTCAGTGATAAGAAAGTAGAACGAGCTGCTACTTCTTTACAAGAAGAAAAAATTCAAAGTATGATTTTACAGCAAAAAATGTTAGAAGACCCGAAATACCTTCCGATGTATGGTTCATCGGAGTTTGCTCGAATGGATGCTTTTCATCCATCCAATTACTTTAAAGTAAAACCAGAAGGATTCACACCATTCCTTCTTGGCCGAGGTGGAACACAAAACCTTGTACATGTATTAAACTTTGCATCTACAATGGATCAATTAAAAGATAAAAAAATGGTCTTTGTTCTTTCACCTCAATGGTTTGTCCCACACGGTATTGACGAAACGCATTTTGCACCTAACTTTTCTAAGCAACAAGGCTATCATTTCATTTTCAACAATGATTTAAAACCGGAAATGAAAAAACAAATTGCAAAGCGTTTGCTGAACTTTGAAATTGTAAAGAAAGAAACATTGTTGAAAACTTCTTTAGAAGGTATTGTTTATGATGATACAGAGCATAAAATAAAAGCAATGGCTGTGAAACCTTTTGCTTATCTGTATCGCAATATTTTAGATCGTAAAGATTTATTTACGGCAATGTTTCATATTAAAACACCGAAAGAAAAGCTTGATCCAGCATTGAAACAAATGAACTGGGAAGAAGCGCGTAAATATGCGGATGAAGCTGGTAAAATGGAATCGCAATCGAATGAATACGGTATCGAAGATCATTATTTCAATAAAAAAATTAAAAAGAAATTAAAACAACGTCAAGGATACTTAAAACATGATGCGTATGATCAATCTCCAGAGTATGAAGATTTACAAACTGTACTTGACTTATTAAAGCAAACAGGTGCAAAACCACTCTTCATTTCTGTTCCTGTCAAAGGAACTTGGTACGATTACGCGGGATTCCCGAAAGAACGCCGCGAATTGTACTACAAAAAAGTTCATAAACAAATTGAGAAAGCTGGGTATCCAATTGCCGACTTCTCAAATCATGAGTATGATAAATACTTCTTAAAAGATCATATGCACTTAGGTTGGAAAGGCTGGGTTTACATCGACGAAGCTATCCAACAATTTTATAAAACAAACTAACGAAAAGACCGCTTGAATTACTCAAGTGGTCTTTTTCTATATACATTTTCTAATTGTTCAATGGCATTCTCTGTTTCTTTCATCACTCGCTCCACGACGCGCTGAGCTGATTCTACTCGTGCTAATGATGATGCTTGTCCTGCCCAAAGCGACATGTATTCTCCTTTATTTTGTTTCGCTGCTTCTTGGCGTATTTTAGAAGTTAATACGTTTTGCACTGGATACATCGGAAGCCTATCTTCTTTTCCTTCATGCTTTTCTATAAAAGTATTCCGTATACCTCTTGCATATCTTCCAGAAAATGCTCTCGTAACAGTTGTACTCGTATCTGCACTTTGCAGTATGGCCTCTTTATATACATCATGTGCAATACTTTCTTCACTCGTTAAAAAGGCTGATCCCATTTGAACACCTTCTGCACCTAATGCCAATGCAGCAACAAACCCTTTCCCGTTCATTACACCACCAGCTGCAATAATCGGGATATGCGAGACTGCTGCTACTAACTGAGGTATTAACGCAAACGTACCAATCATAGCATCTTGTTCTTTACCGATAAATGTTCCTCTATGTCCTCCTGCCTCGCTACCTTGCCCAGTGATCATATCTACCCCAAGTTCAGCAAGTGCTTTTGCTTCCGCTACATGAGTAGCTGTTCCAATCACTTTTATTCCTCTTCTTTTCAAAACATTTATTTCTTCTTGTTCTAACGTTTGAAATGCAAAGCTAACAACCGGCACCTTTTCTTCTAATAGTACTTGTAATTGTTCTTTATAGCTTTGTGGAAGCTTGAATTCATCTTCCTCTATACCTAACTCTCTACTCATTCCACTAAGTAAGACTTTCGCCTCATTTACCTTCTCTTTTTCTATTTGTATCTCTTTCGTTACAAGTAAATTAACACCGAAAGGCTTATCAGTTAACTGCCTTATTTTATAAATCGCTTCACGAATTTTTTCTGGGCTCATATAGCCGGCTCCAAGCGTGCCTAATCCTCCGCTATTACTTACAGCTGCAACAAGTTCTGGTGTCGTAATCGCACCTGCCATACCTGCTTGAATGATAGGGTACTTAATTTGTAATATGTCTGTAACTCGACTTGTAAACATTATGCCTCCTCCTATTCCCCTTCCCTTATACCTTCTTTATTTGACAAGTTTTCCCCTTCTTTTACAAGGATTGAATTTCATACGAAGCGAATATATTGAAAGAGAAGGAGGCTGAAAACAATGATATATCCAAATGCGTTAAAACAAGGTGATACAGTAATGATTATTGCACCGTCTGGCCCACCAACACTTGAAAATGTATTAAAAGGTGTGGACATCTTACAAGAGATGGGCTTATCCGTAATAATTGGAAAGAGTGTTTATGAGAAGTATGGATATTTAGCTGGAAATGATCAAGTTCGTCTTGATGATATACATGAAGCCTTTACAAATAATGAAGTAAAGGCGATTTTCTGTGCACGAGGTGGTTACGGAAGTGCGCGTCTCCTCCCTCGCATTCAATATGAAATCATTCAACAAAATCGAAAAATCTTTTGGGGATATAGTGATATTACAGCTTTACATACCGCTTTTTCACGCTATGCAAACCTCGTGACGTTCCATGGACCGATGATTGAAGAATTAGGAAAAGGGGTAGATTCTCTATCGCGTTCTTCTTTCAACCAACTCTTCTCTCCTTATTCATCTATCTTAACGGCATCAGAATGTATTGTGCCAGCCCCTTCCTGCTTCACTACTGGAACACTCATTGGAGGGAACTTAACTGTATTGACAAGCACACTTGGGTCACCATTTGAAGTCGATACAACCAATAAAATTGTATTACTTGAAGATATTGGCGAAGAACCATATCGCATTGATCGCATGTTGAATCAACTCCATTTATCAGGAAAATTTAATAAATGTCGAGGTATTATTTTTACAAGCTGTCATAACTGCATTTCTTCAAAACCATCTCAATCGTTACAAACGATATTGTACGAATACTTTGCACCGCATCATATCCCAGTTCTATTCGGCTTACCAATTGGACATATTAGCCCTAATATTGGGATTCCCCTTGGGATTACAGTCACAATGAATACAGACAGAAATACAATTTCTATCCCTTCTGGTATCGTGCCATTTACAAACTAAAAAAGAAAAGCCAAAATGGCTTTTCTTTTTTAGTTGTAATACTGAAAGATACGACCAGACACAATATCTGCGATTTCTTCAGGAATAAATGTTTTACTTATTTCCGTGCCTACATTTAATACCGCCGTTGCGTCCTTATCCATACTTTCAAACAATTCTTTACCACGTATCGTAATAAGGGGCGTATCTTCTGGCAATACTTCTTTTACAAATTCCAATTGCGTAAAGAACGGAACAATCCATCTACCCTCTCCTTGAAAATGGCGCAAACGCAACGTTCCTTCTTTTGCTGAATCTTCTGCTTCAATTGTACCAGCAACATAAAAATGAGTCATAAGCAACAGTTCATAAAATTCTTTTTGTTTTTGCTTATCATCCTCTGCTAAAACGAGTACGGTTTCTATTTTTTTTACTGGAATTTGCTCCATATACTGCCACCCCTATTTCTCAAAATAATTACACTTTAATTATACGAAATATTCTTATTTTTTTCTATATAATTATGCAATTATTTTATCGGAATAGTTTTAGCGATGAATCAGGCTGTAATTGAAATACAAATCCAAGTTGCTGCGACGCAGTAATAAAACAAATATACGCGCAAAGCTCTACAATTTCTTTTTCCGTCCAATATTGTTTTAATATATGAAACAGATTATCATCTATCGCCTTTCGATCATGAACAAATGTATGTGCAAAAGTAACTGCTACACTAATTTCTTCCACCTGTTGCATATCATCAGGTCTTCCCTTTGCCATGCAGTACGGACATTCATTCCCATACGCTAATGTTCTTCTTACTTGCTCCTTCAACTCTGGCGAAAGATTTCCTGTATGATACAGCGTGTTTTCTAACGCACTCCATGAATGTAATATATCCGGATTATGACCTAATAACTTTTGAAACTTTGTATCTCCTACATTTGATAATGAAATTCTCTCCATCACTCTCTCCTCCTCTTCACACTTTTATTGTAAAATAGATAAGACGTTCTTTACATTTCATATGAATCTTAATTTATATGATTTCTTTACAAAAAATACAAATTTTCTGGAGGTATATTTACAAATGCAACTAGACCGTGTGGATCGTAAAATTTTAAATGAATTATATAATGATAGTCGCCTTTCAATGCGAGAGCTGTCAAAACGTGTGAATTTATCCGCACCTTCGACAACAGAACGCGTTCGTAAATTAGAAAGTGAGGGGGTAATCCGAAAATATACAATCGATATTGACTATAAAAAAGCTGGCCTCGTTTTAGATTGTATTTTAGAAATTACTTTAAAAAATGGTGATACAACACGTATGCAACAATTTATTCAGTCTTATCCATCAGCAAGCTTTTGTTATCGCGTAACAGGTAGCCTCTGTTATATCGTGAAAATTTCTGTTCCTTCCTTAGTTGAACTTGAGGAATTTATTAATGATGTCTCTTCCTATGCAACAACTGTTTCTCATATTGTCTTATCAGAAGTTGCACTAACGCCTGATATTGAACATGTTTTTCCAGAAAAATAAAAATTAATTTTTATTCAAAACAACCTTAAAAACCTCTTACAAAAAGAATAAAAATGTTTTATTATGTATTAAAATACAAAATCTTCGAGAAAGGGGTATCGTTTTGAAAATTTTGTTTTATGAAAAAACAGCGCAGGAAGATGACTTACTTGGCATTTGGGATAATGTTCCTACCATTCCCCGCATTGGGGAAAAAGTAGAGATTTTAAAAACGATTCGTACCGTTACAGATATTAAATATATAAAAAAAGGAAATAACTTTCATGTAGAAATTGTTATTCATTAAAAAAGTAGCCTTCCTTTCATCGGAAGGCTACTTTTTACTTTACTCAGCTTTTTGAATAATAATTTGATCATTCTCTACCGTTATTGTTACTTCATCATTTTCTTCTAATTTGATCCGATTGACAACTTCATCTGGTAATTCTACAGCCATCAATCGCTCCGTTATAATAACTTGACTATATATTCTATTTTGCGGCGCTATTTCCGTTCTCTTTTCCTCATCGATGAAACGAAGAGGCGGCACTCCTGTTTCCTTTATGTTTCGCCAATTCTTCCGAATAAAAGGTACAAACCATAATAAACTAATCAAAATGAAAATAGCTCCAACCCATAGGTTTCCTACTCCTTGTAATGTACTAGCAGAAATCGTATCATTTGCTTCTTCTCCTCCTATTAATTGCATAATCGTTACAATACAATTATTTAAAGCATGTACAGCAATGTTCATCCATATATTTTGTGTCTTAATATACAAAAGACACATAATGATTCCAAATAAGAAGGCACCTACAATATCAAAGTGACCTAACCCAAAAATAAGAGATGAAATAATTACAGCTCGTTTAATTCCCCACTTTACTGTCATACGTTGTAAGAAAAAACCTCGAAAAATCACTTCTTCCATAATCGGTGCAAATATACATGCCGAAATAAAGCTAAATATCATTGTGAACACATTGTTCGTATTCATTAAACTAGTATCATTCAATATATCTACAATAAAATTCGGGACAAGATGTGCTAGTATGTAAAATTGAATAAATGATACACCAAAAGAAAAAATCATTCCCATTGCTGTTGCAATCAAAATTAATTTCCAATTCATTTTTGATGTTTTATCAAAAAAACTAGTAAATACAATATTATTTTTTTGTGTTTTCATATATAGCCATAATAATGGGAATATAAAAAACACTGTCGTTTGCATGACGACATCTTCAATCGTTTTTGAAACTCCTATCACCGTTAACGTTACTACTGTAACAATCATTCCTAAAATCATCCATGCAAAAAAACTGCGAAGTCTTATATGTGAAAATGCGTACTGAATAAAAAACACCCCCAAAAATGATGTATCCATAAAATTCTTCCGATTTTGCTCAGTTCCTTTGTTACTGCATTTCAATGAAACTATGTAATAAAAATTCCTCTTTACAAGATAATGCCAAATATCGCATTTTATACTTTCATTTTATAAAACATCTTAACGTGTTGAAAATAAGAAAAAGTTTTTACACGGATTTCTTTGAAAATATGATAACCTCTACCCCTTAATCTATTACATTATTAAACGCATATTTGTAGAAATAAATTCATGCGTACTTCTATAATCACAATCATTTTCCAGACCGTTATACCCTCTTTATAAGCATTGTATCCATCTTAATTGTCATTAAGAAAATCACTGCAAGACGATATACAAAAAGAACAAATGTATTAATAAATCCCCCGCTCATTGCGGAGGATTTATCATTTATCATTTATAGTACATCACGTTTTTGGAATAAGGCACTTGACACAATCAGTAATATAGCAAAGTATACGATATCGATTAATAATGATGTTGTAAAGGTAAACCCAGCAAATGGAGGTTTCATTCCCGCGTTAATGAATTCATTACTATCATATACACTTAAATCTAAATGAGAAAAAACAGAGAACTTTGCTACACCTTCTGCCAAAATCATTAATACTGTATTGATTGTTCCTTTTAAGAAAAAGATAAATAGGGTCATAACTAATGGTAATACAGATTTTCTAAAAATATTTGCTAAACAAAAAGCTAATGTTATAAAGAATAACACTGATATTATCTCATACATAAACTTCTTCATTAATACCGCAACTGTTAGTCCCTCTTTTTCTCCACCAAAAACAACCATTCCAATTAATACGGAAACCATGAAAGCAATAAATAATATGACTGTTACAACTAATGCAATTGTTATATATTTTGAAAATAAAACTGTAACTCGCTTTCTAGGACGAATCAGCAACTGTTTAATTGTTCCTTTTTGAAATTCTTCTGTAATAGAACGAGTTGCTAAGATGATTCCAAAAATTGTAACAATAAGAAATATAAAATCGAACATGCTATTTGTAAATGAGCCATATCCAGACGGTTGCATCTCAGACGGTGCCCATTGTTTCACACCGACTGCGATTATAATTTCCAATCCAATTAATATTCCCATTAAAATATATATACCTTTTTTCGCATGTAATTTTAAACATTCATTTTGGATTAATTTTACCATTATGCCTTCACTCCTCCTGTAATTGATAAAAATTTATCTTCTAGTGTTTTGTTTTGTACTGTAACGCCATATACGAGAATATCATGATGAACAAGTTGTTTCACAATTTGCGGAATTTCAGTCTTTGTTATAGAAGCAACAATAATATTTTCTTGCACCTTACCTTGAATGATTTCATTTCCACGTTCGATTTGATCTACTTCAAACATTACGACAACAGTTTCATCATGCTTCGCTTGCTCATGTAAGTTATATGCTTGTACAAATTGACCATTCTTAATAATAACAACGCGATCACACATTAATTCAATCTCACTTAATAAATGGCTCGATACAATGACAGCTATATTTTTTTCCTTCGCTAATTTTTGTAAATAATCACGAATTTCATGAATACCAGCTGGGTCTAATCCATTTGTCGGTTCATCTAAAATAAGAACTTTCGGATTGTGAAGAAGTGCTTGAGCAATTCCTAGGCGCTGCTTCATACCAAGTGAATATGTCTTTACCTTTTTATGAATCGCATGCTCTAGTTCAACTAGCTTCACAATTTCAGCGATACGCTCTTTACTAATTGGCGTAACAGCCATATTAGCAAAATGTTTTAAATTTTGCATACCTGTCATATAATCATATAATTCCGGGTTTTCAACAATCGCTCCAATGTGTTCTAACGCCTTCTCACGTTCTGTCCGAATACTATGACCACAAATCGTAATATCTCCTGCTGTCATGGCAATAAGACCTGTCATCATGCGAATTGTTGTCGTTTTTCCGCTTCCATTCGGCCCGAGAAATCCATATACCTCTCCCGCTTCCACTTCAAATGAAAGACCACGAATAATTTCATTTCCACCAATCTTCTTATAAACATTTTCTAATTTAACTACTACGTTTCCCAATGATTCTTCCTCCTTTAGGCCTCTAGTTTGTTATCGATGATGTAGGCTGTTGCGTACATACATGCTACACTTATTATGCAAGCAAAACTAACATTGTATATATTAATAGTTGTTCCTGCATACATACCAATTTCTAATCCTTCACCACTTAAATACATTACTTTTTTTGTGAATTCATATGCTGTTGTTACTTTTCCTAACCCTACATATATTCCTTTAAAGATTGCATTTAAAATAAAGAAGGAAACAATGATAAATAAGAATTGCAGCTTCCTCTTTTTAATCAACCATTTCATTAGTACGATTAAAAATAATATTTGAACCATAATACTTTCTACTTTCAGCATTTCTATCAAAGAATTCAAAAGCCATTCCATTCTTGTCATATCTTTTATTTCAGTCAACAATTGAAATAATGTCGAACCCGGTATTGCCAAAATTCCCAAAATATATAATAGACAATCCGCTACAACTTCCCATACTATCATCACCGCAAATAAGAATAAAACGATTCCCCATACTATTTTCCATCCGGAAACCCCACTTAAACGAATAAGTGGATTTTTTAAAAGTTTTGAAAAGGTAGCTACCGTTTGTATAAAGGAAAGAAATAGACTAAATATATATAATATTACTATAACAAAAAAGAGTTCCAATTGCTTCTTATCAGATGTACCACTTAACTGTACATTCATTTGTACACATAATATAGCCATAATAAATATAAGTATACAAAATGAAATAATGAACCTCTTTCTATTACAATTCCACATATAATGTAATAATCCGCTCACCTACTAAACACCTCCTTAAACAACTCAGTCACAGCTTTCCCTTTTTGAAAACGAAGCTCTTCCACATTTTCATGAAGTACAATTTCTCCATCCTTTAAAAAGAGAATTTCATCAAAAATATTTTCAATTTCACCAATTAAATGTGTCGAAATGATAATTGTACAATCTTCTCGATAAAACTGTAAAATAAGCTCTAATACATGTTCTCTTGATATAGGATCTATCCCACCAAGCGGTTCATCTAATATGTAAAACTTTACTTTTCTGGAAAATGTTAAAATGAGTTGTAACTTTTCAACCATTCCTTTTGATAAAGCTGTAATTCTCTCTTCTAACGGTATTTTGAATGCAGCAATTGTATCTACCGATTTTTGTATATCAAAATCTTGATAGAAATCACGATAGAAAAATATTGCATCTTTTACAGTCATCCACTCATCAAATACAGGGTAATCTGGCATAAATGAAACAACCTTTTTCGTATCTAATCCTATTTTCTTTCCTGCAATTGTAATACTTCCTTCTGAAGGATGTTGTAAACCAGCCATCATTTTTAATAGCGTCGTTTTTCCGCTTCCATTATCCCCAACAAGACCAATAATTTTTCCTTCTGTAATCTCCAAATTTACATTCCGGATTACTGTCTTTAAACCATACTGCTTCCATAGGTTTTTGATCACAAGTAAATTCGTCATCCTTTATCCCCCTTTTTGTCTTCTAATGAAGAACGAAGGATAGAGAGAATTTCATCTCCAGAAAACCCTAAATGATCCATTCCATTGATAAAAGAATCCAGCAGTTCTTTGGCCATCTCTTTACGCAATTCCATAATTTTCTCTCCTTCGCTCGTTACATATCGTCCCATCCCTCTACGAGTTATGACGATACCCTCCCGCTCTAACTCCTGGAAGGTTCGCTGAATTGTGTTTGGATTTACCTGTAACTCACTTGCCAATTCACGAACAGAGGGAATTTTATCATCAAGTGATAAATGACCGGTTGCAATCTCTTTTTTTATGTATTCCATCACTTGAATATAAATTGGTATATTTGGAGAAAACTCAATTTTCATTTCTTCCCTCCTTTTGTATCGGTGTACTAGTTTAATAGTACACCGATACAAAAGGATTGTAAATACTCATACGAAAATGAGCATAAAAAAAGAGTATGAACTTCTCCTGCCCATGTACACGTTTCAAATGCGATTTACATCCTATCAATTGTAAAGATCGTGACGAAATCATAAGACAGAGAAACTCTTTTGCAAAATAATAACATTATGTAAACTATTTAAGGAATATATGAAAACAATGGGTAACCTAATCATTACTGATAATTGGGTAAATGAAATAATATGAGCAATATGGTAAAAAACAAAAACAGGAGGCTTTTGCCTCCTGTTTCCTCAGTCATCTATTAAAAATCAAATACAAAATCATCATCCGATAATTTTTCAACATTCGTTGCTTTTACATAGCCATTCCCTTTTACAGAGAAGAAATCATGATTTTTCGTATCCGTACGTAAACCATTTAAAACAATTGGGTTAATTTCTTCTTCTTCAAAGCGTGGTTCTAATCCTAAGTTCATAAGCCCTTTATTCGCATTGTAACGAACAAAACGATTTACTTCTTCGACAAGACCAATAGACGCATAAATTTCTTCTGTATATGCCGTTTCAATTTCATACAGTTCCATCAATAAATCTTGTGTTTCCTTTTGCACGTCTTCTTGTTCTTCTGCAGACAGTTCAGCGAAGATTTGCTGTGCTAAAAGACCAACGAATACGCCGTGAATACTTTCATCACGAATGATTAGGTTAATAATTTCACCACTTGCAGTTAATTTCCCTTGTCCTGCTAAATATAGAGGATAGAAGAAACCACTATAGAATAAATAACTTTCTAAGAATACACTCGCTACCATTGCCATGTATAACTCTTTTTTCGTTACTTCTGGCTTTAATAACTTGCGATAGTATCCTGTAATAATACCAGCTTTTTTCTCAAGTAATGGATGCTGATCCACCCAATCGAAAATCTCATCAATTTCTTCTTCTGTTGCAAGTGTCGTAAAGATATGACTGTAACTCTTTGCATGCACTTCTTCCATAGCGCCCATGAAAGCTAACACACTTTTCGCTTGTAAATTCTCGATATGTACAAGCACAAGTGGCATCCCTTCGCCACCTTGTTTTGTATCTAAAAGTGTTAAGCCACCTAATACACGCTTATACGTCGTTTGTTCTTCTTTTGATAATTGCACCCAAGTATTTTTGTCAGAAGATACTGCGATTTCTTCTTCTGTCCAAAACTGAGCGATGTTTTGCTTCCAAAACATTAAACTAAAATCGTCTTCTTTTTTATTCCAGTTTACCGCACGCATTGAATCGCCCCTTCTTTTTTATAATGAAATCCTTTCTAAACTCATACTTCCTAATCACAGTCTATCAGAACCTAAAAATTTATAACTAAGCATGAGCAGGGTTATAAAACCCTGCTCATGATGTCTTATCCTTTAAGTTATATATCATTACATCAAACCGTACAAGCTACACATTCTTCCACACTTAACTTACGCGTTCTTGTATAATACAGACTCTTTAAGCCTTTTTTATGTGCATAAATGTAGTAACGTGCTAACTCTCGTGTAGAAATGTCACTATTTACATAAAGAATCGTACTAATTCCTTGATCAATATGCTCTTGAATCTCTGCAATTAAATCAATCAGTTTAAACTGATTCATATCATAAGCAGACTTATAATACCAGAACGTATCTTTTGATAAATATGGCATTGGATAATATGTTGTCGCATTCGCATATGTTCTTGACTCAATTTGACTTACAATTGGCATTACGCTTGAAGTTGCATTTTGAACATAACTAATCGATTGTGTTGGCGCAATAGCTAAACGATATGAGTTATATAAACCATACTTCTGCACCTCTTCTTTTAGACTTGTCCAATCTTCTTTTGTTGGAATGTAAATCCCTTCAAATAACTGTTGTACTTTCTCCGTTACAGGGCTATAGTCTGTTGTTTCATACTTTTCAAAGTACGTGCCATTTGCATAATCCGACTTATCAAAGTCTTTAAATGTTTCGCCCTTTTCTTTCGCAATACCCATACTCTTTTCAATCGAGTAGTAGTTTAACATCATAAAGAATGTACGAACAAATTCTTTCGCTTCTGCACTTTCATAAGCGATTTTATTTTTCGCTAAATATCCATGTAAGTTCATAGCACCAAGTCCAACCGAATGAAGCTCATCATTTGCCTTCTTCACAGTTGGTGCGTTTGGAATAACAGTCATATCAGAAACGGCTGTTAAAGCTTCCATTCCTGCATGTACCGCTTCACGAATTTCTTTATTCTCCATTACGTTTACAATGTTTAATGATCCTAAGTTACAGTTAATATCACGGCGGATTATGTCATCTGTACCGTAGTCGTTAATTTCGGATGTTTCTTGTAATTGAAAGATTTCTGTACAAAGGTTCGACATCTTCACAGTTCCAATATTCTTTAATGGATGTTGCTGATTCGCATTTGATTTAAACATTAAGTATGGATAACCAGACTCAAGCTGAATCATTGCAATTTTAATGAGCATATCACGCGCACTTAAATCTAGTGACTTTTTCTTTACATTTGGATTGCTCATTAACTCATCATACATTTCATCAATATCAATATCATCTAAATGTTTTCCGTACTCTTTATATACTGTATATGGTGCGAAAACATGGAATGGTTCATTTTTCTCAGCAAGCTCAAAGAACTTACTTGGAACGATAATACCGATTGATAGAGACTGAATCCGGCTCTTCTCGTCGGCATTTATTTTTTTTGTATCGAGAAATTCAATAATATCCCAATGGAAAATGTTTAAGTATACAGCACCGGCACCTTTTCTTTGCATATTGTTACTCCATACCTTAAAACGTATGGGGGATAGTCATTTCTGCTACCCTCTCTATATCGCTATAGAGTTCAGACCATATCTTCTTCTCACCAAATTCTTTGTTTAGCCACTCATCATGTTTTTGATGTACCTAAATATGCCACGAATCACAAAGTAGCAATAAATTCATCATAAGATTTGCTTGATCAAGACTTTCAAAAAAACGAAATGGAATAATGTGATGTAATCTCAGTGTATTTTTTGTTCTTTTGATTAACCACATATTTACTTTTACAAATAGGACATATTTTTGTTATAAAGCTCTTTGTTCTCTCCATAACTATATACACCCTTTGAATTTGGTTTGAGAAGCCAGGTTCGAGCTATATAGTCACCTACATAACTACTTGGTCGTTGAACCTTCTCCATATCTAATAGACTTAGGAGCTCGGCTGCTGATTTCCTGCAATCTTGGTTTTTTAGGGGGCGCTACGTAATTTCTTCGTAGTATCCTACCTCGATATACTCAGGCGTTCCAGCAATTGACCCGGTTTTATAGTTGAGCCATAAGTTAACCCAACTGATTCGCATATGAAAACGAATCTTCAAGTAATTTCATAACTGGTACAACACCGCTTGCTGCGTTCTCGATACCTTTAATTTGTTCACCACGTGCACGCAGCTTAGATAAGTTCAAGGCTACTCCGCCACCGATTTTTGATAGCTGCATCGCCGTATTAATATTAAATCCAATCGAATTTAAACTATCATCCATCTCTAACAAGAAACAAGACACCATTTCTCCTCTTCTGCTTCTGCCGGCATTTAAAAAGGTTGGTGTCGCTGGTTGGTAGTTTTGTTTAACAATCATGCTCGCAAATTGTTTTGCCTTTTTCACATCACCGCGTCCCAAATATAAGGATACAATTGCTACACGATCTTCATAGCTTTCTAAATATTGCTT
This sequence comes from Bacillus cereus group sp. BfR-BA-01522, assembly GCF_022662635.1. Taxonomy (NCBI): domain Bacteria; kingdom Bacillati; phylum Bacillota; class Bacilli; order Caryophanales; family Bacillaceae; genus Bacillus; species Bacillus cereus group sp. BfR-BA-01522. Next base: position 55,470 of record NZ_JAKUDY010000001.1, on the reverse strand, counting down.
TTGATCATTTGTTTTGAGCGCATAATCTTTATAAAACTTAGATGCTGCCATATAAGATTGGAACTTAAAGTTTTCTCCGTACGCAATATCGTATACTGCTTCTATTTCCTCCAACTTATACTCGTCCAAAACATTGTAATAATAATCATGTTCAATCATATACTTTATTCGTTCTGCCACGCTATCAAAATGAATGGTATTTGCTCTCGCTTCTTCCATAAAGACTTCCAGTGCTTCTTTATCTTTATGAAGCTGATAGAAACCATCTTGCATTTGCGTGATTTCATTATTCAGTTCAATGTGTCGCAATCTCCCGCACCCTTTCCTTAAAATATTCTACATCCTTATTTGTTCCAGATAACTCAAATTTTGATACAATAGGTACTTCGTATTTCATTGAAATTTTGTCTGCACTCGCTCCAAACATATCTCCCCAGTTGCGATTGCCACTTGCAGATACGCCTTTTAAATTTGCATTATTGCGTTCTAAAAATTCTAAAACACGTTCTGGCACATTTCCAAAACCTGTTGTATACGTAATAAGTACAAACTCTTCATCTATTACTAAATCCTCACTAATTTGAACGGCCGGCATATTTAATTTGTTGATGAAACGCTTCACGTTCCCTGTCATAGAATCATATGCAATTAACATCTCCGACCCTCCCTTTCTTCCTTTTATATCTCGCTGCCGATTCTCGATGTCCCTATATATTGTATTACGTTTTAAAACAAGACACAAGATGTATGTATAAATTCTTTCTTTTTTTAACTTTTACTTTTCGACATAAACAGTCGTTTTTTTTAATACAATGACTATGAAACAACATTCTAAAACTCATGTCAATAAAGTGCTTTTCAAAAAAGTTGTCAATGAATTTAACCATTTTTACAAAAATGTTAAGAATCATTTTTGTAAAAAACGGGAAATGCTGAAGAAATCCTTTTCTCCAGCACACACAAAAAAGAACAGACTGTATGTTGTAATCTGTTCGAAACCGGTTACACATTATCTATATTGTACAAATCAGAAATACGACTCTCTAAATACATATACTCATTTTGTTACATAATAAAAATATCATTTGAATGATAAAAGACAATTAGAAACGCACATCCATATATTGATTCGTGCGACTGGATTGTAAAACAAGTGCATTATATATACAAAACTTTGTTATTCATTGATAATATTTAACTTTGAAACATCTTTTATAAAAATGTGATGAAAATTTTCTTCTTTATCTTGAATCGTAAATACTGGTGCCTCTTCATCAAAATATACAACAGTTCCTTCAACATGTTGATAAGTATGTTGTACTTTTACTGTCATTTTAATTTTATTCCCTTGCTCATAGGCAACTTTTATTCTTTCCACGATCTCTTTCATATGCTTTCGTCTCTCAGGAAACATAACCATGCCAACAAGCCTTCTCCCAGCTTCATCTTTCCACATATAGTCCCAATGTGGCAAAGCTCCTTGTTTAAACTCTCCCATAAATCGCCTCTCCTTTATCTCTTATTATGAACGTGGGGTTTCCGTATATGTATAAATAACCTGCCCACCGCGCTGTGCATTTCCAATAAAATGTTTAAAATCTTCTCGGTTTACTAAAACTTCGCGAAACGTATAAAATACATCTTTTGTTACAACATACTCTTTTATCTCACCATTTTTCAGTTGATCTAAAATTGTATTTGCTAATTGTTTATCCATGTATTTCACCTCTCTGCAATATTCTATCTTATCTTGTACCAGTCGACAACGGTAATTTTATCTTAATTCGGAAAGAAGGATCATTGAGTCATCGAACACGGCTACCTACTTATAAGCCTAAGGTGAGGGAATCTCTATGTTTCTTACTAACTAAACAAATGATTCACCTTATTTTACTGTTCAGCCTTATTATAGCTTCTTTAAAAAGCTTTCTCTATTATGGATATAGAGTAGCTCCAATTTGATTTTATGTTACAATAAGGTTAACAATTAGGAGGGATACTATGATTCGGAAAGCAAAAAAAACAGATGCACGAGCAATCGCTCCGCTATTGTATAATGCTCTGCATGAAATTGCTGAGAAACTCACCGGTGCCAAAGAGAAAACAGAAGTATTAAAAGGCCTTGAAAATTGGTTTTCCAAAACAGGTAATCGGTTGAGCTATGAAAACTGTTTCGTTGAAGAATTAGATGGGAAAGTAGTTGGAATTATCGTTGCTTACCACGGAAGTCATGCAAAGCAGCTCGATGCTCCAATTGTAAAACACCTGCAAAAGCTACACCAAGATTCAACCATTACGTTAGAAAAAGAAGCAGAATTAGATGAGTATTATATCGATACATTATCTGTTTCAAGCAAATATAGCGGACGAGGAATTGGCTCCCAATTAATTAAAACGGTTGAAAATGACGGATTGGACAAAGGGTATGAAAAAATTGCGTTACTTGTAAATTTAGAAAACATAAGAGCTTTCTCTTTATATAAAAAGCTTGGCTACGAAGAAGACAAGACTGTCATGCTTGTAGGTGAGCCATATGCTCACTTAGTAAAACCGCTCTTAAAAAAGACTTTCGTTTCATAACAAAAGCACGCGATTCACCGTTTGAATCGTGTGCTTTTATGTTAAATTCGTTTTTAGTTTCGTTCCGTTTAAAGCTTCGTGAAATGTATATTCTGTACATCCCCACGGTTTCCTATGAAAGATAGGTGGCCCAACCCAACCTCTCGTACGTAATTCCGTACCAATCATTGTATTAAAATAACTGTGTCCTACAAGGACAATATGGTTATAGACAAGGGCATAACCAATAAGTGTATCAGCAGCTTGCTTTGCTCTCTCCCGTGCCTCTCGATAAGATTCAACCCCTTTAGAGTAACCTATAATCCATAATGTACGCCCTACCATTGTCCATATTTCTGGTTTACATTTTATCCATTTGGGAGCAAAAAAATAAGATGGTACCTCTACTTCTCGAAAAAGTTTATTTTGGATAAAAGATAAAGAATTTGTTAACTCTGCTGCTGATTGCACAGCACGTTTTTGATTACTTGTCACAACTAACTTGGAAGATTCAATCGCTTCAATCGTTTCACGTGGTATGCTTTCCTCTACTCTCATCTCCTCTATATCATAGCATTGCATCCATTCATGAAACTCAGTAACTGTCATTGGATTTACACAATGATTCAAGCGACCGTGACGAATAAAAGAAATTCGCATTCTCTTCCCTCCTCATTCACCGCTTATCGCCCATATGATTATACACGGATTTCTTATTGTCATCATACCATGAAAAAGCAGAAAGACATACTCTTACATACATAGTAACTGAATCACAATTTTATCTCCTTTCTTCCTTTCAACATATCTTTACAAATTTCTTATGAAAAATGAATATTTTTCAAACTCTCCCTTTGGAAGCATTTACAAACCAAGAAATATAGTTCAAAATAGAAGAAACTAGAAAAAAATTTATTTTTTGTTAAAACTGTAATAAGGAGAGTTGTTCATGGAAATCGCAAAGGCTGGAGATATTATCGAATTTAAAGACGGTATGCACGGACGTGTTCAAAAAGTAAATAAAAATTCCGTTATTGTTGATATAACAATTATGGAGAACTTTAGAGAATTAGATGTGGAACCTCTTACAGTTGTAAACCATAAAAATTATACTGTAATCAATCAATATGCATAACTTCCTAGATAAAAAGGATCTGTACACAACGTACAGATCCTTTCTCATCAACGGTTATCTACTGTTTCCGGATATAAATCATGATTCATCATGCGATACTCTGCCATTTTCTCATACTTCGTACCTGGGCGCCCATAGTTGCAATATGGATCGATTGAAATACCACCGCGTGGCGTAAATTTCCCCCACACTTCGATATAACGCGGATCCATTAATTCTATTAAATCATTCATAATCACATTCATACAATCCTCATGAAAATCACCATGGTTACGGAAACTAAATAAGTATAACTTTAACGATTTACTTTCCACCATTTTTTTCTCAGGAATGTAACTAATATAAATGGTTGCAAAATCTGGTTGTCCTGTTTTGGGACATAGACTTGTAAATTCAGGGCAATTGAATTTCACAAAATAATCACGATTTGGATGATTATTATCAAAAGTCTCTAAAATTTCCGGGCTATATTCAAATAAATATTTTGTATTTTGATTTCCAAGCAACGTTACATCTTTTAAATCTTCATCTAATCTTCCTGCCATCTTTAAACATCCCTTCTATTCACTTATACGCCTCGCTTATTTCCCCATACTAAGGCATGAAGCTGAGGTAATACTTTTACATCATTCATTTCTTTACTATGAACTGCCTTTTCAATTAACCATTCATATTTCTGTAATAATTTAGGAATTAACACTGCGTCCTCTGCTGTTTTTGTATCATCGTTTCCAACCTGTAGGAAAAAAGGTACATGAGGATAACGTTCATGAACGTTCTTTGCATATTCAAAGTCATCATCATCAAATATAACTACTTTTAAACTCATATTTTTATCTACTAATCTTTCTACTACTAAGTCTAACATCGTAAAATTTGTTTTCATTTTTGAACTTGGTGGTTTCGGTGAAATTGTAATTTCATCTATGTCCAAAAGCCATTCTTGCCATTTACTCCCTTGCGTTTCAATGGCGGTCCGAATGTTATTCTCTTTTAATCTCTCTAAAAGTTCTTTCATATGTTTCAGTAACACTGGATTTCCACCTGAAATTGTTACATGCGAAAAGTTTTCTCCACCAATCTCAATAAGTTCCTTCCAAATTTCTTCTGGGGTCATTTGTCGAATCTGATCTTTCGCCGATCCATCCCAAGTAAAAGCAGAATCACACCATGCGCAACTATAATCACATCCCGCTGTACGAATAAACATCGTTTTTTGCCCCACAACCATTCCTTCTCCTTGAATGGTTGGACCGAATATTTCTAAAACGGGGATTTTACTCATCGAGCATCCACTCCCGTCTTACTTCTGTATAACTTGTCGGCGTTTCAAACAGACGAACAAATTCAACTCGAGCTCCTTTATACTCTTCTGCTCGGCCTCCCTTTGTTAATGCCTCTGCCATTTTCTCATAAATCCAAACGACCATATTTTCCGCAGTCGTATTCATCGCTGGTAATGTTTCGTTTAAGTAACGATGATCTAAATAAATTTCAATTTCATTTTTCCAAATTTCTTTTATATCTCCAAAGTCAATGGCAATACCAATTTCATTTACATATCCACTAATTCCAAAGACAACTTTATAAGTGTGCCCATGTAAGTTTTTACATTTCCCATCATAGCAGTGCAAATGATGAGCTGCATCGAATGTAAATTCCTTACTGACCATTACGCGTTTATTATGATATTTTAATTGCTGACGCTGAATATCCTTATCTATTTTTTGTAAGTTTTCTACAACACGAAACCCAAAAAAACTTTGTTCCATTATGCCTTCGCTCCTTCACGTTCTTGTAGGTACGTATCTAAACCTGCTTTGCGAAGTTGACATGCTGGACATTCACCGCATCCATCGCCAATGATTCCGTTATAACACGTTAAAGTCTTTTCTCTCACAAAATCAAATGCACCTAATTCATCTGATAGCTTCCATGTGTCCGCCTTATCAATCCACATAAGCGGAGTATGAATGACAAACGGATAATCCATAGATAAATTTAAGGTAACATTTAATGACTTTACAAATGCATCACGGCAATCAGGATAGCCACTAAAATCTGTTTCGCACACGCCAGTTACAATATGACGTGCTCCTACTTGTTTCGCTAAAACAGCTGCAAATGATAAGAACAGTAAATTTCGTCCCTCAACAAAGGTAGATGGTAATTCACCTTCTTCATGCGTAATATCGATATCTGTTCTTGTTAAAGCATTGGGAGCAAGTTGATTTAAAAGGCTCATATCTAGTACTGTATGCTTAATTCCTAATTCCTTTGCAATATTTGCTGCACATTCAATTTCTAATTTATGACGTTGATTATAGTTGAACGTTACAGCCTCTACTTCTGCAAACTGTTGCATAGCCCAAAATAAACAAGTTGTACTATCTTGACCACCACTAAAAACAACAACTGCTTTCTCTTTTTTCATTTTACTCATTCTCCTTCTCTATTATAAATAAGAAGAAAGAACGTTCTTGAACTATCATAATAAAAAAACAAAACAATACCTTAAGATATTGTTGTTCTCATAGTTTTTTATAGAGGGAGTTCGCGAACCTCTCCCATGTTATAACATGGAATTTCTTCTTTCATTGACAAAACATATTGTATCATACGGTGCAGAATCAAGGAAATATCTAATTTTTTTATCCTTTAAAAAAACGTGATGATAATCCATCACGTTTTTTCCGTTTCACTTACAAGTTCTGCAAAAGCTTTTACTTTTCCATGTGGCTTTTGATTTTCTTTCCTTGCTTTCCAAGCACGCTCTTTTTCTTTCTTCTTTTTGGACATATTTTCAGCTCCTTTCTATCCTTGTATTATTCCAAGTATGATCAGAAAAATTCTTTCACCCTAATAAAAAAAGTGAGTCAATCGCTCACTCACTTTCTTTCATATAAAAAGGTAACTATCTTTGTAAAATAGCATGTTTTGCCTCTTTTAATTGGGTAAGGTGTCTTTGTTCATGTAAATCAAGAAATTGAATCCATTGATACAAACTAAGTTCTTGAAAAATCGAGTGTTTTAATGAATTTTGGCATAGTTCTTTTTCATCTATAATACTATGGAGCGTATGAAGGAGCTCTTGCCTTGAGTGTTCTAGCAATTGAATTCCGTGTTGTTTTTTCATAAGTGTCTCTGTAGGTTGCATTTGTTGAGGAGCTTCGCGTTTATACGTTCGATCAAGTGTTAACTGGAGGTCTTTAAATGGAACGAATTTTCCTTCTCTTTTCTGCAGTGCATATACAAGCGCCGATGTAATAGACTGTTCCACTAAATGTAAATGATGCATAATTTGAATGATACTCCATTTATCACGCCGTGGTCTTATGTTTACGTCTGTATCATTTAACGTTTCAACTTCTGATAATAATGCATGTCTTGTTGCTTGTAATGATTGCAGCAATGTCTCCAAACTTATATTCGATTGAATCATATATTTCCCCCCTCTTTTTTGGTGAAAAGAGGTGCTTCTTCATGTAGAAACACCTCCTTTTAATAAATCTGAATTTTCTTTTATTATCTCATTATTTTATAATTGTGTCGATGAGAAACAGAACGAAAACAGCATATGTTTTTTACAATTTTGTGTCCTCTACTGCATGTAACCACGCGTGAATGTCTTTAATAACTCCTTGTACACACCCTTCTGCAAACGGAGATGTTAAATTTGCAGTTTCTACTAATTGTAAAAATGACTGACTTCCACCTTGTTGGCAAAGATTCACATAATCGGCCCATGCTTCTTGTCTATTCTCCCTTGCGCGTTTCCAAAATTGGAGCGCACAAATTTGAGCCAATGTGTAGTCAATATAATAAAAAGGTGCATTATAAATATGTCCTTGGCGTTGCCAGAATCCACCGCGCTCTAAATAATCATTATTTTCATAATCACGATGAGGTAAATATTTCTTTTCTATATTCCGCCATGCTGCCTTTCGTTCTGCTGGTGATGCTTCTGGGTTTTCATATACATAGTGTTGGAATTCATCAACAGACACACCGTATGGTAAAAATAATAATGCTGAGCTTAAATGAGAGAAGTAATATTTGTCTGTATCTTCTTCAAAGAATAACTTCATCCATGGCCATGTAAAAAATTCCATACTCATGGAATGAATCTCACATGCTTCATATGTCGGCCAATTATATTCTGGAATTTCATATTTGCGGCTTTCATATACTTGAAATGCATGACCAGCTTCATGTGTTAATACGTCAATATCTCCAGACGTTCCATTAAAGTTTGAGAAAATGAACGGGGCCTTATAATTTTCAATATATGTACAATACCCACCGCCAGCTTTTCCTTTTTTCGCAACTAAATCTAACAAATCATTATCTAGCATGAAATGGAAAAATTCATCCGTTTCTTTTGATAACTCTTGATACATCGTCTTTCCATGATTGATAATCCAATTCGCATCCCCTTTCGGAGTCGGATTGCCTGTTGCAAATTCAAAGTTTTCATCATAATATGCTAATTTCTCTACACCAATTCTTGTTTTCTGTCTATTTCGAAGTTCCGTTGCAACTGGGACGATATAATCTAATACTTGTTTCCGATAACTTGCAACCATTTCCGCATTATAATCTGTACGGTACATTCTCGCATATCCAAGTTCGACAAAGTTTTTAAAGCCTAGCGCTTTGGCAATCTTCGTTCTTACTTGCACAAGTTCATCATAAATACGATCTAGCGCTTCTTCATGTTCTGCTAAGAAACCATAGTATACTTCACTTGCTTGTTTCCGCGTATCTCTTTCATTTCCTTGCATAAAAGGAATCAGTTGTGATAGCGTTCTTTCTTCTCCTTGAAATGGAATTTTTGCACTAGCTAACAACTGTGTATATTGCGAAGATAATTTATTTTCGATTTGTAAGTCTTTCACAACTTCATCTGAATATGTTTTTACGTCACATTCTGCTAACGAAAATAATTGATTTCCATAGTAGTCCTCTAATTCTGCACGAAATGGAGAACTTAACAATGCTTTATAATACTTTGTTACATACCCTTGTGCCACTGGCTCATATTCATCAAAAAAATCTTGTTCTTCTTTATAGAAAGTATCTGTTGTATCTATCGAGTGACGAATCGAACAAAGAGTGCTCATTGTCCCAAAATCATTGCGAATCCGATTAATAAACCCAATAGCTTCTTTTTGTTCTTCTACTGTTTTTGCCTTTTCAAATCGTTCTAAAGCTGCAGTAAAGTTTGTTTGGAACTCTTCTATATCCGGACGTTTATATTCATACTCTTTAAATGACATAGAAAATATGCCTCCTTTCAATTATATGTATCTGTTTATAGTTCTATTTCCCTTCCCCTTTCTCCTGTTATTTTCCAACAAAATTCGCCAGAACATAACGATTTGTTTTAAAAACGAAACATTTTCAGTCACTTTTTTTCCTATAAAAAATGACTGAACAAAAAACTTTAGATCATTTTTCCCGCTATTTTAGGGCAGTAATAGCCCGATTGGTGGGAGGATGGAGAATCCCCATTAATTAAAGTATCACTTTATCAAAAACTTTTTTGATCACATATCACTTTTCATATTTCCCAATCTTTTTCAATAAAGTTAACAACTCTGCCTTTTCTTCTTTTGTTAACATTTCAAAAGATTGATGTATAAGCCTTTCGTGATTCGGAAAAATAGAATCAATTAGCATTGTTCCGTCTTCCGTAAGTTCCGCATATATAACACGTCTGTCATTCGGGCAAGGAGTTCGCTTCACAAGCCCCTTTTTTTCTAACTTATCTACAACATATGTAATACTACCACTAGCAATTAATATACGCTCTCCAATTTGTTGAAGAGGTTGACTTCCTTTATGGTATAACAATTCTAGCACAGCAAATTCAGTTGGATTTAATCCATTACCTTGTATATACTTATTTGTTGTATCCATAATTGAGCGTTGCACACGTGATAACGCAATAAATATCTTTAAAGATTGCGAAATTTCTTCTCGTATATCATTCGACATTACATTTTTCCAACCTTTCTTGTAAATTCTAAAAATGAAAGACACTCTGCATCATAACCCATTCATCCTGCTCATTTCTGACTGATTGCTCACTCATCTTTTACTTCTTTACATATCCCAGTAATTTCCCTGAATAAAACATGACAATTTTAACATAGTTTATATATAATGATAATAAAAAAGAAGGAGTAGCAACTTTGAGTAAGAAACTCCGTGGCACCACTTTGTATATATTACTTGTTATATTACCCACAATCGGAATTGGTGTAACATTTTATTCGTACCATACTTATCAAATGAAAGAAGAAAATAAACAAGCTACTCATACGGTCTTATTTGTATATAGGGATTATCTCGATCATCATATCGGCGAAGCGATTTCTGCCCTCGAAATGCTCGCTATGGTCGTAAGCACAGAAACAGGAAACAGAAACGGTATTAAGCAAGTGCTTCATGAGACAGATACGAACGACGAACGGTTTTCTGGTCTATATTATACAAATTCCGATGGAGTCATAACTGTTGCCTCAGAAGGACTAACAGCTCCTGTCAATGTTTCAGATTGTTTTTATATTAAGGAAGCTTTTCAATCCAAAAAAACAACTGTATCATCTGTGATTACAGATCATGTACTTGGCCATCAAGCAATTATGATTGCTACCCCCATTCTCACAAAACATGCGAAAACTTCTGGTCTATTACTAGCCAGTTTGCGTTTCGATTATATATCAGATACTTTAAATGCTATTAAACCGCAATATCATTTTGAGATAACTGATCAATATGATGTAGTCTTCCTGAAGGATCATAATAACGAACAAAACGAACAGCATACGAATATACTTTCTACTCCACTCCAAAAAGTAAATTGGAAAGTATCTGTTGCTCCATTACCTATCCATACAAAAGCTTTATATCAAATGGTTATTGTAGAATGTCTTGTCACATTATTTTTAATGACCATTTTATTTTTATTAATTCAAAATATGCTATTAAAGCGACAAGCACGTTTAGAACGCCAACAAAATGAAATGCAAAAGATTGAGTTAGTTGGAACTTTTGCAGCTAGTACAGCTCATGAAATTCGCAACCCGCTAACTGGAATTAAAGGCCTTGTTGCTTTATTGAAAGAGAAATATACACTAGAACAAGACCAATTCTATTTTTCAGTGATTGAACAAGAAATCGAACGTATTAATGAGATTGTTAGCGAATTTCTCATTCTTGGTAAACCGACGGCGATTATCGAAGACAAATATGATATACGAGATATCATGCAAGAAGTTTCATTAATTATTCGATCAGAGGCAAACCTATATAACATTACATTTACTTTGTATTTACCTGATCATCCTGTTTACATACGCTGCTCAAAAGATCATATGAAACAAGTGATTTTAAATATTACAAAAAATGCAATTGAAGCTATGTCATCTGGTGATACATTAACAATCATCATAACCAGCAATCAAGATCATGCGCAATTACACATTATTGACACAGGAAAAGGAATCCCAAAACATATTCAAAAACACCTCTTTCATCCGTTCTTTACTAGTAAAGATACTGGAACAGGTCTTGGACTTGTTATATGCAAACGAATTATAGAAATGTACGGTGGTCGTATTCTAATCAAAAGTAAAGAGGCTCAAGGAACAACTGTGCAAATAGAGTTTCCGCTAGATTCAGTATAATTATCCTTCTCTTTGGAGGGTAATTATACTTATTTCATAAAACCGGTTACGAGAATTTTCCAAAAATCATTTGATTTTGCTCCCCATTCAATTTGAAAGATCGGTATTTTAGTGAAAAATAGCCATCTTGATGATTGTTTTTCTTTGTAACGCTGATACTTCACAATAAGCTTGTCCAATTCTTGGCTCACTTGAACTGTTTCCTTATTGGTTAATCCATATGTCAATCCTAAATGAATCATTTCTTCACGCTTCATATGAATATCACGTGAAAGTTTTTCCATTGTGTACTTCCTTTTTGCTGTAAACATTCATATCCCCCTTATTCTTCCCATACTCTCATCCTTATTTTTTCTGTTCATCACATAAGCTTTTCAGTATCCATATTCAAGTTCGAATACTCAGAAATTTTAACAATTTCTCCCTGTAATTTACAAACCTTTAACCTCACCTTGAGAATTATTACAAATTATTCTATCTTTGTAAATACATTCGCAATAATAGACATTTTTTTTATATTATTTTTTTACAATACGTGGACAAACGTTGTTTTTCCGTTATTACCTTATTTTTCTTCGACATTTTTTGTTTAATTTAGATAAAAAAGCAAATCATAATGATGATGTTATTTCTTCCTATCTCCAGGTAAGCGCACCGATTGTAGTAGGTACATATATCCTTTTTAAAAAAGATGATTTATTTTATGAAATAGAAAGGAATTTCATATATGCGTAAATACATGATTACATTTATATTATTCATTTTGATTCCATTTCTTATATTCCCAATCAACATACATGCTCATACGAATAAAGTAGCTATTGTAATTGATGATTTTGGAAATAATATGAAGGGAACGAAAGAAATGTTATCTCTTCCAATCCCACTTACAGTTGCGGTTATGCCTTTTCTCCCTTCCACTAAACAAGATGCAATCGCCGCTCATAAAAAAGGACATGAAGTAATTATTCATATGCCAATGGAACCGATAAATGGAAAAAAAGAATGGTTAGGACCGAAAGCTATTACAACTGATTTAAGTGACGATGAAATTAAACATCGAATCGAACAAGCAATTGAAGCAGTACCATATGCAATCGGTATGAATAACCATATGGGGTCCAAAGTGACAGCAGATGAACGAATTATGCGAATCATACTCACTGTATGTAAAAAACATGGTTTATTTTATTTGGATAGTAAAACCAATTCAAATAGCGTCGTCTCAAGAATTGGAAAAGAACTAGATGTTCCGATTATCGAAAACCAAATGTTTTTTGATGACATCTATACATCATCACACATTTTGAAACAAGCACAGTTCCTTCTACAAAAAACAAGAAAAACACCTGTTGTCGTAGCGATTGGCCACGTTGGACCGCCAGGAGAAACCACTTCACGTGCAATCCAATCTACCATTCCAAAAGTACGGGAACATGCAGATTTCATTTTTCTATCTGATCTTGTCCTATCTCCTCCTGTTTCTAAGCAAAAATAAGAGAACAGCGTATCACTGTTCTCTTATTTTCTTAAATATAATCAACATGACTGACTCGGAATCCTTTTTTCTCTAGCTTAGCTATTAATTGCTTGAGCGCTTTATCATGTAATTCATCTGTAATATTGACAATCACCCGACGAATGTATTGATCTCCATTATCTAATGTCAATAGCCCCCCAATATGATACGATTTTAGCACTGTTCCTATCTCTTTCATCGTTCCTTTACAATCCTGCGTTGCAATTGTAAGTATATGCCCACCTGTTCGCATACCAAATGAATCTTCAATCACATCAAATATGTTAGAATGTGTTAATATCCCAACAAATTCACTATATTCATTCAAAACGGCTAGAAACGGCAGACGTCTAATCATATAAAACGCTCGAAAAAAAGAATCTTTTTCAAAAATAAATGCAGATTGATCCTCACATATGTCCTTTACATATATTCCGTTTCCTCCACCTCCACATTTTTGTTCTAGAATATCTACTTTATAAATGATTCCTTGAAAGTGTTTTTCATCTTCTGCTAACACAGGAATGGCCCGATATCCATTTTCATTCATTATACTTAGTGCTTTTTCTGCCGAATCATGGCTTTTACAAAAAAACACCTGCTGTTTCGGCAGAAAATGATATTTAACTCGCAAAATATGTTCCCCCTCACATTAACATGTAATCTATATATAATAAGGAGACCTATATTTTATGAGTAAAACTAATATTAAAACGCTTTCATTGCCTAGTTTATCAATAAGGAATATTTCACATTACCGAACTCTTTACCCCTTTAATCATTAACAACTTGACATGATAGTTCATTAAATATTCAAGTCCTTCTAACCATTTTTTTGTTTCTTCTGGTGTTTTTCCCCAAACAATCATTCCATAATTATGAACAAGAACAACGCCCCCGTCCTTTGTAAAGTTTGGAACACTCTCCTCTAATAAATCTGCAAATTCCTTTTCATTTTCTACAATCGGAATCGTTAGCTCTTCTATCCCTTCTGATCCAAAAATACGTTTCACACTCCCTTTTTCAAATGTTACTTCTCCTTCTTTCCCGTATAGCTCTGACATTAAATGGCTGTCTACTGTCTGAACTTGTAAAATGCATTCCGCATTACTTTTTTTATAAATATCAGCATGCATAAAGGATTCAATAGCCGGCTTTTGATCATTTTCAAAAACAGGCTCACACATACTGTTTACCACAATAAAATCTTCATCAACAAATAAACCTTTATCCTTTCCTTCTATGTTCACTAAAAATGTTAATGGTTCTTTTGATGTACACATAGACAAACTAATTTTTGTTCCATAAAACCAATCACGAAGTGCCAATTCCATCTTTACATTCTTTAATTCTTTCCATTTCTTTAAAAAAAATAACATTTCGTCACCCCCATGGTAATCCCACGATCATTTCTATGTAAAAAAGACTGTTTTTTGATTATTCCAAAAATTTAATTGAATTATTACATGAGAACGCTTTTTTGTCAATACGATTTCTCTATCTAGAAAAAGAGAGGATTCTATCAAGCCTAAAATAAAAAGCCCTTTCTCATAGGGCTTTTTTGTCCATCATTTGAAGGATTTGACTTTTTTCTTGCTCATTAATGACCCGCAGTTTCTGTAATATATGAGCATACAGTACTAATTTATTGTATATGCGTTCCGACATTCTCGTCCCCCTCTTTCCTCAAGTCAACTTTTTTTCATTGGTAAATTATATGAACAAGTTGGGAAAATGTGTCCATTTTTTTGCACAAATACAATTTTTCATGTGTAAATTCAATTTATATTTAACTAATCGTCCACCGAATATGATGTTTAGCGATCTCTTCTTCAAAACTATACGGCATTCTTTTATTACAAATTACATGTTGAATATGAGAAAACCCTGCAATTCGATAATTTCCTTTCACACTAATCTTCGTATGATCACAAAGAATGAATGTTTTTTCTGCTAATTGAATCATCGCCTCTGATAACTTCGCTTTTTCCAGTTCAAAACTTGATGCTCCGAAACTTGGTAATAATCCATCGATTGAAATAAAAGCCTTATGAAAATGGAATTGGCGAATCATCTGCTGTGAAATAGAACCTGATACACGAGAATGCTTTGGAGATACTTTCCCTCCAATAAAGAGTACTTCACCATGAAACATATTTTTATTAATAGAAGAAATCAATTGTGTTGCAACTGGAAAGGAACTTGTTACAATCGTTAAATTTTTCCGGTGTATGAGATAGGGAACCATTTGGAGTGGTGTACTTCCATCATCAATTACAATAACATCACCATCTTCCACAAACGTCGCTGCTTTATAGCCAATTCGCTTCTTCTCTTCTATATGTAACATTTCCCTTTCTAACATAGATGGTTCTGTACCTACTCCTGGCAATTGAACAGCACCACCGTACACCTTTTTTAACTTTTTTTCACGATCTAATTCTTCTAAATACCTGCGAATTGTTTCGGTTGATACAGAAAACTCTTTTGCTAGTTCGGACACTTTCACTTTTCCTTTAAACTCTACTTTTTCAAGAATAGTACGCTTTCTTTCTTCTCCAGCAACAGACATTCTTTCACCTCGTTTCTTTCACTTATATAGGCACCCTTTTCTCAGCTCTATATGCTGAATTCCTCTTATGCAAAATACGTTTTTTCATTTCAAAAGATAAATATTGTATGAAATCTAAATGTGCTTCTCGACAAGTTTTACTTGCACGCTTAAACAAAATACTTTCATCCAATTACAACTCCTTCAGAAATACAATCTACTAATTGATGAATATCACTTTCATACACATCACCAATATTCCCAATTCGGAATGTATCTACCTTTGAAATTTTTCCGGGATAAATAACAAATCCATGCTCTTTTAACTCCTCATATAACTGCTGAAATGTAAAACCTTCCCCTGGATATAGAAAAGATGTAATAATAGGAGACTGATATGCTTCATCTAACAATGGCTCAAACCCAACTTCTCTCATTCTCTTCACTAATACTTGTTGATTGTTACGGTAACGGGTATTTCGTGCTTTCACTCCCCCCTCTTCTTCTAACTCGAGCAAGGCTTGATAAAATGCACGTACAGTATGAGTTGGCGATGTAAAACGCCACTTCCCATTTTGAAGTTCCATTGTTTCCCACTGGTCATAAAGGTCTAATGATAAAGAGCGAGCCCTTCCTTTACATTGTTCTAACTCCGTACGCTTTGCAATGACAAATCCAAATCCTGGAACACCTTGAATACATTTATTTGCACTGCTAATCATAAAATCAATTTGTAAATCAGCAACATCCATTTCTACTCCGCCAAAACTACTCATAGCATCCACAATTGTAACTTTTCCATATTGTTTTCCTAACCGACATACATCAGCGATTGGATTGATTATTCCTGTTGTTGTTTCACAATGCACCACCGCAATATGCGTAATTTCCGAGTCTTTTTGTAATATCTCTTCTACTTCTGCAAGATTCGTTGGTTCCCATTCATTTGTATAACTCTCAACAACATTAATATGTAATGTTGTTGCTATTTGAACGATTCGCTTTCCATATGCTCCATTCGTACAAACAAGTAGCTTTCCTTCTTGTGGAATCACGGATCCAATAACTGATTCTACGGAGAATGTACCGCTTCCTTGCATGAAAACAGTTGTATAATATTCCTCTTCTTTCGTCGCCAATGATACAAGACGTTTTCGTATTTCTTGTACTAACTCGTTATATTCTGTATCCCATGTGCACCAATCGTATAGCATTACTTCCTTGACGGTTTTTGTTGTTGTTAATGGCCCTGGCGTTAATAATAAATAGTGATGATTCTTCATAATTTATGCTCCTTTCAAGAAATGATAAATTCTTGTTTTTCGATATATTCGATTACTTGAGGTAACTCTTTCATTGTTTCGATTACATAATGAGCGCCGCTTTCGATAAATCGCTTTCGGACAACTTCCATTCTCTCTTGAAGTGCTACCAAATCCATACTTTCAACTTCTTTTTCTGTCAATCCAAGTTCACTGCTACCAAGAATGACACCAACCGTCCACATTCCTGCATTTCTTCCTTCCTTCATGTCCGAAATTGTATCTCCAACTTTCACCATATGCTTCATTGGGTATACATTAAGTTGCATCGCATTCTGATAACACATCCATGGATACGGACGGCCAGCTGGGACATCATCTGGTGTAACAAGATAATCTGGTTCATATCCTTGCGCTTTTGCTTCTCTTGCCACAATATCCATCATTTCTCTTGTATAGCCTGTTGTGGAACCAATTTTAATTCCTTGACTTCGTAAATAAGTCACTACCTCTTTCACTCCAGAAATCGGCGTTGCATAACGCGGTAAAATGGAAAAGAGAATCTCTTCAAACTCTTCATACATTTCCTGAACATCTGCTTCCGTTGGTAACTGTCCAAAAACTCGCTCCCATTCTCCACGTATACGAGGCATTTCTGTTAATGCACGAACGTGATCAATTTTTAGTAATCCCATCGGCCTTCGTGCCTCTTCAGCCGTAATCATAACACCACGATTTTTAAAAATTTCCATAAACACTTCAAGTGGTGCAAAACATCCATAATCAACTGTTGTACCAGCCCAGTCAAAAATAACAGCCTCAATTTTCATATAATGTCCTCCTTTTTATCTTTTCTGCCATAATGATGTTCGCCTGCGAACAGCCTTTGTTCCCCATTCATAAATCGCTCTCACGACAATATTCGTTACAACAATTAACACACTCATCGCCGCTGCCGGCGCCACGTTTCCAGCATCGTCCATATTTACAATTGAAACAGCTGCTAATTTAAAATCAGCCGCATATAAAAAGACAACTGCTGACACTGTGACCATTGAATTCACAAAATAATACATCACCATTTCTAAAATTGCTGGTAAACACATCGGTACGGTCACTTTAAAAAACATTTTGTAAAAAGGAATGCTCAGCGATTGTGAAACAAGCTCAAACTCTCGATCTAGTTTCTTTAATGCTGTCGTCGCTGTAACAAATGTTACAGCGTAAAAATGAATAATATTTACCAGTACAAGAAGCGCAATCGTGCCATATAAAGAATGAAACGGATTTGTTACTTCCCACCCTAAAAATTGAAGAGTAGGCTGACTAAAGAAAAAGACATATCCAAGCCCCAGCACTAACCCTGGAATAGCTAGTGGAATAATAGAGAAAAAATACCCCACTTTTCTAAAAAACGCTAACTGCTGAATTTTTTCAATGATGTAAGCAAATACAAAAGTGACAATTGCTCCAATGACAGCTGTAATACATGAAACGATTACGCTATTTTTAAAAGCTTCTATTCCATCTCCTGTTAAACTTGAAAAATTGAAGTGTTCTAGTGTAAATGTCATGTTATACGGCCATACTTTCACACTTGCTGCAACTCCAACCGCGACAAATAATAGAATAATCATTAACGTAATGACGGTGCAGTACATAAATGAAATGATATCTCTTGTCTTATTTGGCGTGATCCGGTACGGTACGGCTTTGGAAGATAAAAAGGTTTCCTGTTTTCTATGCGTAATCCGATCCACCATAAAAGCAAATATGGCTGGAAGTAACAATATCATTCCAACAGTTGCCCCCATCGGCATATTCTGTTGTCCAATGACTTGTTTATAAACATCCGTCGCAAGCACATTATACTGCCCTCCTACAATTTTAGGAGCGCCAAAATCAGTAAAACTCAGTGTAAATACAACGAACATAGCGCTAACTAATCCATATTTTACCCCAGGCAATGTAACAGAAAAAAACTGTTTCACCTTGCTCGCACCTAGCATATTTGATGCTTCATGTAATCGGTAATCAGCTCCTTGAAACGCAATGAACAAAATAAGGAACGCTTGTGGAAATGTGTAAATAACTTCAGCGATCGTAATTCCAACAGGACCATACAACGGAATCTGAATCCCTTCAAATAAACCAAATAGCCCCTTTGTTACTAATCCTTGATTTCCAAATAAATATGTAAGTGCGATACCATGCAACATCGTCGGCGCGAATAATGGTAACAATGCAATGTATTGAAATATTCGCTTCCCCAAAACGTTGGTCCTTGCAATTGCATAAGCATACATAAAAGCAAGTGTAACGGAAATTACTGTTGTCATTCCTGAAATCCAAACCGTATTCTGTAAAGATTGAATTAACGTTGGTGTTGTAAAATATTTACTAAAATTTGCAACGCCAACAAATGTACCATCTTTATCATAGAAAGCTTGTGTAAACAGTTGTAGCAGCGGTAAAACAAGCATGATTAGAAAGGCTACAAGCACGCCAAAAATGAGCAACCTTTGTAACCTCTCTTCCTTCCCAATACTTCGCTTGACTTTTTTTTCAGAAATTTCTATTTTGTGATTTTCTAACATGTCCATCTAAACAACGACCTTCTTTCCATACGACAGCATATGCTTCTCTGAAAAAGTGATTTGTAAAGTCGTCCCTTTTTGAATGCGCTGTTTTTCGGCTACAGACGCTAATATATCAACAACAACTCTCTCATTATAAAGATGTGTCTCCTCTTCGATTACACGTACTTCCGCTCGATATACAGATCCTCGAAATTCCATATTTTCGACAACTGTTTTCAATCCATTCTCCTTCACAACCATTATATGTTCAGGACGAATGGCTTGACTTCTATCATTTTGCGAAAAGAAATTGATAGAACCAATAAAGTCTGCTACAAACGGATTAGCTGGTTTTTGATAAATCTCCTCTGGTGTTCCAATTTGCATAATCTCAGCATGATTCATGACAACAATTTTATCAGCCATTGTCAATGCTTCTTCTTGATCATGTGTCACCATAATTGTTGTCACACCTACTTTTTCTTGCAATTCTCGCATTTCCCTGCGCAATTTCTCACGCACTTTTGCATCAAGTGCAGACAATGGCTCATCAAGCAACAGAATATCTGGAGACAGCGCAAGTGCGCGTGCAAGTGCCACTCGTTGCTGTTGTCCACCAGACATTTGAGCAGGATATTTATCTTTCACATTCAACAAATCAACAAGCTCTAATGCCTCTATTGCTTTTCGCTTGATTTCTAGTTTTGGATATCGTTTCGCTTTCAAACCATACTCAATATTTTCAAGTGCAGTTAAATTCGGAAATAACGCATAGGATTGAAAGACCATTCCTACATTTCGTTTTCCAGGAGGCAACGCCGTTATATCTTTTCCGTTAATCGTAATACTACCTACTGTAGGTTCTTCTAAACCAGCCAAAATTCGAAGTAATGTCGTTTTCCCGCAACCACTCGGTCCAAGTAAACAAACAAATTCATTCTTTTTCACTGTAAAAGAAATATCTTTTAATGCCGTAAATGTATCAAACTGTTTTTGAATATGTTGAATGGATAAATATTCGCTCATTTTCTTCTCTCCCACTTACTTTTTCGCTTCTGCTTTTTGTCCAAACTCTTTTTCCCAGCGCTCTAAGATTTTATCTCGATTTTCAGCAACCCATTTAAAATCATTCTCTCTATACAACTTATCGGTCACATTTTTTGGAAAACCATCTGGAAGTTTATAATCATTTTTAATTGTTGCAAATCCATTTTTCTCAAAATATAATTTCATAACATCATCTGTAATGGCCCAGTCTAAAAAGGCTTTGGCAAGCTTTTCATTTTTAGCGTCCTCTTTCTTAATGAGTGCATTTGCTTCTACTTCCCAGCCTAGACCTTCTTTTGGAAGAACGACTTCAATCGGAGCACCTTTTTGTTTCTCCTTCAAACCGCTATAAATCATAGATACACCGACAGGATGCTCCCCAGCACCTGCTAATTTTGCCGGTTTTGAACCAGAATGCGTATAAGTTGCTATATTCTCATGAAGTTTCTTCATGTAAGCCCATCCCTTCTCTTCACCCATGATTTGCAACCATGCAGACACTGTTAGAAATCCTGTGCCTGAAGAAGCTGGGTGCGGCATCACAAGCGTTCCTTTATATTCTGGTTTTGTTAAATCTTCGTATGATGCTGGCATCGGTAATTTTTTCTTTTTCAATTCCTCTTTATTCACTGCAATGCCTGTCATAAAAGCTGTATTTCCAACCCATTTCTCCGGCTTTTTATCATCTTTAAATTGAGGAAGAACACGATCTACACCTTTTGGAGAATACTCTTTTAACATTTCTTTCTTATCTAAAGCAAGAAGACTAGACGCTGCCATTCCCCATACGACATCCGCATTTGTATTTTTTCCTTCTGCTAACAATTTCGCTGTAATAACTCCCGTTGAATCACGAACGATATTTAATTTCACATCCGGATATTTTTTTTTAAAAGAGTTAAGATAAGTTGGTACAAGCTCTTCTTCAATCGCTGTGTAAACAGTTAATGTCCCAGACAATTTATCATCCTTTGCTTTCGCATCAGCAGTGGCTTCTTTTTTTGCAGCTCCACAGCCCATTAATAAAGAAAATGTCATCGCCGCTGTCACCGCTTTACAAAACATTTTTTTCACTGTTTCCCTCTCCTTTAACTTTTCTTATGTACAATTCAAATATAAACTATTAGTGTAAAAGGAGTATTAAACCAACATTAATCTTTTGTTTGTTGTGTCTATTTGTGCAATACGTTGCTACTTCAATGTTCTTCCGGACTTTTTCGTCAATTTAAAACAATAAATTTACAAATAATTAAAAAAACATTTAAAATCCCACAAAAAAATGAGGCATTTGTAAAAAATGTCCCATAATAAAAACAATATTTGTAAAAGAGCCCACCCACGGCAGGCTCTTAAAAGTCCAATTCATAAGCACTACGAATCAACAGAGGATAAACCTCCACTAATTAAAGTTTCGCTTTATTTTTGCTTCCCTTTTTTTGAATTACGATTCGCATATTTCGCTGGATTTTCATTTTCATATTCTAATGCAAACTCTGCATCGGGCAAACTTTCTTTTGGTGTTTTATTATGATTGACTGCTGCATGTTGTTTTACTTTTCGCTTTACCATACATTTCAGCCTCCTTATGAAAAGTCTTTACTCTAATAGATTAAGGAGACTACTTCATTTTATAACTGGGAAGTGTTAACATGTACAAAATACTATACTCGCGGAAAGACTATATATGATTGTGCTCATTATAAAAAAAGGAAGGATTACTTTGAAGAAAGCATCAAAAATTCAATCACCAATTTTAGACGAAACGCTTCCGCATCAAATAAACTTTCCGTCCTATAAAGGAAGCGGAAAAAAGATGCAAGAGCCTTTTACTAATCAATATGGTGTTGTCATTGGGGACAGTCAATACAATTCACCAAACAGTCCTCTTAATCATTGGAGCGATGACATTGACCCTGCTATTATGGCCGGTGAAGAGTGGATCCACCCAACGAATGACATCGGATGGATTTCAGAAGAAAACCAAAAGTTATTAAAAAATAAAACCCAAAAAACAGAAGATATATTTATGCATCCACAATTTGGGATTCACGATTAAAAAAACCATTCTGCCTCCTTAGGTAGAATGGTTTCAAGTTATCCAATGATAATTCGTTCTTTCGGATATTTATAGCGTGGCGGCTGTTCTCTTCCACCGCTTGCTAAAATAAAGGTTAAAATCCCTACACGTCCAATAAACATAAGAACAATTAGGACACATTTTCCAACAGTTGTTAAATCTGATGTGATACCAGTCGATAAACCGGTCGTTCCAAAGGCTGAGCAAACTTCAACAATTAATTTCATAAGTGGTGCTGTTTCTGTAATAGATAAAATAAATAATGCTGAGGCACATAATAAAATGCCCATCGTCATCACAACAGATGCTTTTAAAATATCTTCCTCATGTAATTGGCGTTTAAAAATACGCACCGTTCTTCCACCTTTTGCAAATGAATATAAAGAAAGAATGTTAACTGCAAAAGTTGTTGTACGTATTCCCCCTCCAACTGAACTTGGCGAAGCACCGATAAACATTAACACACTCATAAATAGTAGTGTTGGTTGTGACAAGTCCCTTATATCCATTGTCGCTAATCCACCACTTCTTGTCGTTACAGATTGAAACAATGCATAAAACAATGTTTCATGCCATGACTTTCCCGTGAAAAATCGGTCCTGCTCTAATAAAATAATGACGATCGTACCAACAACAATAAGCGCAAAAAATGTCGTAGTCGTTAATTTTGTAAATAATGAAAAGCGGAACAATTGATGTTTCCTCTTACTTATGTACTGCTTTATTTCCATTAATACCGGAAAACCGATTGCTCCTAAAATAATCAATAGCATATGAATGATTTGTACAATATAATCCTTTTGATAAGGGATAAGCGATTGACCTGTTAAATCAAACCCACCATTTGTTGTCGCACTAATTGCAGCAAAAAAACCATGAAAATAGGCTTCTTGCCATGTTGAAAAATAATTTAAAAACCTCGTTCCTAAAAGAAGCGCACCGACGAGTTCTATTGAAATAATGACAATCAAAATAGATCGCATCAATTCAACAAGGCCAGATAAATTTCCTTGGTTATGGTCGGCCATAATTAATCGTCTACGTTGTAAACCAATTTTTTTACCTGTTAAAATCCAAAGAAACGTTCCAAGCGCCATAATTCCTAAACCGCCTAATTGTAAAACGAACGCTAAAACAATAATACCCACTGTATTAAATGTATCGGGAATTGAAACAACCGAAAGCCCTGTAACACTTACAGCACTAACCGATGTAAACAGTGCATCTATAAACGTCCACTTTACCCCCGGTTTAATAACAAAGGGCATACTTAAGAGAATTACCGAGACAATGACTGCTATAAAATAAAAGAAAACGATAAGCTGCACTGGTCGTAATTTTTGTAAAAATTTCTTTATACCTTTCATTCCATCACTTCGCTACCTTTTTCCATCAATTAAATAAAGAAAAATTATTTTCCTCTCCCTGTTTGTTCCTAATATACGTAGTACATCTCTACTGCACCGCGACTAACAATAAACACATCACATATCATATCATTTTCCAATAGCGAATAACAAGGTATACTCTTTCCTTTACTTCAAAACAAACTCTCACTTTTGCCGTTTTTTGATTATACTTCTATATTCGTTTCGTTCCTTTCATCCCGCTATTTTAGGACAGTAAAGCTCTCATAGTAAAAGTAAAGAACCACATGCTAATGTAAAATACTTCACTGTTCATCATGTCATAGAAAAAATCCAGCTAGCTACCGTTAGCTGGATTTTTTCACTTTATTGAGAGCGCTCTTCAAGCCATTCCCCAATGGTTGGATATGTTTGTTTTACAGCTGTTCCACCATATACGATAGACATATGTCCTGTCGGCAAGCAAACATATTGTTTATCCACACTAGAAATATGTTCTAACAATGCTTCTACTTGACACGGTAAAGCAATGTGATCACGTCTAGCAGAAATGTTTAATACATTTGCCTTAATGTTTTTTAAATCCACTTTTTGTCCTCGAATAACAAGCTCACCTTTTACTAGTTTATTCTTTTGATAAAAGTCACGAATCCATTGTCTATATGCTTCTCCTGGGAATGGAATTCCATCTCCCACCCATTTTTGAACCAGCTTCCAGCTTGTTACAAACTTTTCGTTTTCTGATCGATCCAGTAATGCTACATACGGCCCTACAAAATTTGTAACTGGTTTTAACATTTTATTTCCGAAATCAATCATCTCTGGAGGTATATTTCCAAATGTATCAACAGCTTTATCTAAGTTAAAATATTTTTCATCTAATAAAGGACCATATAATCCTGTATTAGAAAAATCAAACGGACTTGTCATAAAAATTAAATTGCGAATCGGCATGTGCGGATGAAGTGCTGCATAAATAGAAGTTAACGTTCCGCCCATGCAATAACCTAATAATGAAATCTCGTCCGATTTTGCAGTTCGCATTACCTTCTTCACTGCTTTTGCAATATAGTCGAATACGAAATCATCAAATTTCAAATGACGATCCTCTAAGCCAAATGTTCCCCAGTCTAACATATACACATCAAAACCACGATCTACTAAATATTCTACCAAGCTGTTTCCTGGTGTTAAATCCATAATATACGGCTTATTGATTAAAGCATATATTAATAAAATAGGAACTGAATGTGTCGTTTCCTGCTTTGGAATATAACGATATAATTTCGCTTTGTTCTTTGTCCAAATGACCTCTTTCGGCGTTAAACCAACTTGCGGTTCCGGTTCGCGCAATAAAACCTCACTTGCTCTCTTCAAACGACGATATGCATTTCGATACTCTTCTGGGTATAACTCCAATTGTTTTTCCCATTCAGTTACGAATGTAGTCATTTTTCTATCTCCCTTTTCGATTAATTTCCTTCTTCAAAAAAGAAGTGCACTCCTGCTATGGATATGCACTTTTTTCTCGCTTCATTACATATATAATCCGCCATTAATATTTAATTGCTGCCCTGTAATATATGCTCCATCTCGGCACAGATACACAACGCCTTTTGCAATTTCATCCGCTTGTCCAAATCGTTTCTTTGGAATCTTCGCAACGATTTGCTCACGAACATTTTCCGGTACTTCTGCAACCATCTCAGTATCAATAAAACCTGGGCAGATTGCATTTACTGTTACATTTGTTTTCGCAAGCTCTAACGCTAACGATTTGGTAAATCCTATCATACCTGCTTTCGCAGCGGCATAGTTCGTTTGACCGAATCCGCCTGCTTGTCCAATAATAGAAGAAATACTAATAATCCTTCCACCTTCAGACTCTGTTATGTAAGGAAGCGCTGCGCTTGTTGTGTTGAATACACTACTTAAGTTCACATCAATGACGCGCTCCCAATCTTCACGATTCAACTTTTTAAACGTACGATCTCTTGTAATACCAGCATTATTAACTAAAATATCTACTTTACCAAAGTGATTCACAGTTTCATCTACAAGGCGCTTTGCATCTTCTAACTTTGAAACATCAGCTTGAACTGCATATACATCATGACCCTCTGTTCCTAGCTCATTTACAAGATTTTCAGCTGCTTCTTTACTGCTATTGTAATTCATAACAACCTTTACTCCTTCTTTTGCTAAAGCCACCGTAATTGCTTTCCCAATTCCTTTTGCTCCGCCTGTTACAATTGCAACTTTTCCATTTAATTGAGTCATTTCTTTTCCCCCTTTAATGAATTGTGAACAATAGTTAATAACTCCATTTGGTACTTATTCAAAAAATCCTATATATAGTATGTTTTCGCCGTTTACACAATCTCAAGAAAGTTCTCCCCATCTTTTTTGAAATTGATAAACAAGGCGCCTATTCCTTATTTTTTATTTTCTGGTTTCACTTGTGCTTTTGTCTCTTCCTTCACAGGGTCTTGTAATTTTGCTAATGTTTCATTTTGTTTTTCTAATAATTCTAAAATTTTATCAACTTTATTTTCTAAAGTTCGAATGTCTTGTTTCACTTTTGTCACATCACGTTTTAGCGTAGGAGATTGGCCTAAAGTTTCTGCTTTTTCCTCTAGAATTTCCTCAATGTTATCAACCTTATTTTCCAAGTTAATAACAAGTGTTGCTACCCTAGCAATGTCTTCTTGAGTCGGTATGTTTACTTTTTCTAAATAGCCCTTCGTTACATCATTTAACATTTTCTGATAAAACAAGTTCAAATCTAGAACGCTTCCCATCCAAGCAGAATACTCTTCTGTTTTGATTGTTTCATTTAATGCTTTTCCCCAAAACGTTTCTGTTTTTTCATAAACCTCTTTCCATGTTTGCAGTGGATCAAATTTTTGATCAATCACTTCTCCTACACTCCTTTATTCGTTTTTGAAACAATTCAACCTATTCACTATTTTCTGATATTATGAAAAAAACTTCAAGTCTGTATTTTACTTTTTTATTCCAATAAATGTATTGACATGAGAAACAGATAGGTGTAAATTGCACTTATAAGCAAAAAATTCCATCTAACTGATTCATGAGGTGATGTACAATCATGCTACATAATGAACCAGACCAACAAGAAAGTATTGAAAAAATCTCAGCAAAACAACCAAACTCCATGCCAAAAAACTTCTTAGTTCCCTTCTTACTTCTCTGTCTGAAAGACTGGAGTCTTCACGGTTACAAACTCATTCAAATGCTAATGGACATCGGCTTTTCTTCTATCGATCAAGGTAATGTTTATCGAACATTACGCAAATTAGAAAAAGAAAATCTTATTTCTTCAACTTGGGATACAAGTGAAGGAGGGCCAGCAAAACGTATCTACTCTTTAACGGAATATGGAGAGCAATATTTAGCAACATGCGCGACCTCTTTTGAACATTACCAAAATATGTTGCGAACATTTTTCACTTTATACACCAATGCATTCTTTCCGTTTTCTACTTCTCCAGACAAGGATGAAAAAAATTCTTCATCTTCACCTGGTGGTACAGCAGAATAATCTGCGTTCACAATATGTAAAAAAACATTTGGAGGTCAAACTATGGAAACTAAACCATATGAACTTATCGATGCATTTTGGAAAAATTGGTCACATTCGCTTTCCCTTTTTTCTTCAGCGGGAAAACAATTAGAACAACTTACATTAGAAATATTAAAACAACAACAAGACGCTTTGCATAAACTAACAGCAGGAGTTGACGAACTAGAAAAAGAACTTCAACAATTCACTGCTCAATGGAACAGCCAATATACAGAATATGTGAACCAACTTACAGGCAATTCTCTAAATGATCAAATTCATGAGTGGCAAGAAAAATGGAATGAACTCTCTAACCACATTCATCAACTTACTGTTTCTCCTACAAAAACATCACTGTCTATTCTTACACAAACAAGCGGTCAATTCGAGGAAACAACAAAACAATTTATTGAGCAACATCAACTTCAGCGTGAGGAACTTCAAAAACAATTAGATGATTTTTTGATGGAGTTCAAGTCTACACAACTGGAACTTGTAAAAAAGTTCGAGGAAAACTCCAAAAATCTATTTACTTCCATCAAATAAGAAAAATGTGGCAGCTTACTGCTAAACAAACAAAACTCTTTCTTCCTCCTATTGCATCTAGATGGCTTACATTTTTCGATATGGAAAAGAAGGAGGATCACATGAATCTATTTCAAGAAGCACAATCCGTTCAAGAGCTTCAGTACGATGAGATTCAAGTTGGCGATCAAGCTTCATTAACCAAAACGATTACAAATGAAGATATCCTTGCTTTTGCAAAATTAACTGGGGACGTCAACCCCATTCATATTCTAGATTCCTTTGCAAAAACAACAATCTTCAAAGAGCGTATCGCACATGGAATGCTTGTTTCAGGTTTTATTTCTACTGTTCTCGGTACGCAATTGCCAGGTAAAAATACCATCTATTTATCGCAAAATGTTTCATTTCGTGCACCTGTAAAAATTGGTGATACATTACGCGTTATAGTAGAAGTGATAAAAAAACGTGATGATAAAAAAATCATTACATTGCAAACAAACATATATAACCAATCAAATGTTATTGTTGTCGAAGGAACTGCAACGATACTCAAAAAGGAGTAGCAAA
This sequence comes from Bacillus cereus group sp. BfR-BA-01522, assembly GCF_022662635.1. Taxonomy (NCBI): domain Bacteria; kingdom Bacillati; phylum Bacillota; class Bacilli; order Caryophanales; family Bacillaceae; genus Bacillus; species Bacillus cereus group sp. BfR-BA-01522. Next base: position 26,999 of record NZ_JAKUDY010000001.1, on the reverse strand, counting down.
TGAGCTACTCCTTTTGTATATCCAAGAACTACTAATCCCTCCGATTACTTCCGCGTATGACTGGCTCTATAACACATACAATAACGATACCAGTTACCAAACTGGATTATAGACAAGGATGTGTGTATAAATGGTAAAAACAAATAAATTACTTGTTCCTGGTGCTGAACAAGCGCTGGAACAATTCAAATACGAAATTGCGCAAGAGTTCGGCGTAAACTTAGGATCGAATACAGTTGCTCGTGCTAATGGATCTGTCGGTGGCGAAGTAACAAAACGTCTTGTTTCTTTAGCACAACAACAATTGCGTGGATAATTTTATACTGTTTGGATTTAGAAGGCAGAGATTCTGCCTTTTTCTTTTTAGACATACATTATATTTCTTCTTCACATACTACAGAGAGCACACTGAAAGGACAGATGTACATGAAACAGATTAATATGAAAATGAGCCCACCTCGTGTACTCATTTTATCTTTTATAATGCTCTCCATTGCTGGAACATGCTTATTAAAACTCCCCGTTTCAACAACAACTTCTATTTCATGGCTAGATGCTTTATTTACAACTGTTTCTGCCTGTACCGTTACTGGACTAGGTGTTGTAGATACAGGGAAAATATTCACTACATTTGGACAATGTGTCATTTTATTTCTCATTCAAGTCGGTGGACTAGGTATTATGAGCTTTGCCGTATTCATTGCGATTATGTTAGGAAGAAAAATTGGACTTCAAAACCGAATATTACTCCAACAAGCATTAAATCAAACGAATATTGGCGGTGTAATCGGCCTTGTCAAATCTTTGTTTATATTTTCGTTTACAGTTGAGTGTATCGCAGCTCTTTTTCTTTCGTTCGAATGGATTCCTAAATATGGTATAAAGAAAGGGGTCTATTATAGTTTGTTTCACTCCATTTCTGCATTTAATAATGCCGGTTTTTCCATCTGGAGTAACAATTTAATGTCTCAATCTCACAGTATTCTTGTGAATATTGTTATTTCGACTTTAATTATTTTAGGAGGGATGGGTTTTACAGTCATCGTGGACATAAAACGAAAAAAGAGTTTTAAAACCCTGACCTTACATTCTAAACTTATGCTCTCTTCTACTCTTATAATTAATATTATTGCAACACTTTTAATTTTTATATTTGAATTTCATAATTCTATCTCCATGAAAGGATTTACACCATTTGAAGAAACATTAGCTGCCTACTTTCAAGCCATTTCGACACGCACTGCTGGTTTTAATACAGTTGATATCGCACAGCTCTCCACCCCCTCTCTTTTACTCATGATGCTACTTATGTTTATCGGAGCTGGTAGTGCATCTACGGGAGGTGGTATTAAATTAACAACCTTTTTAATTATGTTATTTGGTGTATTTAAGTTCCTTCAAGAACAAGATGATATTGTTATTTTTAAAAAATCGATAAAAGATACTCTTATCGTTAAATCTTTAACAATTACTGTCATATCCATTTCATTTATTTTCTTTTCCATACTTATTTTAAGCATTACTGAACAAACCCCTCTTTTCATGAGTGCATTCGAAGTTTTTTCGGCATTTGGAACCGTTGGATTAAGCATGGGACTTACACCGCAGCTAACGGTCATTGGAAAATTTATTATTATATTTATGATGTTTTTTGGAAAGATGGGTCCACTAACACTAGCCTTTTCCTTTGCACGTAAAAAGCAAAAAAAAATAAAATATCCAAACGAAGATCTTTTAACAGGTTGACAACCAATTCCATCCCTCATATAATATAACTACAATAACATATCTCCAAAGGGGAGTAGCGTCCAAGAAATAATTCTTGGAAACAAAGTCGTCATTACGTAGAACTTAGTTCTTCCGGCTTTGTTGGCATTTTCATTACATATGTCTAGCAAGACCTTTGCCTACCAACGGCAGAGGTCTTTTTTGCATTCTTTTCCAGATTCTTCTACCGCTGATAGGTAGGAGTATGGGGAAACTAAACTGTGGGGATTTTCGTCACTCGTTTAGGATTTATACAAATGAGAGGAGAATGTGTATGGATGTATCATTACTTTTGGAGTACAGCTGGGTATTACTTATTTTAATTGCATTAGAAGGGATTTTAGCAGCAGATAATGCACTTGTTCTTGCCATTATGGTAAAACATTTACCCGAAGAAAAACGAAAAAAAGCATTATTTTATGGATTAGCTGGTGCTTTCATATTTCGCTTTGGATCACTGTTTATCATTTCTTTCTTAGTTGATGTATGGCAAGTGCAGGCGCTAGGTGCCATTTATTTAATGTTTATTGCAGGTAACCATTTGTTCAAAACTTATATGAGAAAGCATACAAATGAAGAAACGAAGAAAAAAGATGCAAACATAAAGAAAAAACAAGAAAACTTTTGGTGGACGGTATTTAAAGTCGAAGTTGCTGATATCGCATTTGCAGTTGATTCTATTTTAGCTGCTGTTGCATTGGCAATGACTTTACCAAAAACAGGATTAGGTACAATCGGCAGCCTCGATACTGGTCAATTCCTTGTTATTTTTGCCGGCGGTATAATTGGTCTAATCATTATGCGATTTGCTGCTTCTGCTTTCGTACACTTATTAAAACGGAAGCCAGGACTAGAAACAGCTGCCTTCTTGATTGTTGGTTGGGTTGGGGTAAAACTTGCTGTTTACACCTTAGCACACCCAACTTTAGGGATTCTCCCTCATTCATTCCCTGAATCTGCTCCATGGAAAATTGGATTCTGGATTGTACTAGTTGGAATTGCAGCTGGTGGTTGGTTCTTCTCCAAAGATACAAAAACAAACACTATACAAAAGAATTTTGATGAAAAAGCGTTGTAATCACAGCGCTTTTTTCATTTATTATACAAGCTTACCCTTCCTACTTTCTCACATAAAGCGCAACTGGAATCAATGGCAATTGTCTCCTATCCTCAACTGACTATGAGCCCTCACTATTCATCTGAATGTCCGCAAATAGCGAATAAATTACATATTAATCCTTATACTCTTTGTTTTAATATGTGTCCCTTTTGTGAAACGTTTCACAATTTTGTTGAAAATGGAATCGAATCCATGTACTTTATTCATATAAAGAGTATTTACACAAAGGAGCGCAATTATTATGCTAGAACACGGATTGACTTACGTTGTAAAACTTGCTCAGAAAAAAAAAGAAATGCTAGACACAAATTTAATGCAATACTTCATTCGTGCTGCACTTGCTGGCGTTTATATCGGCTTTATTATTGTACTATGTTTTAAATTAGGTAATTTCTTCAGTATAGAAAATTCTCCGGCAACTTATTTAGCTGCTTCTATGTTTTTCGGTATTGCACTCGTATTAATCATATACGGTGGCGCTGAATTATTTACAGGAAATACAATGTATTTTACAGTCTCCACTTTAAGAAACAAAACAACTATTTCCGATACATTTCGTAACTGGATTACTTGTTATGCAGGCAATTTAGCAGGGGCATTATTTTTTGCATTATTATTTTATGCAACTGGAATTTTTGAAACAATCGATCATGAACATTTGATGAATAAAGTTGTGGAAATCAAAATGGGAACACCTACCATTCAGCTTTTCTTTAAAGGTATTTTATGTAATTGGCTTGTCTGTTTAGCTTGTTTTCTTCCGTCTCAAGTGAAAGGTGATACAGCCAAAATTCTTGTTATGATGTTCCTTGTTTTTACTTTTTTCCTATCCGGTTATGAGCATAGCATTGCAAACTTATCATTATTTGCATTATCTTTACTATCGCCACACTCTGATACAATTAGTTTTGCTGGTGCCATTCACAATTTAATTCCCGTAACACTCGGGAACATCATTGGCGGATCCGTCTTTGTAGGTATGGTATATCATTATTTAACGAGCGGAACAAAAAAAGCTGGTAAAGTTGCTCCTCAAGAGGAAATCATTCCTTTACAAGCTCATATGAAACATTAATGAAAGGACTGTCCCAAAAGCTACTTTCAATGACTAACCCCCCACAGAGAAAATGTACTTTCTCTGTGGGGGGTTGTTATTTTTTTGATTTCCTTCCTCAAACAAGCTGTTTTTTTCGCCTGTTTGAGGAAGTTGTAGCCTATGGCAATCAGTCCGTACTAATGCCTAGTCTTGCCTCTGAAACCAAGTCCTAAATATTTAAAATAAAAGCCGATGATCCCCTAACGTACAGGAAATCGGCTTTTTCTATGTAAAAAATTGCTTAGGATACGAAATTCGCGTTTTGTTGATACTCCCCCATGCCCATCAAGTTAAAATCTCATATTACCCCCAGAACGAAAATTTTGTGCATTTTGCTCGTATTTATTGTTTTGGGGAAATTCATATTTTTAGCTTGATGGCGATGTAGTGGCCTCCTATGTCAAAGCATCTTTTATTTATTTTTATAAATATCTATGTATTTCATTATGAAGTGTTTTCACACGCTCTTTATAGAATATGCCTTTTTCCTCTATTTTCAGTTGCGCTATAAACAGATTTGCAAGCATTACCGCTGTATCAAGCTGATAAAATAAGCTGACAATACGAGGCATAGATTCAAAGATATCTTTATTCTTATATCCATCTTTAAATTCATACCAATCAATTTCATTAGTTTCAGCTATCCTCATAAGTTCTAGCAGCGGGTGACCAATTAGAGCATTATCCCAATCAATCAACGCCTTAACTTCTCCGTTATATCCAATTAGATTTGCTGGTCGAATGTCCATATGTAATAATTTCTTTACATGATCTGCTTGTTTAAGAATCTCTTCGATTATCGATATATCAGGAAATTCAATATCGCAATGTGTAATTTTATTAAATCCTTCTACTCTTTTTACGAGACGTTCAGCTATATACTTACTAGATGGTTTCCTAGTCCTATGTTGGTAATTTAAATCTTCAATTGGCATATTATGGAGATTATTAACTACTTCTCCTATTTTGTACGCAGAAATTTGAATATGATCAGTAGCCAGGTAATCTGAAATTAAAAAATCAAGTTCTGTAGAAAGGTGCAGTCCGTGAACCTTTGGCACTGGAATGTCTTTAGAATTACAAAACTTAGAAAGCTCCGCTTCCTTTTGCAATGAGATTCGACTATTAAACAACCCTTCATTTATATTTTTCACTTCACGTTCCCAAGGTACTCGAAATGCTAAAGGTCCTTTTTCCGAATCCCCTCGGAACACAATATTTTGTACTCCATTTCCTATTACTTTTAACTCCTGAACAGCCAATTCTTTATATTCTCGATTCAATATAGTTTTTAATTTCGCCCTTAATTCTTCTGTTTTCGAACGTATATTAACCATTTTACCCCTCGATTCGCAAGTTATTTACAACCCGTAATAGCATCTCTGAATAATCTTCCAGATGTATTTCCCTTCATTTTAATACATGTGTTTTTTTATATTTCCAATCGTAATAAAGCTAGCCAATATTAAGATAGAAAATAAAAGTAAAATATTATTCACTCCCATATGAGTTATTAAAATACCAGTCGACAGAGCAGAAGATATCTTAACAAATGATGCTAGAATTGTTCTTAAGCCTATTACTCTACCAATATATTCTGTTGTAGTATTTAACTGTATTAACGTTTGCACGATAATCAAATGCGACATGGTAAATAGCCCCATTATAAATATACAAATAACGGCCGTTGTTTTATAGTCATTCAAATATAATAAAAAAGAAGAGGTTGCCATACCCATCATCGTAATAAAAATAACTTTATGTTTAAACTTTTTTAAAAAATAGATAGCAATCAAGCCTGCTATAATTCCTCCTACTGAAAATGCTATCTCAAATATTGAGTAAAGCCCGCTACCTCCTTCAAACTGTTCTGCAAGAGGTAATAATAAAGTTGTTGTCATTTGTATGCTAATGCTATTCAAAATGGATAAAAACAGTAAGTACTTCATTCCTTCTGTTTGATTAATAAAACGCCATCCCGATATTAATTCTGCAAGGTAGGATATTCTTGTATTTTTTACTTTTTTAGGGTTCATTCTTTTTATAGAAGAAAAGAAAATGGCCGCAACTAAAAATGTTACAGAATTAATAAAGAAACTAGTGGCTAAAGAAAATTTAACTAGAAATAACCCAGATATACCAGTTCCCACTAGTAATGCTGCTTCATTTAATGAAGATGCTTTTGATATAACAAATGGTATATCATGATTACAGAATGCTTCCTTAATAAATGCAGAAGATGCAGGTTTGTAAACAGTGTAGCAAACTGCTAATAAGAATTGCATAATGTAAAAAATAAATACTGATTCAAATTTTATGAAAATAAGTATTGCCATGATTAAAACAAGTACAAATCGAATACTATCTGTTAGAACAACAATATTTTTAGAATCATGATGATCTACATAAACAGACACAAAAGGTGTTAAAATGATACTTGGTATATAATAAATTGCAATCATTAATCCGATAGAAGTTGCTTGTCCTGTTAAATGAAAAATATACCATAGCAAGGCAATTTGTTGAATTCCATCCCCAAATCCGGTAATGCTAATCCCTAATAAATATTTCAATTTATTATTCATAAAATTATCCCTTATATAATTGTTATCTTCATTTTAGGTGCATCACTTCAATAGAGTAAATTACAATTTATTTATCTATATTTATAATTTATTCTTATAAGGTATCTCACCACTTGCCCGTCAAGCGAAGTTAAAATCATATCCTCAAAATAGAAAAACGCTATGCTTATCGTAAGAAGTTTATGAGAAAGGATGGTGTTTTTAATGAATCCTATTATTTCAAATGAGCTGAATCTTTTCGCACAAGAGCTACAATACTTTTTATCTCCAGTAGTCCTACAAGATATCGCCAAACAAGTTGGCTTTGTACAGCGATCTAGTAAGTATCAAGCGAACGAACTCATTGCCCTTTGCGTATGGCTCAGTCAAGAAGTCGCCAGCGCATCACTTACACATTTGTGCAGTCAGTTAGAAGCTTCAACTGGAGTACTGATGAGCTCAGAAGGATTGAATCAACGCTTTAATCCAGCAGCTGTCGCATTTCTTCGAGAAGTCTTTACTTCTCTTCTCAAACAAAAACTCTGTTCAAATCACTCACTTTCTGCACACATGATCTCTACTTTCAATCGTATCCGTATTTTAGATGCAACAGTGTTTCAACTGCCTGACCATTTCGCCACTGACTATCAAGGTTCAGGTGGAAGTAGTAATACGGCAGGCGTGAAAATCCAATTGGAATATGATTTACTTAGTGGTCAATTTCTTAACGTGCAGCTTGGGCCAGGAAAGAATAATGATAAAACATACGGTACCATCTGCCTTGAAACCGTAGGGGCGGGCGATTTGTGTTTACGTGATCTTGGTTACTTCGATTTAGGAGACTTACAAACTATTCATGATAAAGAGGCTTACTATATCTCGCGGTTGAAGCTGAATACACGCATTTATATCAAGAATCCTGAGCCAGAATACTTCAACAACGGCACGTTAAAAAAGCAAACAGAATACATACAGCTTGATATGACACAAATAATGTCGAGCCTAATCCCTGGTGAAACAATAGAAATTTCCGAGGCATACATTGGACAAAATCAGAAGCTTCCAGCACGTGTCATTATCCATCGTTTAACCGATGATGAAACGCAAACACGCCTGAAAAACCAAGCGATACGTGAAAAGAAAAAAGGCATTGTCATGAAGGATAAAAGTAAACGTTTAATGGGTATGAATGTATATATCACGAACACGTCTCTAGAAGGAGTACCAATGAACTACGTGCACTCACTGTATTCACTTCGTTGGCAGATTGAAATTTTGTTTAAAACGTGGAAGTCATTTTTTGAAATTGATGAATGTAAAAATATTAAAAGAGAACGCCTAGAGTGCCATTTATATGGACAACTCATCGGCATTCTCCTCTGTTCTTCTACGATGTTTCAAATGCGACAGTTTCTGCTTGAAAAAACAAAGCAGGAGCTGAGTGAATACAAAGCGATTTATATGATTAAAGATTACTTTCCGTTACTGTTTCAAGCGATAGCCGGTGGCACAGAAGAACTTTTGAAAATTTTGCATCGTCTTTATCTACTGCTCAAAAAGAACGGTCGTAAATGTCATCGGTATAAGAAAATGACCGTCTTTGATATTCTAGGGATTGTGTATAAAACGACGGTGAAGCATAGACAAGCTGCCTAGCGAAAAAATCAGATTTTAATAGGCTTCTTTAGTATGCCTACTTTTCTATCAATTATTAGTTTTGAACCAAGGATCGTTCCATATCTAGTAAGTTACTTGGTTAGCTTGATGGGCATGTGATACTCCCCCACTTTCATACTATTTTATTGCGATCGTTTTTTGATCTCCGTCAATAACAGTTAATATATTTTGTTTAATCGTTATTAAAACTTCTATACTACGTAAAAAAAATTCATTCTCATTAATTGCATGTAATTCCATTGGCATTGTATTTGGTAAATATATATAAGCGATTATTGGGTTGTAATACCACCTCAATCGCATATTCAGGATTCTCTTGTAAATAGTATTTTCCCACATATCCTTCCAATAATTCAGTTGATAAATGTATAGCTTTCAGTTGCTTAGGTTTTTTTGGTAAGATTAATTCATTTGTTTTTAGTGCCTTTTCAATCGCTTGTTCGTAGGTTAATCCTTGCTCTTTACTACGTAAAAAGACAAAGATTGTTTTAGATTGAAGAAAAATTTTAAAGGTGGCTGCATAGCCTGGCCAACCACCAGTATGGGACACGCATGTTCCCAGTTGTTCATCTTCATATATCATCCATCCCATACCGTAAGGAAAAGATTGTTCTGCCGAAAGAGTTGATGGAGTAAAAGCTTGTTCAAGCAATTCTTTATTCCAAAGTTGCGCACAAATGACAGCACGCCCTAATTTCCATAAGTCCTCCACCGTTGAATAAATTCCTCCATCACCGGTAATATAATCTAAATAAACAGTATCCCTAGTTTCTTCAAATTCAACAGGCCTAATATGTTTGCCACTATAAACATCATATACATATACTTGTGCAATTTCACAAGGATATTCCTCTATAAAAGTAGTTGAAGTTACTGTTGTATGTTTCATATTTAATGGATTAAAGATCGCTTCAGTCATATACGTAGAAAAACTCTTATTCGTAACACGCTCAATCAACAGGGATAATAATACATACTGCTATATACCATTTGTTCACCTGCCTCAAAGAGCCGAGGTGGTGCATATTGAGTTAAGAGTTGTAGCACATCTTCATTTGAAACAAATGTTGATTCGTTCCAATGATCAGCAAACAATTCTATATAATCAGGTAAACCTGATGTGTGTTGTAAAAGGTGGCGTACAGTAATATTATCATAAGGTAAATTTGCAAACCATTTGTTAATATCATCATCTAATTTGATTTTATTTTCTTGCACTAATAGTAAAATACCTAATGCTGTTAGGGGTTTTGATACAGAAGCTAAGTTAAAACGTTGCTTGAGTTTCATTGGAGCATGTGTTTGAATAGAAGCTTCTCCATAGGCACCTTGTAATAGAATTTTTTATCTTGTGCAAGCAATATCGTGCCATTAAACGTATTTTCAATCTGTTTTTTCCCCTTATTCCAATCCATCATAGTCAATTTCCTCCTCAGAAATTCATTGTAAGCGCAAAAAATTGAGATACATGGTCGATTTGTGAAATTTTTTATAAATTGACGTGTTCTAGTTTAACTTATGGCCTCACTCACTAGCATTCTCCAAATAATTCGGTACAAATTTACGCTTATACAATTCATTCTACAGTAAAAAATATGCAACTAACTGAAATAATATTTTGTAGATGTTAGTAACGGTGGTAAACTCCCTTATAACAACAGTTCCAAATTCCCCGAAAATAACAGCCAATAGTTTCAAAACGATAATGATGGAGTAGAGAAGCTATGGTCAAGATTGGGGAATTTTGCAGGATAAAGATTCCGTTCCAAATAACTGGAATCTTTAATTTTCTTCTTGTATATTTAAATTTAGAGGGAATAACCGATAGAATATTCAAAATTTTCAAGAAAGAAGGGTTCAATATGCCATATTGCAAAGTTAAACAAGCCGACATTTACTATGAAGATATAGGGAAAGGAAAACCAATTTTAATGGTACATGGCTATGCACCTGATCATCGATTAATGAGTGGTTGTATGGAACCTATATTTACTAAAAGAGATGGATGGCGACGTATTTATATCGATCTACCTGGAATGGGAGTAACAAAAAACTATGACGAAATAAGTTGCTCTGATGAAATGTTGAATGCTGTTTTAGATTTTATTCAAGCCGTTCTCCATGATCAAGAATACATAATTGCTGGTGAATCTTACGGCGGCTATATAGCTAGAGGACTTATCGAAAAACAAAAAGAACGAATACTCGGAGCAGCATTTATATGTCCTGTTATTATCCCTCTGAACGAAAATAGAGCCGTTGAGAAACATAGAGTCTTGAAAACAGATGCTAAATTTATTGAAAGTTTATCGAAAGAGGAATTAGAACATTTCAAAAGCAATCAAGTTGTACTTGATGAGTATAATTGGTTGCGTTACAAAAATGAAATTGTTGCAGGCTGTAAAATTGCAGATGAAAAGTTTTTAAATAGAGTTAGGAATAAATATGAGTTTTCATTTAAAGTTGATCAATCTAATTTTGATAAGCCCAGTATATTTCTTTTAGGAAGACAAGACGCTTCTGTTGGATATAAAGATGCCCTTAACATTTTACATAAATATCCAAGAGGAACATTTGCCGTATTGGATACAGCTGGACATAATTTACAAATAGAGCAACCACAACTTTTTAACACTCTAGTAAATGAATGGCTGGACAGAATTGAAGAAGTTTATCATTAATATTCTTTTATTTTAAAAACTTTTTCATTGAGTTCTTGATAATAAAAGAAAGTATTCATTTCATCCCAATTTCTTATTTATATTAGAGGGCTCGCCCCGTTGCCATCAACTTAAGAAATTAATTATTCCCAAAAATGAACTTCATTTTTAAACTAGAAAAATATGATTGTATAGGTTTCAGTTCAGGTAATTCTCGCAATGGTTCGTATTCTCGTACATGACACACCGAGTATGGAGAGTTACACTTACAAATACCGCGTGATCTAACGGCGAATTTAAGCAACAGACAGTGGCACCATATCAGCGCTCAAATGATACGCGAAACGCGACTGTGATTCATCTCTTTCCAAAAGGAATTACAAGGACAGAAATTGCACGTTTAATCGAGAAAATGTTACACGCCTCAAAGAAATCTGTTTCTGAACAAGTTAAAGCGTTTCATCAACGACCTTTACATACTCGCTATATATGTGTGTATGTAGATACAACCTATATCGCTGTTGGTATTTGTGAAGATAAATCAAAAGAAGTGCTTGCGTACACGATTGCGCCAACTGAATCAGCGTATAACTGGCAAGAGCTTTTAGAAGAACTCAAAGATCGTGGTGTAAAGGATATCCTTCTGTTTATTTCAGATGGCTTCAAAGACATGGTAGATGCCATCTCAAACGTATTTTCAAGAGCCAAATATCAATCTTGTTTAGTCCATATAGCCCGCAATTTATCACACAAAATTCGTAAGGCGCGTGCTGCATCGTTAACGATGTTGGAAGAATTTGAAGAGGAAGGACACAGCATCGTGAAATTTTATTTATTGGCAGGGCTAGCCCTGCCAATAAATAAAATCGATCCTTCGAGCAAAGCTTATATTTATACTAAAAGTGACGTTCTATCCGAAAAGGTTGAAAATGCATTTACACAAAAATATTGACGCTCCCAGTGGGAGATCGGGCGCATATAAAACTTCAACATTATTAATACGTTTTCTTTTAAAATATAAATAGTTAAACATATGAAAAAACTTCGATTGTTATATCATCCCTTATTTCTTAAATACAGGTGCTATTTTATCAATGCGGTTTGTCCAAATTCCACCTGTATAATCGTCAGGAAGACGTTTTATATCTTCAGATGAGTCAAATCCACTTGAAAATCCAAATCCATTTCCTCCTACAACGATAACTCGAGTACCCGCTTTATCCATTCGATTAAGAAAACGATTTGGCCATCCCCAAAGCCAAGGAGCTACTTTGTCTGGTATATGTAATTCTCCATGCTTCAGGCTTGAAGGTATGTAGCCAGTCCACCCTAATGCAATATAAGTAAGAAGATCCTTTTTCATGGTTGCTTTTGACATTGTTCGTAAACTAGGGATACGCTCTTTTATCGCAGCAATTGGTTTATCACCGCCATATACAGTTAGTTGATCAAGGCGTTTCGCTGGTAGTTTCTTGAGGTAAGCCGCCAATTGGTTTCCTTCATTTTCATCATCACTTTTAATATGAATAAGAAAAGAACGATCTGGAAAATGGTGAAGTACTTCATCAAGTGTTGGCATAAGATTAATCCCTTTACCACGAAACGGGAATGTTTTACCCCCATCAGCTGTATAACCGTAACCAATATCAAGTGCTTGTAATTCTTTTGTTGTAAAATCTCTTGTAACACCTTTACCATTAGTACGGCAATCAAGAGTCCAGTCATGAAAAATAACAAAATTATTATCTTTAGTTGGTTGAACATCAAACTCTACTAGATCAGCTCCAGCTTTAAATGCCGCTTCCATAGATGGAATTGTATTTTCTAAATAAGGATGTTCAGGTTTATCTATACGTTCTGCTGTACATGTATCATCCTCAATCCCTTCCATGCTAAATGTTTGCGAAAGTCCTCGGTGAGCAAGAAGAAGAGGAGTCCCCTCGGCCCTCTTAGCCAAAAGAGAACTGTTATTTACATAAACAAATACAAATAGGATAAGAATTATCCAAGTCGTTTTACGTTTCAGTAACCGTTTTATTTTATTCATTGTATTCTCCTCTTAAATACTAGTTAAAATCCTTTAAACAATGTTCGTCATTTAAATACTGGTAAATGTTACAACCAATCATATTTTATTGCAATGGATATGATTGGTTATTAAAGAATTGATATGCAATTCAGCAATGTGCCCCCGCCTTATTCCAAAAATTTTATAGCGACATAACAGATTGTCCCAAGTGCAATAAAAGGGCCAAACGGCAAGGGATCTCTTATATTCATTCGCTTAAATAGGAAACAAATTCCTAAAAAGCAAAGACTGGAGCAAGAAGCAATACAAAGCGTAATCAAAATCCCTTTTATTCCTAGTACAAATCCAAGTAGAGATAACAATTTCACATCGCCACCTCCAAGACCATTTGGATATATCATTCGGAGTATATACAATACGCAAAATATAATTCCTCCACCAAGCACACTATCCAACCAAAAAATAAACGGGCTTATCATATATTCGATAAGAAAAATACAACTAAAACTAAGTAATACAGCATTGGGAATCATCATATAAAAAAGATCCGTAAGCGTAATCATAACAAGTAAAGAAAAAAGTGTACAAATGACAATCAATTCTTGCTCCACTCCCACCATGCATACTGAAATAAGAAATAAACTTCCCGTTATCAATTCAACTATCGGATAAGTATAAGGTATTTTCCTTTTACAATGTTTACAACGACCGCTTTGCATACAAAAAGACAAAATGGGAATCAGTTCTTTAGGCTGCAATCTATGCTGACAATGAGGACAATATGAGCGCGGAGTAATGATAGATTCTCCCCTTGGTACACGAAGAGCCACCACAAGGTAAAAGGATCCGAACACGATTCCTGTTACAAATGCATATATATATAACAGCACTACTTCCTCCCCCTTTCTCCCCAAAATATATCAAAGAGAGTGCGATCTTGCTAATTACTGTTTTCTTAAGTCCACTAAAAAAAGCAGGCTATTTCTCGCCTGCTTTTCTCCATTTTATACTACAAAATAGTATGCTTTTAATGGTCCATGTACACCAACAACAAGATTCATCTCAATATCAGCTGAGTTACTTGGACCTGTAATAAAGTTAATACAAGATGCTACCGCTTCTCCCTTTTCAACACGTGCATTCATATCACGAACTGCTTGTGTAATACGAGGTACAATTGTTTCACGCGGAATAATCGAAAAGTATACAGTTGGTAAGAAATGCAAAGAACGACCTTGTCCTTTACGACTTTGGACAACGATAGTACCCGATTCTGCTAATGTATAATCACTGAATGCAATTCCAATGTTTGCTTTTTCAGCGAAACGAATATTTTCGTCCTTTTCTTCAGGATCCCAAATATTCACCTCAACATTTTGGCTTGGAAGCTCTTCTCTAAAGAAAGATGTTAAACCATACTTTTCAAAACGTTCATCATCAGATACTAAAATAGGTCCTCCACCATTTTCAGCAATCATTTGTTGAATCGCGTCTTTTAACTCATCTTTTGTTGTTTCAATTACAGTTGTATGAATGTTTTCACATTGTTTTTTAAATACTTCTAATAATTCTTCCTCTGAACAATCTTTTAATGTTTCAAGATTCACATTGTTTTTCCATACTGGGCGCTGCACTCCTTCTGTCTTGCGTGCACGTCCAAGTTCTTTTGCAATGTTATCTAAAAAAGAATCACGATTTTGAATTGTTCCTGCCATTACTTGTCCCCGCCTTTCTTATGCTCTTTATACCAATCGCGGAATCTTTCTTTACTTGGAGCTGGGAACTCACGAATTTCTGTCCAATTTTTCAGTGGCCCTACTCCTTTTGTAACACGATTACCGGATGTAAATGGGCTTAGTGCAACTGGTGCCATTTTTGATCCTATTTTGTATAAAGCGGCTGAAGAAGCACCCATACTAAACATCTTCATTGCTAATTTTTCTGCAAGTGGGGCACGTCCTTCTTTCTCAACAATAACTTGACGATGTTTCAACAGTAAATCATGCAATGGAATTTTTACTGGACATGCTTCTGTACAAGCTCCGCACAGACTAGATGCATATGGAAGTTCTTTATAATCGTCATATCCACCTAAAAGTGGGGATAAAACAGCTCCAATTGGGCCTGGATAAATAGAACCGTAAGAATGTCCACCAACGTGACGATATACAGGGCACACATTAATACATGCTGCACAACGAATACATTGCAGTACTTGGCGGAATTCAGATCCTAAAATTTCAGAACGTCCATTATCTACAATTACTAAATGGAATTCTTCAGGTCCATCTATTTCTTCTTCTTGAATTGGACCAGCTACTGTTACATAACTCGTTAGTTTTTGTCCTACTGCACTGCGGCATAGTAAACCAACTAAAACATCGAGCTCTTCCATAGTTGGAACCATACGCTCCATACCCATTACCGCAATTTGTGTTTTCGGAATAGACATAACAAGGTCTGCGTTCCCCTCATTTGTTACTAGGCAGAGAGAACCTGTATTTGCAACCGCAAAGTTACAACCTGTTATCCCAATTTCAGCATCCATAAATTTTTTACGAAGATGCTTACGAACAAATTTTGTCATTTCATATGGATCATCAGAGTTTTCATATCCTAATTTTTCTTTAAAAACATCACGAATTTGTGTTTTATTTTTATGAAGTGCTGGTGCAACAATGTGAGATGGTGGATCATTGTCCACTTGTAAAATATATTCTCCTAGGTCACTCTCAACAACTTCGCAACCGATTTCTTCAAGCGCGTGGTTCATGCTAATTTCTTCGGTTACCATTGATTTTGATTTCACAACTTTTTTTGCATTTTTCTTTTTCGCTACTTCTTGAATATAGTTAGCTGCTTCTTCTTTTGTTTTCGCAAAGAAAACATTTCCACCTCGTTTTGATACATTTTCACTCAGTTGCATCAAGTAATAATCAAGATTTTCTAAAGTATGTTGGCGAATTTGTTCACCAAGCTCACGCCACTCTTCCCAATTTCCTAATTCATCTGCTGCTTTTAGACGATTCGTATATAAACGCGTCTGCGCAGAAGTTACTGCACCGCGCATAAATGAATCTTGAATTCCATCACCAACGCGATCATTAAATTTTTTTTCACTGATTTTCATAGACATAGCTTATGTTCCCCCTTTATGAACGACTATTCAATACCTCAGCAATATGCATGACTCTTACTTTTTTCCCCAAACGCTCGATACGTCCGCCAATGTTTAACAAGCACCCACAATCTGCACCAATTAAGTAATCTGCGCCTGTTTCCATCACGCTATCTACTTTCTCATCTACCATTTGCTCAGAAATTGGTGTCATCTTAACTGAGAACGTTCCGCCAAAACCACAACAATTTTGCACGTTAGGCAGTTCTTTTACAGTTAATCCCTTTACATTAGATAATAGAATTCCTGGTGCTTCTTTTACTCCAAGCATACGTGTCATATGACAAGATTTATGCATGGTTGCTGTTCCTTTTAAACTCGCTCCAACATCTGTAACTTTTAACACATCTACAATAAATTGTGTTAATTCATATGTTTTGTCTGCTACTTTTTGTGCACGTGCTGCCCACTTTGGATCGTCTTTAAAAACGTGTGGATACTCGTGAAACATTGTCGCACAAGATCCAGAAGGTGTAACAATATATTCTGCATCTTCGAAAGTTTCAATCATATGCTTCATCGCTTCTTTTGCTGATTCTACATGCCCGCTATTATAAGCTGGTTGCCCACAACAAACTTGCGCTTCCGGGAATTCGATTTCACAACCTAAACGCTCCAACACTTCGACTGTTGCTTTACCGACATTTGTTTCAAACATATCGACTAAACAAGTAACAAATAAAGTAACTTTCATAATTTAAATTCCCCCTCATTACAATCTAGCTCACAATCATATGGTCATCAGATGACCAAAAAGAAGAAGTAGGCTCAACCAACGCCCAAATCTCCTTTTCTAAAAACACGCTCAGTTAATCTTTCTCTAACAGTAAATGTTTGAATGACCAAATCACGAATTTATATCTTTTTACCTGTGACAATATGCTCTACATTCGTTAAATGATTTAGCATTGCTTGTTGTGCAGAGTCTATATCCTGCCCCAATACTGCCTCATAAATTGCTTGATGCTCTTCTAAAAGTCGTTCTGCTGTCGTTTGTTCACCATATAAAATAATGCGCCTTGACTCACCAATCGTTTCAGCAATCATTTCTGAAACATGATTCATAAGCTCAAGTAAAATCTTATTATGTGAAGCTTCTGCAATTGCCATATGAAAATGAAAATCTGCTTTTTCGCCAGCTTTTTCATCTCCAATACCTTTTTCCATCTCATCTAACCAATGCCTCATATTTTGCAAGTTATCTTCCGTGCGCTTTGCTGCTGCTGCTCGAACTGCCCCCACTTCAAGCACTTTTCGCACTTCTAATAAATTCAAAATGTCTTCCTTCTTCATTAGTAACGTATGATTTAACGACTTTGTCAATGACGAAGAATCAAAGTTCTTCACATATGTTCCTTCTCCTTGTTTCATTTCAATTAGGCCCATCGCTCTAAGCGCGCTTAACGCTTCACGAACCGCAGATCTGCCCACTTGAAACTGCTCCGCTAATTGATGTACAGGAAGAAGTTTGTCTCCAGGTTTTAATGTACCATTTTTAATCATTGTTAAAATGGCTTCAGATACCTCTTCGTAAATTTTTTTTGGTTTAATAGATTTGTATTCCAGTTAAATCACCTCAGTATCATCCAAACAACAATTAAAACGATTTATAAGAATTAAGCATCATACCTATTTTAGAACGAATTGGTATGAAGTACAAATATTTTGTTCATAAATTCGTCAATTTTTCACTATACAAGGAATAAAATTAATAATTTTTCTATTTATCTTCCTTTTCTCTGCATACTATATTATTTTCACCCTTCATTTCCATAAAAATCCTATCGTTCTACCATGCCCCCCTCTCTGCGTTACTCCATTTGTAATTGGATCATAACAGTTGTTCCTTTTCCTTTTTCGCTCTCAATTTTCCATTTCCCATCATGAATGTGCACAATTTGTTTTACAATCGCAAGTCCGAGTCCAGTCCCACCATGCTGACGACTTCTTGCTTTATCAACTCGATAAAATCTTTCGCCAAGTTGTTCTACATGTTCTCGTTCAATTCCAATTCCTGTATCCATGATTTTCAACTGACAATCTTTCTTCAGCTTCTGTAGCTGCACTGTAATCTTTCCCTTTTCATTTGTATAGCGGATAGCATTATCCAATATGTTATGGAGCACCTGTTGCATTCGATCTTCATCAATCATTACAATAATATCCGGATCTAGTTCCATTGAAATTTCCACTTGTTTTTCGATACATTTCCATTCATACGTTTCCACCACATCTTCAATAAGCTGCGCAAAGACAATTGGCTGTTTTTGAAGTGGAAAATGCTCCCCTTCTAATTGAGCTAAATCTAATAAATCATGCACAAGTCGCTGCATCCGTCCTGCTTCTTTATGAATAAGTTGCATAAATTTCTCTTGTTTCCCCTTTGCCACACCATCTAAAATCGCTTCACTATATCCTTTAATATAGCTAAGAGGCGTCCGAAGTTCATGTGAAACATTCGCTAAAAATTCCTTTCGCTTTATATCTTCATTCTCCAATGAAGTAGCCATTTTATTAAATGCTCTTCCAAGGCGACCTATTTCATCCTCAGATGAAATGGTAATACGCTCTGAAAAGTCCCCCGTTGCCATATGGTTTGCAATCTGTTCCATTTGTGAAAGCGGCTTTGTAATCGCAATAATAATTTTCCGGCCAATCCATACAGTAAGTATTACTATAATAAGCGCTAACGGTGCTAAAATGATGCCCATATCAAATATTAAATCTTTAATACTTTTTAAAGGGATGTAAGAATATACAATTCCCACTAATTTCTTTTCTTCTAAAACAGGAATAACTACTCCCATAATATTCCGATTAAAGTGTTCCTCATATCCAACCTTTGTCACTGTTTTACCGTCTAATAATATTTGTCGATCCTGTTCACTAATAAGTGAATCATAATGCACATCAAAAGGTAAGCACGCACTTAAATCACGCGGGTTATTTACAAATAGTATATCTGCATGAGAGACTCTATCAAACATTCTTACCTTTTCCTCAAATGCGGAAATCCCTTCACGCTTATTGTATTGTGAAACAAGTTTTTTTCCTTCTACAATTAATGTGTCTTTAATATTTTGAACGTATAATTTTTCATACGAGTACAATGACACAAAGTAAAGAAAAGAAACTGTTATACATACTGCACATACAACTGTAAGCCATAGCTTCTGTACCATTGTAAACATATTACACCTCAAATTTATATCCTACACCCCAAACTGTTTGGATGCAGTTCCCGCTTTCTCCTAGTTTCAAACGCATTGTTTTCACATGTGTATCCACCGTTCTTGTACTTCCTGCATAGTCATATCCCCATACTTTCTCTAATAACTGCTCTCGGCTAAATACTTGGCCATGGTGCTGGCAAAGAAAATATAATAAATCAAATTCTTTTACTGTAAGGGAAATGATTTTTCCGTTCGTTTCAGCCTTCCTGCTTTTTTCATTCATACGTATTGGGCCAAATTCCAATTCTTCTTGTTGCCCTTGCTTTGTATATCGTCTGAGTACAGCTTCCATGCGTGCAATCAGCTCCCCGGGACTAAATGGCTTCACAACATAATCATCCGCACCATTTCGTAAACCATTTACTCGATTCCATTCTTCTCCCTTAGCCGTTAAAAAAATAATCGGAATATCTGATGTTTTCCTAATTTCTTTACAAACGGCAATTCCATCCATCTCTGGCATCATAATATCTAAAATAACAAAATCATAATGCGCCTCTTCTAATTTTAAAAGTGCCTCTTTTCCATTTTCCGCTTCATCCCATTCATAACCAAAGTTGTCTAAGTACATACCAACAAGTTGCCTCATATCACTCTCGTCATCAACAAGTAATACTTTATATTTGTTCATTTTTCTCTCTCCTCTCTCTCAGTCAAGTGAAATGGCCCTTTGCCAACTGCAACCGTTTGTTTTATCTTCATATCCTTTATATCAATGATATACACTTCGTCACTATCATAGCTGGCGACATATCCTTCTTCTTCCCCGCTCTTTAAGAAAGCAAATGGATTGGATCCTACTTCGGTTGCTCCTACCTCTCGATATGTTCCCGCATCAAACTTTCGAAGCATATTTGATCCATGACTTAAGACGTATACAAATTTTCCATCCCCAGAAATACTAATCGGCATAAATGGTGCATGTAACGAACGAAGCATTTCTCCATTACGTAGTGAATATACAAGTACTTTTTCATTCACTTGCTTTCCATCTCCATGTCCGCCGATCCATATTTCCTTCCCATCGCTACTCACCATAGCTCCTGTCGATGCTGGTGGTACTATAAAAGATTGTTTCACCTGCTTTTTCTCTAAATCGATCGTAGATAGCTCTGTATCATAAAAATTTAGTACATATAAATTTTTATGATGCTGCACCATTGTAAGGGGGCCTTTTGCTACAGGAACATTTCCTATCTCTTTCCCATCCATCGTAAAAAATCGTATCTTTTGTTCATTTTGGTCCGCCAAAAACAATTGCTTACCATCATTTGCTACAATAATATTTGCAATTCCTTTTCCTGTCTTCCACTTCTTCATTTGCTTCCCTTCTGTTAACGAATAAATATATATATATTCTAATTGCTTTCCGTATACAAGCATATCCTCACCATTTGGAAGTATCGTAACACCAGTAATAGGTTCTTGCAGCTCCCATGATGCAATTACTTTTTTTAACTTTTTATCAATAAAGCTAATGCTGCCTTCTTTTATATTTGTTGTTATAACTACACTTTTATGTTTTGCAATCGGTGTATACGAATTTTCATTACACCCTGCTAACAGAAACAAAAAACATAGAAGAAACAAATATTTCTTCAAGAGATTCCCTCCATCTGTAGATAATTTCGTTATAATTGTAAAATAACAAATAATTGTGAGGAATGTGTGAAATCTTCCTATATGAATACAACGACAACATATATAATGTACAACAAATAAAAGTAGAGGTGTGCAAATTATGCTTTCTCCTGATTTAGCAAATAAAATTGTCCGTGAAGTGAGAAGACTCATTACAGGGAATATTATCATTATTGATATACAGGGGATCATCATTGCGAGTACAGATTTCGAGCGAATTGGACAGTTTCATGAAGGAGCCCTTCGGTGTGCAAAAGAAAAGAAAACTGTCATTATTACAAAAGAGGATGAACACCATTTACAAGGCGTAAAAGCTGGAATGAACCTCCCGCTCCTTTTTCACAATGAAGTCATCGGTGTGATTGGCATAACAGGTGACCCAAAAAACATTTCACCATACGGAGAAATATTACGAAAAATGACAGAGTTGCTTATCCATGAAAATTATTTTCTAGAACAGTTAGAACTGAAGCAGCGCTCCTATGAAGCATTCGTGTTTGATTGGCTTCAAAGTAAGGATTGGTCACCTAGTTTTTTAGATCGTGCCAAAACACTTGGAATCGATTTATACAAAAAGAAACAACTCGTTTTAATCTCCTTTAATCAGGAGGACGCAATGTTACAAAGAAAAATTTGGCAACATATTCGCAATTTATTAACAAAAGATGCATTATTTGTACGATGGGGAAATGACCGCTTTATTTTATTTACTACAATCGAATCTAAAAACAAATCCTTTCAATTTTTCAAACGATTAAAACAAGATTGTGAAGCTTTATTCCCGATTACAGTTTATATTGGAATCGGTCAAACTGTTATGCCTAGCGAGATGCATATATCTTATGAACAAGCATTGCGTGCCCTTTCTGTCGCCTTTGAAACAAAAGGAATTGTATTTCATGAAGACTTACGATTGGAAATGTGTTTACAAGATATTACCACCGAAACTCGGAAAGAATTTCTGAAACGTACAATCGCCCCTTTATTATCTGAAGGGGAACTGATGCAAACATTACGACTATTTCTTGAGCACAATCAGTCGTATAAACAAACAGCTAAAAGTTTACATATTCATATTAATACATTGCATTACAGGTTAAAAAGAGTCGAGGACCGTACAGGACTTAACCCAAAACAATTTAAAGATTTAATTGTTTTATACTTTGCCCTCCTCCTATTAGATAATCATACAAAAAAGGGTGAAAAAACGAACTAATCTTTAGTTGTTTATATATAGAAAGAAATTCCCTACTTTTTTATCATTATTAATGAAAACAATGTGACAGCGCTTTTATTCTTATTTTCTTTCAGAAGCATGTCAACAATCTCAAGGTTATTCACGGGAGAAAAACAATTTACTTGAAAGATGTTTGTACTCATAATGCGATTTGTTTCACAAAGGCAAATCATGAAATAAGTCCAACTCTCATGAATAGGATATTAAGTCAACAGTTTGAGGGGGATTTCTAATGCTAGAACAACATATTATTGATTCATTTGTATCTATTGTTGGTCAAGAGAATGTAGATACATCCAATATGGGTCGTTTAACGTATAGTTATGATGCGACGCCAAACTTTCAATCGATTCCTGATGCAGTCGTTGCACCACGTAATACAAATGAAGTATCCGAAGTGCTAAAGATATGCAACACGCATAAAGTGCCTGTGTACGTTCGTGGTTCTGGTACAAATCTCTGTGCAGGAACATGTCCGCTTGAAGGTGGCGTTGTTTTGATTTTCCGTCATATGAATCAAATATTAGAAATAGATGAAGAAAACTTAACAGTTACTGTGCAACCTGGCGTTATTACCCTTGCTATTATGAATGCTGTAGAAGCGAAAGGACTCTTTTACCCACCGGACCCAAGCTCAATGAAAATTTCTACAATCGGCGGGAATATTAACGAAAATTCCGGTGGCTTACGCGGCTTAAAATATGGTGTAACAAGAGACTATGTAATCGGTCTTGAAATCGTTTTACCAAATGGTGATATCATCCGAACAGGTGGTAAATTAGCGAAGGATGTAGCGGGTTATGATTTAACTCGTTTATTCGTTGGTTCGGAAGGTACTCTCGGTGTTGTAACAGAGGCTATTTTAAAACTCGTTCCAATGCCTGAAACAAAGAAAACCATGCTCGCATTATATCAAGATATGAATGAAGCTGCTCAAGCCGTTTCTACGATTATTGCGAATAAAATCATTCCTGCAACACTTGAATTTTTAGATCAGCCGACAATTGAAGTCGTAGAAGAATTTGCCCAAATCGGTCTGCCTACCGATGTAAAAGCCATCCTTCTCATTGAACAAGATGGTGCAAGTGAAGTGGTGAATCGTGATATTGAAAAAATGGCTGAAATTTGCCGCGAGATGCATGCGGTTGATGTGCGTATTGCAAAAGATGAGCAAGAAGCAGATGCACTGCGTACCGCACGTCGTAGCGCCCTTTCTGCCTTAGCAAGATTAAAGCCGACAACAATATTAGAAGATGCAACTGTTCCTCGCTCACAAATTGCGCCAATGGTGGAAGCAATTAATGCAATCGCTAAAAAATACGACATTTCAATTTGTACATTTGGTCATGCTGGTGATGGAAACTTACACCCAACTTGTATGACAGATGCTCGCAATAAAGAAGAAATGCACCGTGCTGAACAAGCCTTTGCTGAAATTTTTGAAACAGCTATTAAACTCGGCGGCACCATTACAGGTGAACATGGAGTAGGTGCTATGAAAGCTCCTTATTTAGAATTAAAATTAGGCAAAGAGGGCATCGCGGCTATGAAAGGAATTAAGCAAGCTTTCGATCCAAACAATATTATGAATCCAGGAAAAATGTTCGCCAAAGATTCTCGTAAAAGAGTGGTGGTCGAACAATGACAACATTGAACAAAGAACAAATTCAAAAAGAGTTTAAAGAGCGCTTAAATGAAGATGAATTATTAAACTGTATGCGTTGCGGATTTTGCTTACCAACTTGTCCTACTTATATTCAATCTGGTTATAAGGAGTCTCACTCACCTCGCGGGCGTATCGCTTTAATGAAAGCGGTTGTTGATGGTTTAATAGAACCTGATGAAGATGTGGAAAATACATTAAATGTTTGCCTTGGTTGCCGCGCGTGTGAACCTGTTTGTCCATCAGGTGTAAACTACGGCCATCTATTAGAAGAAGCACGAGATATTATTAATCAAAATAAAAAGTTCTCTATGCCTGTGAAAGCTGTTCGTAAAATGGTATTTGAGGGACTATTTCCCCATCAAAATCGCATGCGCACATTAACAGGAATCATTGGATTTTACCAACGCTCTGGTTTACAAACATTGACACATAAAACAGGGATTATGAAGCTATTTCCTGAAACACTTGCAACGATGGATCTTGTCTTACCAAAAGTACCAAAAATGAAAAAAATGAAAAACCGTCCAGAATTTTTACCTGCTCAAGCGACAAAGAAAAAACGTGTTGCTTTCTTTACAGGATGCTTAATGGATACCATGTTCTTAGAAACAAATAATGCAACGATGAAACTTCTTCAACTTGCTGGTTGTGATGTTGTGATTCCGAAAAATCAAAATTGCTGCGGTGCGCTCCATGGTCATGCTGGTGAAAAGAGGGGAGCAAAAGAACTTGCGAAACGAAATATCAAAGCTTTTGAGGATTTGAATATTGATTATATTATTACAAATGCTGGTGGTTGCGGAGCATATCTTGTAGATTATGATCACTTGTTAAAAGATGATTCGAAGTGGGCTGAACGGGCAAAACAGTTTGTTGCGAAAATAAAAGATATTACAGCCATTTTAGTTGAGTTAGATTTCCATAAACGAACTGATTTACGCCTACCACCGCAAATTATTACGTATCAAGATTCTTGTCATTTGCGCAACGTAATGCATACATCCTCAGAGCCACGTATGCTCCTACAAGCAATTCAAGGCATAACATATCGAGAAATGAAAGATGCTGATCGTTGCTGTGGTTCAGCTGGAATTTATAATATTGTTCATTCTGAACTATCGATGGAATTTTTAAATTACAAGATGGAACGTGTCCACGAAACAAATGCAACTACAATCGTTACTGCTAATCCAGGTTGTTTATTACAAATGAAACTTGGTATTGAACGTGAACATCTCTCTCATAAAATGCGAGGAGTTCATATTGTAGATCTACTATTAGAGGCAATTGAGTATAACTCATAATAATAAGAAAACGGCTATCCCTTTCTTCTATGTAAAGAGATAGCCGCTGTTTTTATCCGCTACAAGATTAAAAATATGTTACTGTCCGATAAAAAAGAACAACAAAAACGTTACAGTTTTGTTAAATAATATCCATTATATTCCTTCCAAAACTTTGAAACTCTTCGCTATGTGAGGTTTCTTATAATGAAACTACGGTAAATTATACCAAAATTTCATCTTTATTAGTAAAGATAAAATTGCTAATCATTCCTCTTATAATCTAGTGTTCTCCTATTTTTATTCTCCTCCTACTCTAGGATAAAACAGGAAATTTTACAGTCTATGAATTTTTTTCCATCTTTTTTGCGACCTTTTCTGTGTTACCATAAATTTGTCAGTCAGACAGGCTGTCAAAAATGAATCTGTTGAAAACAGTACAATACTTTTCCATAGGAGGACACATCTTTATGAAAAAACGTGTTTTATTATCTGTAGCAGCTGCAACTGCATTAACGCTAGGAGTAACATCTTTAGACGCACAAGCTGCAACTGTACAACCAGCTAAAATTAAGATTCAAAACATTCATAATTCTAAAGTTATGATGAAATATATGAATCAACAAGAATTACAAGCATACTTACAATCTATCGGAATCCAATCTTTAGCAGAGTGGAATCAAGTAGCATTCCAACAAAACTGCTTCATTTCTAATAAGCAACCCGTACCTATAACTCCAGAAATACAAAAACCTACTGTAAACAACGAAACAGCTAAACCTGAAGCACAAAAACCTACTGTAAACAACGAAACAGCTAAACCTGAAGCACAAAAACCTACTGTAAACAACGAAACAGCTAAACCTGAAGCACAAAAACCTGCTGTAAACAACGAAACAGTTAAACCTGAAACACAAAAACCTGCTGAAGAAAAAAAAGGTTCTTTAAGCGAATTTGAACAACGTGTTGTTAAATTAACAAATGCTGAACGTGCAAAACACGGTTTATCAGCGTTACAAGTTGATAACGAATTAAGCAAAGTAGCACGTGCAAAATCTGAAGATATGCAAAAAAATAACTACTTTGATCACAATAGCCCAACATACGGTTCTCCATTTGACATGATGAAACGATTTGGTATCTCTTACAAATCTGCAGGTGAAAATATCGCACAAGGTCAACGTACACCAGAAGAAGTTGTACAAGCTTGGATGAATAGCGAAGGTCACCGCGCAAACATCTTAAATAGTAGCTTTACTCACATCGGTGTGGGTCATGTAGAAAACGGTAACTACTGGACACAACAATTCATTACAAAATAAAATAAGAAACATAAAAAGAGTCTTCTAAGCGAGAGGGCACTGAAAAACTTACGTTTTTCGGTTTATAAACCGGATACAAAACAAGAAAGACGACTTTTCATTCAATTTTGAATGAAAAGTCGTCTTTCTCTTTATCCTTTTTTACTTTGTTTCTTTCATCAAGGTTAGGATTCGTTTTAAATTGACAGCGAATATAGCCATTGCACCTTGCAGTTGCATACCAATCAGACCCGAGGAAGATGCCACATCATACCCGTGTCTATGCTTAAGTTCACTATTTTTCGCTTCAATTTTATAACGCTCTTTCCCCTTTTCTTTAAAATATGCACTTTCTTGAAATGCTTGTTGTTCCTTATGTTCAGTGGATTTAATTGTCACAGAATATGTTTTACTTTTAGCGCCTTCCTTGTAACACCCACTTTTGAATGGACATACTTTGCATTTTTCAATATCAAAATAGTAGGTATGACTTTGACTATTGTTTGTTCCCTTTTTCCCCGTACGTGCTCTACGAACAGCCATATGT